>JASFEM010000129.1:0-9782 GCA_050124835.1 Syntrophobacterales bacterium | reverse complement strand
TATAACCATTAACATTCATGCGCCTACAATGTTAGGGGCTCAACGTCCTCTTCGCTCAGTTCCACAGAGACCGCCTGTTGAATGATGTCGATGGCCACCACCAACCTGGCCTTCTCATTCCGTTTACGAACCAAGATACCCTCACAGCCATACAGGGGTCCATTGGCAATCCTGACCCTCATGCCTTCCCTCAAGTAGGGGTGACTGGTGAGTGCGGGGGCGTTGCCCATGAGTGTTATCAGGCTGTTGATCTGATTATCCGGTACCGGAAGGGGACCATCCTTGTTTCGCACCAGCCGAACGACGCCAGGTGTTTGCAGAATCTTCACCTGTTCATAATTGTCCAGTATGGTGCGAACGAAAAGATAACCGGGGAAAATAGGCACCTGGATCTTTTTACGTCGGTCCCGGCGCCGACTCCAGCGCTCCATCTGGGGAAAGAGGCATTCAAAGGATTTGGCAGTCAGCCGTGTATACACCTTTCCTTCGTGACGGACCTGGGCATACACAGCATACCAAGCTGGTGAGATCTGAAGAGCCGATGAAGCCATAGATTATTCCCGATGTATCACCACAAAGACCACAAAGATCACTCGGACAGTAAAAAAATCGTATCCCCCTCCTCTTGAGGTTGTCAAGAGGAAATTGGCCAACAATGCTATCGCCGGATGGTGAGGAATCTATACCCAAGGGACGTGGCTCAGAGGATAAAGTGATCTTTGTTATTAACTTGACAAAGCAAGCCTAATTGAAGAAATTATAGAGACTTTCAGCAGGATTTCCACTCCTGATCTTTTCAATTGGGGCAGGATTCGCCCTCGATATTTGTGGCTTTGCCAGGCTATTGTTGTCTATTGCCAAAGTCTGCATTATACTGGCTACCCGCATACCACTTTCAGGGTAGGTTACGCCACTCCGGGTTGCGCTCAGATCTAACCAGTTTGGAAGTTGACGTTATGATTCAGTTGGAAGTTCAAGATCTCCATCTAAGTTTTGGCGGCTTGGCCGCTCTCAATGGTGTCAGCCTGTCGGTGGATCCAGGTGAAATTTTCGCGATCATAGGTCCCAACGGGGCTGGTAAGACCTGTATTCTAAACTGTATTTGCCGATTCTACCATCCCGACCAGGGAAGAATTCTATTTGAAGACAAAGATATCACTCAGCTATCTCCGCACAGAGTGGCGCACTTGGGCATAGCGCGTACTTTCCAGAATATCGAGCTGTTTCAGGGAATGACCGTGTTGGACAATATCAAGCTAGGCGCACACGTTCATTTGCGCTCCGGCTTCCTCTCGGGGGCGTTGTATTGGGGAAAAGCGAGCAGAGAAGAGATGCGGTTGCGACGGGAAGTGGAGGAGCGCGTCATCGATCTTCTGGAGATTCAAGCCATCCGAAAAAAAATTGTGGGTACACTTCCCTATGGGTTGCAGAAGCGGGTCGAACTGGCTCGGGCTTTGGCCATGCGGCCCAAAATTCTGCTTCTGGATGAGCCCATGGCCGGTATGAATCTGGAAGAAACAGAAGACATGGCGCGGTTCATTCTGGACATCAACGAAGAGCAGGGTATTACTGTTGTTCTCATCGAGCACGATATGGGTGTCGTGATGGACATCTCTGACCGCATTTTTGTCCTCGATTTTGGCACCAAAATAGCTGAAGGATCGCCGGAAGAGATTCAACACAACGAGCACGTCATCAATGCCTATCTGGGTGGCTCAGATGAGGCCTTTTCCAAATTGGGTATTTGAAACGGTTGGAAAATTAATTGACCGAAAAAATGGAAAACATTGACGGAACACCACTGCCGGCTCTACTAAAGCGCAATGCGCACCGTTATGGTGAGCAGCGGGTGGCTCTGCGTGAAAAAGAATTCGGCATTTGGCAGTCTGTGACCTGGCAGGAATACTATGAACATGTGAAGAACTTTGCCCTGGGCCTTCGGGCGCTGGGACTTGGCAAAGAAGACAAACTGGCGATTATTGGTGACAACCGTCCCGAATGGCTGTACGCGGAGCTGGCGGCACAGTCCCTCGGCGCCATTCCTTTAGGCATTTATCAGGACTCTATCCTTACAGAGGTCGCCTACATCATCAACCACTCGGAAGCCCGGATCGTGGTGGCAGAAGACCAGGAGCAGGTAGACAAAATCCTAGAAATGGCGGATGAGTTAACGGGCCTGGAAAAGATCATTTATACCGATAAAAAGGGGATGCGTCGTTACGATGATTCAAGGCTTATCTACTTTCCTGAAGTGCAAGAGCTTGGTAGGGAGTATGAACGTGATCGCCAGGGAGAGTTCGACCAAAGTCTAGCAGCGCTGAAGGACTCTGACGTGGCCCTCATCTCATACACCTCCGGCACCACCGGATTCCCCAAAGGTTCGCTGCTGACCCACCGTAATATGCTAAGGATGGCTCTCAATCTGCATGCGGTGGACCCTAAACGTGAGGACGACGAATTCGTCTCCTTTCTGCCATTGCCCTGGATCGGGGAACAGATGATGGCGGTATCCAGTGCTCTGGCCATCGGCTTTACCGTAAACTTTCCTGAGGAGCCGGAAACAGCTACTGCTGACCTCTACGAGATCGGCCCGCATGTGATGTTCTCGCCTCCGAGGGTTTGGGAGGGGCTTTCCAGATCGGTAATGGTCAAGCATCTGGATGCCAGCTGGATCAAACGATTTGTCTACCGACTGGCCATGCCGGTTGGCTACCGGATTGCCGACTTCAAGTTTGCACAACAGAAGCCTCCCTTGAACTGGCGTTTGCTTTACGGCCTCATGTATCTGCTGGTATTCAGGTCGCTCAAAGACCGCTTGGGATTTTCCCGGTTACGCAGCGCTTCTACCGGTGGTGCCGCCTTGGGCCCGGATGTTTTCCGCTTCTTTCACGCTCTGGGCGTGAATCTCAAGCAGATCTATGGCCAAACCGAGATTTCGGGAATTTCCTGTATTCATAGGGACGGGGACATAAATTTTGATTCGGTCGGGGAACCCATTCCTGAGACCGAAATCCGCATCGATAATGCTGATCCCTCGGGGGTAGGTGAGATAGTCTCCAGAAGTCCCGCGCTTTTCCAGGGCTACCACAAGGATCCTGAGGCCACTCGGGCGACGCTAATAGACGGCTGGCTCCATTCGGGAGACGCGGGTTACATAAACGAGGCTGGCCATCTGATCTGCATCGACCGAATCTCAGACCTAATGAGTCTCGTGGGCGGCACCCAATTTTCTCCCATGTACATTGAGAATAAATTAAAGTTTTGTCCATATATTGTCGAATCTGTGGTTCTTGGACACCAGAAGCCTTACATAACTGCCATGATCTGCATAGACTTCAAGCATACGGGCAAATGGGCTGAGGATCGTCGAATTAGCTACACCACCTACACTGACCTGGCTGCCAAACCTGAGGTCTATGATCTGATCGAGCGCGAGGTGGTACGGGTCAACCGAAGTTTGCCGGAGGGGGCCAGGATCAAGAAGTTCCTCCTTCTTTACAAGGAGCTGGATCCGGACGACGAAGAACTCACCCGCACCAAGAAGGTGCGCCGCAAATTCATCAACGAGAAATACGCCAAGGAAATCGCCGGCCTGTACGGCGATCGCGAAGCCCTGGATATAGAATCAGTGATTCGCTACCAGGATGGAAAGACGGCCACTTTGAGGACCACTCTGCAGGTGTGTACCGTGCCGCCCCCTGAGGAGTATGCTGCGGCAGACCGGGTATCGTTGTGGAAAAGGGTCTTTGGGCGCTAAGCGCGCCGGGGAGTACCCATGAGTTCAGAACTGCTTCATTTCCTCCAACTCGTAGTCACCGGACTTGTCATCGGTAGTGTGTATGCCCTGGTTGCCTTGGGTTTTGTCCTTATTTACAAGGCAACCAGCGTCATCAACTTTGCCCAGGGCGAATTTGTTCTGGTAGGCGCTTACATCTGTCTCGACGTCATCGTGCGTTTTCAGATTCCCTTCGTTTGGGCGTTTTGCCTGACTTTGGGCTTTTCAGTTGTTCTCGGTCTATTGGTGGAACGGCTCATGCTCAGGCCCCTCATCGGAGAACCCATTATCACGGTTATCATGGTGACCATTGGGCTGGCCACTGTGCTCAAGAGCGTAGTAACCCTGTTTTGGGGAACCCAGATAAGAGTGTTTCCTCAGATTTTTCCCCAAAAGCCCCTAGAATTCCATGGCATAGTTGTCTCCGAGGTTTATTTGTGGACCTTTGGGTTCGCCCTCCTGTTCATGGCAATTTTTGCGCTTTTCTTTAAATACTCACGGGCCGGCATTGCCATGCGTGCAACAGCCGCCGATCAGCAGGTGGCTCAATCCATGGGAATTAGTGTCAAACGGATCTTCGCCATATCATGGTGTATTGCCGCCGTGGTCTCAGGCGTGGGCGGTATTCTCATCGGCAACATCAATGGCATTAATATCACCCTGGCGGACTTCGGACTGAAAGTTTTCCCCGCGGTGATTCTTGGGGGACTTGACAGCGTTATCGGAGCAATCATTGGTGGGCTGACCGTTGGGATTCTGGAAAACCTCATGGGTGGATATCTGGATATGTACTTTGGCGGTGGCGTCAAGGAGGTGGCGCCTTTCTTTGTTCTGGTGGTGATTTTAATGATCAAGCCTTATGGTCTTTTTGGCACTGTGGAGATCGAAAGGGTCTAAAAAACGCAGAGCGCAAAGCGCATAGCGTAGAGCGATTGGTAAACGGTAAGCAGTGAAGAGTAAACGGATTGGGCGATGGCTCACTGTTGGCCGTTTACTGCCCTTTTTCGATACGGGCTCCGCTCTATGCGCAGGTTACGAATTCTTATGCCTACTGGTCTGTTTCATACTAAATACGAAGACGACGAGAAGATCTTCCAAACCGTCTGGCTCAAGTGCTGGATGGGCGCATTTCTGCTTTTTCTTTTTGCTGGCTTTCCTTTTCTTGCTCCGCATTTGAGCGGCTTATTTGGTTTCAGCGTCCAACACATGGCCAACATGATTGGCATTTTTATCATTGGCGCGCATGGCCTCAACCTTCTCACCGGTTTCACCGGCCAGATTTCCCTGGGTCATGGTGCCTTCATGGGGGTTGGTGCCTACACTTCCGGTATCTTGTTCATGAAAGCCGGCTGGCCTTTCTGGTTGTCACTACCAGCCGCTGGCCTGGTTACTGCGGCGGTCGGAATGATATTCGGCGTGCCTTCCTTACGCTTGCGTGGCCTCTATCTCGCCATAGCAACCATGGCGGCCCAGTTTATTATAGAGTACGTTATGCGCAACTGGACTTCACTCACGGGTGGGAGTGCGGGTCTCATTGTGGATCGTCCGAGTATTATGGGTTTTTCTTTCGATACCGATTTCCGCTACTATTATCTGATTTTGGTGCTGGTCATAATTTCAACCCTTTTTCTAAAAAATCTTTTACGAACCAAGACCGGCCGTGCTTTGGTAGCTATTCGCGACCGTTACCTTTCCGCCGAGATAATGGGAGTCAACCTGTTTAAGTATCGCCTTCTCGCCTTTGGTATCAGTTCGTTCTACGTCGGGGTAGCTGGCGGGTTGTTTGCCCACTACAACCTGGTGGTGAGTGATGAACATTTCACCATGTGGCTTTCCATTCAATATCTTGCCATGGTCATCATCGGTGGGCTCGGCCACGTATTGGGGGGTATCTTCGGGACGATCTTTATGGTATTACTACCGGAACTTCTTCGCATCCCGACAGAGATACTGAGCAACATCTATCCGAACATCTTTGCCATCTTTGGCACCTTGAGAGAACTTGTATTCGGCCTGGTTATTATTCTATTTCTGATTTTCGAGCCGGATGGTCTGGCTGCGCGCTGGCACACCATTCGTGCCTATTGGAAGTTATGGCCTTTTTCTTACTGATATGGGAAAATATATGGTCTATTAATACCGGGGGAGGAGGTGAGAAAGGACGGGAATAAGACCCTCCAAGCGAAAAGAAGTGCAACTAAGATGGAGCAACTGCAGCGGCCATCTAACGGATAACTGAAAAAAAGAGGGGGAGGCAGATAATGAGAAATATAAAGATCTACCATTGGGCCTGCGTGTTAGTGCTGGTGACTGGACTGGTGTTCTGGGGCTGTGGCAAAAAAGAGGCTGAACCGATCAAAATCGGCGGGATTTTCGACATCACTGGCCCCACTTCGGGGGTGGGTAAGGATTACGCGCAAGCCGCTAAAGATGCGGAACGATACATCAACGAAAATGGCGGGGTCAATGGGCGCGAAATTCAGCTCATTGCCAATGACTATGCTTACAAGATCCCCGAAGCCGTTAGTCTGTATAAGCAGTACAAAGAGGTGGACAAGGTTTTTGTGATTCAGGGTTGGGGAACCGGAGATACCAATGCACTGAAGCAGCAAGTCAACAAGGAGGAGATTGTCTATATTTCAGCCTCATACGACTCAGCCCTCAACGATCCATCCAAGACTCCTTACAATTTCTATGTCGGAACAAGCTATTCTGACGGCATCCGGTTGGCAATGAAGTTTATAAAAGATTCCTTTAAGAAAATGTTCCCTGATGCAGGGGACCGGGCCCCCAGGGTTGTTTTCATTTACCCCGACCATCCTTATGGCAAGGCGCCCATTCCGGCCGGCAAGGCAATGGCCGAAGAACTGGGTATAGAGGTGGGGCCCGATGAAATTGTCGGTTTAAGGGCCATAGACGCCACCAGCCAACTGTTGCACATGAAAGAGTTTGATCCTGACTGGGCCTGGGTTGGCGGGACCACGCCTTCCGTCTCGGTGGTTGTCAAAGACGCTGCCAAGTTAGGCCTCCGGACCAAGATCATCTCCAATGTCTGGGGATTTGATGAGAATATTATCAAGCTTGCAGGTGACGCCGGCAATGATCGCATCTACGGCATGGCACCCTTCGCCTTTTGGGGAGAAGATGTTCCCGGTATGAAAGCTGCCATGGCGGCAGCAAAAAAGGCCAATCCCGAAGCGAGCTACACTGTACGCTACATCCAGGGATGGACGGCGATGATGGTCATGTGGGAGGGTCTCAAGCGTGCAGATAAGGCGGGTCAGCTGAACGGACCAGGACTTAAGGCGGCTCTTGAGAGCCTTGAGAATTTTGACACCGGTGGGCTCACTGCGCCCATTAGCTTCACGCCCAGCGATCATCGTCCCAATACCGCCTTGCGGATCTTTAAAATGAGCAACAACAAACTGGTGCCTGAGATGGATCTCTTTATAACAATAACAAGGGAGAACCGCTTCTTGGGCTGGTAATGGAGAAGAATGAGCGCATTAGCGCAAAGCGGCAGGCGCAAAACGTATTCAATATTTAAGATATACGCGATGCGCCGTGCGCTTTGCGCTGTGCGGGGAAAATGGATTCTTCTTGTCTTGTCGATCCTGATAGCGGAAGCCGGATGCGCCCAACTCCGGCCCCGCTTGACTCATGAAGACCTGCTAGAACGTCTTCAATACGGTCCAGATAGAAGTCTGGAAGAGTTGGTGGATATTGCCATGGCTCGGGGATACAGGGCTGTAAATGGCGATGGCCACGTGCGGCAGGTGCTAGAGCTGAGTGAATCAGAATCGGGATACATTCATCGCCAATTCTTTGAGGTGCAGCCACGGTCCGCAGGTCTATCCGATGTATTCTTTCTAGAAAACACGGGCTCAGTCGAGCAAACGAACTTCAGCCGATTCCCCTCTGACCTGCGCAAACCCATCCGCAAATTTCTTGAAGGACTGTCTGAAGGAAAGAGTCAACAATACAAGCCGATGCTGGTGCGACAGCAAAAGCTTTCACGTAAAATGGTCGTTTATGAAACGAGCGACAAGAAGCGTACCATGGATTTTACCCAGAAGGTTGCCTCCCTCGAAAAAAGCTATATCTATGGTCTCTTCCTTCTACCAGACGGGCCATTCATCTTCTTTGGTAAAGAGTCACCGGAACTATTTCGCGAGGATTATTTGGAAGCTGACGATCGGTACAACCTGATGGTGCAACAATTTCTGAGAGCATTGCGCTCGAGTTCTGCGTTGTGATAGTCGGAAATCCGCACTCAGTTTTTAATAATTACCCATAAATAAACTTAATAATTCCGTAATGTTATGCAATTTATTTCAATTTAGTTCACTTTAGGCGGTTGTATTGAGAGTTATGTCATGACGTTGCTCAACGTGAACAACATAGAGGTCATCTACAACGATGTCATTCTGGTTTTGAAGGGAATGTCCTTGAGTGTCGAAGAAGGCCAGATTGTATCGCTATTGGGTGCCAACGGCGCTGGCAAGACTACTACCTTAAAGGCGATTTCAGGCTTACTCAATACTGAAGAGGGGGAAGTCACCGACGGTGTCATAGAATTTGAAGGCGAACCTATTCATCATCTAGATCCCGAGGAGATCGTGCGGCGCGGCATCTTCCAGGTTATGGAGGGTAGAAGGGTATTCGAGGATTTGAATGTGGAGGAAAATCTGGTTGCAGCCGGACACCTGCAAAAGAGCAGAAAGAAAATCAAAGAGAGGCAGGAGTTGGTGTTTTCCTACTTTCCGCGGATCAAAGAACGTCGAAACGTCCTTGCTGGGTATTTGAGCGGCGGCGAGCAGCAGATGTTGGTCATCGGCAGGGCGCTCATGGCCCAGCCCAAACTGATGCTTTTGGATGAACCTTCGTTGGGATTGAGTCCGTTGTTGGTGGGAGAGATCTTCCACATCATCAAGCAAATAAACGAGGAGCAGGAGACGACGATTCTACTAGTAGAACAAAACGCCAGACTGGCGCTGACCATCTCTGACTACGGCTATATCATGGAGAATGGCCGTATTGTTTTGGATGATACGGTGGAACGGTTGCGTGACAATGAGGATGTGAAACGGTTTTATCTGGGATTAACAGAGGTGGGAACGAAACGCTCTTACCGCGACGTGAAGCACTACAAGCGCCGTAAACGGTGGTTGACTTAGTAAGCACCAGACACTAAGCACTAGGCACTAAGCACTAGGCACTAGGCACTAAGCACCAATGACTGATTAGAAGAGCTGATTGTTACTAGTGATCTCACTATACTGCCATGATCAATAACCGCTCAGTAGTGCTTAGTGTTTAGAGTGCAGCACGCCTAAAAGGAATCCGGCCGTGACCATACAGTCTTATGTCGGTAGCAATACCACAATTAAAGGTGGTCTTGAGTGCCCGGAAGACTTTCTCATCGAGGGTTGCGTGGAAGGAAGTCTGCGCTCCAGCGGCACCATTGTTGTGGGGAAAGACGCTGTGGTTCGGGGTGATATAGTGGCACGCGAAGTGGCCATTTCAGGAAATCTTACCGGGACAATCAGGTGTTCGGAGAGACTGGAAATTTTCAATTCAGCCAAGATTGTCGGTACTGTTCAGGCACCTATCGTGAAGATGGAGTCAGGAGCACGAATGAATGCCAGGATCATCATGTCCCAGAGCCCGGCAGAACAGCAACTTGTCTCCCACTCTTCCGAGGATTCGCCTCCCTCACTTATCAGCGCTCAGAATTGACCCAACATCTCAAATATGACTGTAGATTTTAGATTAACGCCTATTGCCCTTCGCGTGCGCACTTGAAGACAGAGCTATTCCCTTTTAAAAGCCAATCGGTTCGCCCTGATGAAAATCCTGCAGCCTCAATCTACAATCTAAAATCTACAATCTAAAATCTAAAATCCCTATTACTCTGGCATGGGTTCCAGACTCAATTCATGGCTGATGTCAATACAGCCGATGACACTCTGGGCTCCTGGACACATGGGCAGATAGGTCTCCAGCG
>JASFEM010000128.1:0-9827 GCA_050124835.1 Syntrophobacterales bacterium | reverse complement strand
CCTAAACCCAAGAATGACGGTGGGTCAATCCATCGAGGAGGGATTGCGCGCCATCGGCGTGGGAAGCCTGGAGCAACGTAGGCGGAGGGTGGCCGAGCTCTTGGAAATGGTTGGAATACCTGCTCTGGCAGCCCAACGCTATCCGCATGAATTCAGTGGTGGTCAACGGCAGCGGATCGGGATCGCTCGGGCCCTGAGCGTGGATCCAAAGCTCATCATCTGTGACGAACCCGTGTCAGCCTTGGATGTTTCCATTCAAGCCCAGATACTAAATCTCCTGCGGCGTCTCCAAGAGAGCCTGGGCCTGACATACATTTTCATTGCCCATGACCTGCATGTGGTGGAGTATGTCAGCGACAACGTCGCCATAATGTATCTTGGACACATCATGGAGTACGGACCGGCTGAGGTGGTATACAGTCAGCATCTACATCCTTATTCCTCAGCCCTACTGGAGGCAGCCCCTGTTCCAGATCCCTCGGCCAAACGTTCTTGGACACCGTTGGCCGGTGATGTGCCAAGCCCATTTAACCCTCCTCCCGGCTGCAAATTCCAGAACCGCTGTCCCCTGGTGGAGGACCGCTGTCGGAAGGGAGAGATCACACTTTATGAGGTGAACAGTGCCCATCGGGTGCGCTGTTGGAAGGTCCTGGGGCGCTAAATGTTTTCTCAGCTGGGAGCCCCGCCACATCCCTCGGGACAAGCAGACAGCTAGCAGCAGGCAGTATAGATGCTTCATGTTCTTATTTGCTGCCAGCTGCTACCTGCGTGCTGCCTGCTGGGCTGGATTGATCTTGGCAGTGAAATATGCTACCAAGGGGCTCATCCCTGGCGAGAGCAGATGGGGAGAAGAGAATAAGCGTAGAGAAACCATACTTGGTAATCCTGGTTTTAATATTTTAGGCATATTAGCTCATTTTAGAGCACTTTAGACACTTCCAAAGCTTATGAATTCTAGCGAGAATACCCCATTCACACCTGAGGAGTCCAGCCAGAGCCGGATTTATTCCGTGAGCGAACTCACCCGGGAGATTCGTGGACTGCTGGAAGATCACTTTCCCTTCATCTGGGTGGAGGGGGAAATCTCCAATTTCAGGATGCCAGTTTCCGGGCATTACTACTTCGTGCTCAAGGATGCTGATAGCCAGATACGCTGTGTCATGTTCCGTTCCCAGCAGCGCTGGATACGCTTTTTGCCGGAAGATGGCCTCAACGTTCTCTGTCAAGCCAGAGTCAGTGTCTACGAGCCCAGAGGTGAATACCAGTTGCTGGTGGACGCTATGGAGCCGCGGGGCGTCGGCGCGTTGCAGCTTGCTTACGAACAGCTGAAGCAGCGTCTGGATGCAGAAGGAATCTTCGCCCCTGAGCATAAGAAGCCCATTCCCTTCCTGACCCAACGTCTGGGGGTGGTAACTTCAGCCACAGGAGCCGCAATCCGCGACATTATAAGAGTGGTGAGGCAACGCTACAGCAACCTGGAGATTTACCTCTATCCAGTGCGGGTTCAAGGTGAGGGCGCTGCAGATGAGATCGCAGAGGGGATAGTGGCCTTCAATGAAGAGTTCCCCGTAGACGTCCTCATTGTTGGGCGGGGTGGCGGTTCCTGGGAGGATCTGTGGGCTTTCAATGAGGAGGCCGTGGTTCGGGCCATTTTCCAATCAGCGATCCCGGTGATATCTGCCGTTGGCCACGAGGTCGACGTTACACTGGCGGATCTGGTCGCCGATGTGCGCTCACCGACACCATCTGCAGCAGCGGATCTGGTGGCTCAGAACAAAGAGGCCCTGGAGGGCCATGTGGCTGATCTATATCAGCGGCTTACAGGCCGGGTCCGTCAGACATTAAACCTTGCCAGCGAAAGGTTGATCAGCAGGCAACAGCGGCTGCGACATCCGGCTGCGCGGTTGGCTGATCTCCGCTTGCGGTTAGACGAACACGCCCAACGGCTGCAATCCGCCATTCTCAGGGTGCTGAACACAGAGCGCCAGTCGTTTTTGCGGTTGCGAGATCATTTAGTCCATGTCAGCCCAGCCCGGAGGATCGCCGAGTCACGGGGGCTCGTAAATCATTGTTGGCGCGATCTGGGGCTCTTCGCTCGACATAGTCTGCTGGAAAAAAGACAGAGTCTAGAGAGCACTCTGACGCAGTTGGACGGCCTGAGTCCACTGGGAATCATGGCACGCGGCTACAGCATTACAACCACTTGGCCTAAGGGAGAAGTGGTGCGCTCGGCCAAGCAGGTAAGAAAAGATGATAAAATCCGAGTCCGACTGCATGAGGGCTCGTTGGATTGCAAGGTAACCAGGGTGCAGGAAGCTGAGTGAACATTGCTCCATTGAGACTGGCCTCGTCACGGAATTCGGCTTTGGAACTTTTATTCTGATATGGGATTTCGCTGTATAAAGAATCCATTTAGGGAGTTGCAGTTTTGAGAAAGGTACTGCTGGTCATGACTATAGTCCTGATTTTTTGTGTGGCGACACAGCATCCGGCTGGGGCCACTGAACTTATACATCCCACACAGCCTCTGGCTCAAGGAGAGGTTGCCCGAATTATGGTAAGGGGGCTTCCAGACGGCTCCAGGATAAAAGGCACCTGGCAGGGGGAATCCCTTGAATTTTTCAAGATTGATGAGCTAGATTACCTAGCTCTAGTGGGGATCGACCTAAGGCTGGCTGCTGGAACCTATCATATGGAGATTCATGCAGAGACCCCAGAAGATCGTCCCCAAACCTGGCGGCGAAGCCTTGAGGTAATCACTAAAGACTACGGCACCCAACGACTGACCCTACCGGAAAACATGGTCACCCTGGATGCAGACACGTTGAAACGGGTGAAGAGGGAAGGAGCACGGTTTAGCAATATTTGGTACAAACGATCCCCCAAACGTTATTGGCACGGCAGTTTCGTACGTCCTGTGCTTGGAAAGCTGACAACACCCTTTGGTCTCAGGCGAATTCTCAATGGTGAACCGAGGAGTCCCCACTCCGGAGTGGATCTGCGGGCCGCGGTGGGCGAGCCCGTGCGGTCGGCCAATCATGGCCGGATCGTTCTGGTGGGAGACTTCTATTTCCACGGGAAGGCAGTGGTTGTTGATCACGGTTGGGGGCTATATACCATGTATTTCCACCTCTCCCAGGTGAATGTTTCTGAGGGAGATTTGGTGGGAAAGAGAGCGACCATTGGCCTCGCTGGCTCAACTGGACGAGCCACCGGACCACACTTGCACTGGGGCGTTCGACTGGGAGGTGCTCGGGTCGATCCCTTCGCTCTTTTGAGAGCAACAGGCGAGTGAGGGTAGGAACCGGACTCTTTTACTGACCTGAACAACCCTTCGTTGGATTCGTATGGTATTGCGGTTTCTTTTTTTTGGAAAATTAGGTACCTTAGATTACTTAATGAACTTGTTTCGGGGGCTTGATGGCAAGGAAAAAAGAAAAATTCGAAGAGGCCTTGCAGAAGCTTGAGGTCATTGTTGCCCAGATGGAAGAGGGAGATCTTTCCCTGGAAGAAACCCTGAAGGCCTTTGAGGAGGGGGTAAGGCTAGCCAAGTTCTGCACCACCAAGCTTGACGAGGCCGAGCGTAAAGTGGAAAAGCTGATCAGGGACCAAGGTGGCAAAGTGCAGCCCATCCCATTCACTGAGGCCGAAGATGACGGTTGACTTCGATCTGAAACAATACCTGGAGGCTCGCCGTCAGATGGTGGAAGATGCTCTGGAGGCTGCCCTGCCTGAACAAGAGGGTCCAGAAGCCAGGGTCATTGAAGCCATGCGCTACAGCCTATTTGCTGGAGGCAAGCGACTGCGCCCAATTCTATGCCTGGCGGCAGCCGAGGCGGTCGGGGGCGAGGTTGAGGATGCAATGGCTGCTGCTTGTGGTTTGGAGATGATCCATACCTATTCGCTTATCCACGATGACTTGCCTGCCATGGATGACGATGATCTGCGCCGTGGGGTGCCCACCAACCACACGGTTTTTGGCGAAGCCATCGCCATTCTTGCAGGTGATGGATTGCTCACCGAGGCATTCGTGCTCCTCAGCTCCGGCACGAATCCGGTATCAGAAAGGACAGTGGAGCTCATACGGGTTATTGCCAAAGCGGCCAGCTACCGTGGCATGGTGGGTGGGCAGGTGGTGGACATGCTTTCCCAGAACAAACCGGCCGATCTAGAGACTGTTAAACAGATGCACAGCCGTAAGACCGCCGCGCTCATCTCTGCGGCGGCTGAGGCGGGAGCGTTGGCCGGGAACGGCACCGAAGACAAGGTTGCCGCTTTGGCCCGTTACGGCACGGCTGTTGGTCTGGCTTTTCAGATTGCAGACGATATTCTGGATATAGAGGGAGATACGGAAGTCCTCGGCAAAAGTACAGGTTCAGACGAGGCCAGGGGGAAGGTTACCTATCCCGCGGCGATCGGTCTTGAGCGTTCGAGGGAAGCAGCTCGAAATCTTGTAGATGAGGCCCTGGAGGCGCTTGAGGGATTTGATGAGAAGGCCGATCCCCTACGGGCCCTGGCATCATATATCGTAACCAGGAAGAAATAATCCAGCGATATTGGACACGGGGGCTATAATTGCTGCGAAATATTCGCTTAGTGGACATTACCGAGATTTCTAATTTCAAGGTAAATTATTACGAGATTTGGCGACCCATAAGAATATGAACCTAGTAACAGTGTGCGCTACACGCAGTCAGAAAGGAGTTCTAGGTTGAGCACGGAAATGGACAAGCGCAACTCAACGTCAGAGCAAGAGCGGAAATCGCTTCTGGCTGGCATAGACAGTCCACAGGATCTCAAGGCTCTCTCCATTGAAGAGCTCTACCAGCTGGCTGAGGAGATTCGTGAGGAAATCATCTGTACTGTAGCTCGGAATGGCGGCCATTTGGCGCCGAATCTGGGAGTCGTTGAACTGACCCTGGCACTGCATTACGTTTTTGATGCTCCCCGGGACGTAATTATTTGGGACGTGGGTCACCAGGCTTATGCCCATAAACTGATCACCGGCCGGAGAGAACGATTTCACACCATCAGACAGCATGAGGGTATCAGTGGTTTCCCGAAACGGAGCGAAAGCCCATACGATGCCTTTGGTGTTGGACATGCCAGTACTTCCATCTCTGCAGCCCTGGGCTTTACCGCGGGAAAATTCATGAAGGGTGATGAAAATAGGGTAGTGGCCGTCATTGGCGATGGCTCGATGACCGGGGGGATAGCTTTCGAGGGGCTCAATCAGGCCGGACATCTGGAGCGCGACCTTATCGTGGTGCTAAATGACAACGAGATGTCCATCGCCCCCAATGTGGGCGCACTTTCTTCCTTCTTAAGCCGCAAGAGAACGAGCAAATTCGGTGTCCGCATCAGGAAAGAAGTGGCAAGTGTGCTCAGTAGTATTCCCGCAGTTGGTGACGACATCCTACAGCTGGCCAAGCGGGGTGAAGACTCGTTAATGAGTTTTTTTACCCCAGGTATGCTCTTTGAGGCTTTGAAATTCGAGTACATTGGCCCCATCAAAGGACATCGACTGGAACGGCTTATTGAAGCCTTCAACAACGCAAAGCACATTGGGGGTCCGGTGCTGGTACACGCGCTAACCACAAAGGGTAAGGGCTACAAGCCCGCCGAATGTGATCCTTCCAAATTCCACGGTCTGGGCAGATTTGAAGTGAGTAGTGGTGAGCCTTTGAAAAAACCGGGGGCGGTCTCCTACACCAAGATTTTTGGCCAAACTCTTGTAAAGCTGGCGGAAGAGGACGATCGGGTGGTGGCGATAACCGCCGCCATGCCGGAGGGCACCGGCTTGAGTCAGTTTGCTGCCCTGTATCCGGAGCGTTTCTTCGATGTGGGGATCTGTGAGCAGCACGCGGTGACTTTTGCAGCGGGATTGGCGTTGGAAGGGTTCAAACCAGTGGCTGCCATTTACAGTACTTTTTTGCAGCGCGCCTTTGACCAGGTAATTCACGATGTTTGTCTGCAGAACCTGCCAGTTACTTTTGTCATGGACCGGGGAGGATTGGTGGGTGAAGACGGCCCTACCCATCACGGTGTGTTCGATCTTTCTTACCTGCGACACATTCCCAACATGGTGCTGATGGCGCCAGCCGATGAAAATGAGCTACAAAAGATGCTGAAAACCGCCTTGGAGCACGACGGTCCCGCGGCCCTGCGGTATCCCCGGGGTTCTGCGGAGGGAGTGGCCATGGACAGTGAGATCCGGACCCTGCCCATCGGCAAAGGGGAGTTGCTGCGTGAAGGCAACGATTTGGCCATTCTTGCTATCGGCAATAGGGTGACGCCAGCGGTGGAAGCAGCTAGAGTTCTTGAAAAGGAAGGTGTCCAGGCTGCTGTCGCAAACTGCCGCTTTGTCAAGCCCTTGGATAGGAATCTCATCTATGAGCTGGCTCGCCAGACCAATCGTCTACTTACGGTTGAGGAAAACGCTCTCCAAGGCGGTTTTGGCAGTGCCGTACTCGAATTATTGGCTGAAGAGGGCCATACGGGTGTCCGTGTTGTTCGTCTGGGCATTGGCGATCATTTCATAGAACACGGCGCTCAGCAAGTGCAGCGGGCAAACTGCAACATCGATGCGGCGGCAATTGCGGAGGCCGGACGCACTATGATTGCGACCGATGACGCCAAGCAAGCCGTGTCCTATGATCAGCAGTCAGCCACCAGCAATCAGTAAAAGTAAATAATTATATGGAGTTGGCCTTTAGCGGCTTGTCCGACACCTCCGGTGTAATTAGCGTATTTACTGAAGGCTGAATTTTTATGGCTGAGCGCTTGCGGATTGATAGATTACTGGTGGAACGAGGATTGGCTGAAAGCCGTCAGCGTGCCGCAGCATTGGTGCTCGCAGGAAAAGTGTGGGTCAACGGCCGCAAAGCCCTGAAGGCAGGCCAGTTCGTTGCCCCTGACAGCAAAGTGGAGATCCTCGGCAAAGATGACACCTATGTCAGTCGCGGTGGCGTCAAGTTAGCGGGTGCTCTGCAAGAGTTTTCTCTGCAAGTGGCCCAATTGGTGGCCATGGACGTGGGTGCTTCCACCGGGGGGTTCACAGACTGCCTCCTCAGGCGGGGGGTAAAACGGGTCTACGCCATCGACGTGGGTTATGGCCAGTTGGCGTGGAAGCTCCGGAATGATTCTCGCGTGGTGGTCTTGGAACGATGCAATGTCCGCTATCTGACCCACGAACAAGTTCCAGAGCTTGTGGATCTGGTAGTTATTGACATCTCCTTCATATCCCTCAAAAAAGTTATTCCCAAGGTTCTCGATTTTCTAAGAAATGGCGGTTGCTTGCTGGCGCTGATCAAGCCCCAGTTCGAGGTGGGACGAGGCCAAGTGGGCAAAGGAGGCGTGGTGCGCGACCCCGAGTTGCATCAGCAGGTAATAGGTGATTTGGAAGGGTTCTGTCGTACTCTGGGGTTAGAGGTTAAAGGGGTAGTAGAGTCTAGCTTGCTGGGCCCCAAAGGCAATCGAGAGTTTTTTATTTCTACGGTTAAACCTTAGCCATGAAAGTTGATATTATCTTTGTCGGTAAAACCCGGGAACCATACCTGCGGGAGGGTATCGAGGACTTCCTTGCCCGTTTACGACGATATGTGCCAGTGGCTGTCAAGATTGTGGGTGCCGAGAGGCTGAAAAAAGAGGACCATTATGGAAAGGCGGTTGCGGTTGAGAGTCGGAGAGTGGCAGCCGCAGTTGTTCAAAGCAGCCACCTCGTAATTTTGGATCGACTGGGAAAACAGATGTCTTCGGAATCTCTGGCACGTTGGTGGCAACGGTTGGAGAGAGAAGGATGCCGTAGGCTATGCTTCGCTGTGGGAGGGGTTCTGGGCTTTTCAGATGAACTGCGGCAACAGGCCCAAACCCTACTCTCGTTTTCAAAAATGACTTTTACCCACGAAATGAGCAGGCTAATACTATTAGAGCAGCTCTACAGGGCCTGCACGATCATGCGGGGGGAAAAGTATCACAAGTAGTTAAATTACACGGACTCAACCGACTTTACTTCGGGCACCATTTGCTTGACGATGCGCTCAACACCTTGTTTGAGAGTCATTTGTGACATCGGACAGCCGCCGCAGGCGCCAGTCAATCGCACTCTCACCACGCCATCTTCTTCCACATCTACCAACTCGATATCTCCACCGTCACGTTGGAGAGCAGGTCGGATTTTATCAAGAGCTTGTTGAATTTGTTCCCTCATTCTAGCCTCCTACAGGGCAGAAACATAGTTATCTGAACTTTGGCCAACTTGCCCTCAGGGGCAAGTTATTACTAACTGGCTCTGTCATCTGCCGATTTAATGTATTTCGATATTTATAACCACTGTCGTTGAATAATGCAACCGGGGTTTTCCTAACCAGTGCCGGTCTTGTGTCTCGCTGCAACTGAGTCTTTTATTAACCGGTGCCTTGATGTATGATGGCATCTTGTATCAAGCAGTGGAATCAAGTCATTTGGCTTCCGCTGTCAGTAGGTCGGTACCAAAATGACATAGAGTGGCAATTTAGGGTCATGACCGAGAGAGAGTAAGCCTGATAATAGGCGGTCAGCCCTGATGCTAAATGCCGCCAGATGCGTTCACCGAATACCGAACCATGTGAGGTCTCGTATGAAAGAGGAACTCATTCAGAAAATCAAAAATCGTCAATCGGTAATTGGAATCGTGGGACTCGGCTACGTTGGACTTCCCCTCATGCTGCGTTTCACCGAAATGGGATTTCCTGTACTCGGCTTCGACATTGATGAAGTAAAAGTGGACAAGCTTAACAGCGGTAAAAGCTATATCGGGCACATCCCTTCAGGGGCCATTGCAGAGAGGCTGAAACAAGAGGTTGAGCTAAGAGAGGGCAGGGTAGTGCCGCTCTTTGCTGCAACCAGCGATTATGGACGAGCCTTTGAGACAGATGTGCTCATTCTCTGTGTTCCCACGCCTCTCAACAGGCATCGCGAACCGGATTTGTCTTTCGTGCGTAGCACCATAAGTTCACTGTTGCCGCACCTGCGGCGCGGACAGATGATCGGCCTGGAGAGCACCACTTACCCCGGCACTACCGAAGAAGAGCTGCGGACCAGAGTTGAAGAGGCTGGTCACGTCATCGGTAAAGACATCTTTCTCGTCTACTCGCCAGAGCGCGAAGATCCTGGAAATCCCATCTACAATACCCGCAACATCCCAAAAGTTTGCGGTGGCTCAACCAGAGATTGTCTCGAGGTGGGCGAAGCTCTCTACGGCGAGGTAGTTGACCGGGTGGTGCCGCTGTCATCCACTCGGGCAGCAGAACTGACCAAGCTTCTGGAGAACATCTACAGGGCGGTAAATATTGGGCTGGTAAATGAACTCAAGATCGTGGCAGACCGCATGGGAATAGATATTCGCGAGGTTATCGATGCCGCCGCTACCAAGCCTTTTGGTTTTACGCCTTTTTATCCTGGACCTGGATTGGGTGGACACTGCATTCCCATCGACCCGTTTTATCTGACCTGGAAGGCCCGCGAATACGGGATCAACACCCGTTTTATCGAGCTGGCCGGTGAGGTAAATACCGCCATGCCCCAGTGGGTGGTGGGCAAGGTAATCGACGCCTTGAATGAGAGGGGGAAGTCACTTAAGGGAGCCAGAGTTCTGGTTTTGGGACTGGCCTACAAGAAAAACGTGGACGATGCGCGTGAGTCGCCGGCCATGGAACTGATGGAAATCCTTCAGAGCAAGGGCGCTGAGGTCCTCTATAGTGATCCCCACGTTCCGGTATTTCCCTCGAAACGTAGGCACCATTTTGAACTGGAGTCCGTGGAGCTAACCCAGGAAGCACTGGAAGGAG
>JASFEM010000127.1:0-9831 GCA_050124835.1 Syntrophobacterales bacterium | reverse complement strand
CCTCCCCATGTACTGCCATCCAGATGTATTCTGGCCCAAATATCTCATGACGCCCCGGGGTAAGGTGGGTCCGTGGAAACTGGAACGTGAGAAAATCGAGGCAACCGGCTCTGAGTTGACCTGCGGTACAGATGTTAACCAACTGCGAGAAGGTGTTTATCTCACCGGTGAAATTCCTCGCCGTACTAGCTTTGAGGGCCCCATGCCTGGTGCCAAAATTATCAAGGACGGAGAGGATATGGACGACCCTCTGGTGGATGAGCAGGCTCTTGTGGTAAATCTTGGAGAAAAGGGGCTGGTAGTGATTTCAGGTTGTTCCCATCCGGGAATCGTAAACACCATTCAGTATGCCCAGGAGATTACCGGAAACCCCCGGATATATGCTGTCATCGGCGGTTTACACCTTGCCCAGGTGAGTGACGAGGTCGTCAGCCAGACCATTAACGGTATAAAGAATTCTGGAGCACAACTGGCCCTCACAGGCCATTGCACCGGCTTCCGGCCCAACACCCGCCTGAGTCAAGAATTGGGTAGCACGTTTGCCGTCAGTTGCGTGGGGTCCACGGCTACCCTAGCAGCCTAAGCTGCTAAGGTAGCGGGCACAAGGTACACGGCGCAAGGTGCAAGGCAAATCAAATTCTATATTGTCCCCTTGAGCCTTGCGCCCTGAGCCCTTTGCCAGCTTGCACTTGCTCTTAGCCTTCGACATGCGCCCAGACAATGACCTATGACAGCCATTAACCTAGCCACCCTAGATACCCCTGCCCTTGTAATGGACCTCGATATTGTCGACCGCAATCTTGAGCGGATGCAGGGAAAAGCAGCCAAGCACTCGGCAACCCTCCGTCCTCATATCAAAACCCACAAGATCCCCGAGTTGGCCCTGAAGCAGACACGTCTGGGTGCGGTTGGAGTTACCGTTGCCAAGATTTCAGAAGCTGAGGTCATGGCTGAGGCCGGCATCAATGATATTTTCATAGCCAATCAGGTGGTTACCGAGGAAAAAATCAAAAGGTTGGTCGCCCTCGCAAAAAAAGTTCAATTATCTGTCGGTATGGATAGCATAGCCGCAGCCCGCAAGCTCTCAGATATATTCACTGCCGCCGGGCTTGACATTGACTATCTGATTGAAATCGACAGCGGGCTCAATCGATGCGGTGTTTTGCCTGGGAGGGATGCGGTCGAACTCTATCAGGCTATGAGTGGTCTTCCCTCCCTCAGATTAAAGGGAATTTTCACTCACGCCGGACAGGTATATGGTGCAAGTTCGCTTTCCGAAGTCATGGAGGTGAGTCGCCACGAAAGCAGAATAATGGCCCAGACCGCACTCGCATTTGGGGAGGCCGGCGCTTCTCCTGATGTCATCTCTGTGGGGTCTACACCAACCATGAAGGTCTGGCAAGGCCATGAAGGTGTCAACGAGATCCGGCCGGGCAATTACATTTTTCATGATGCCATACAGATATCCCTTGGAGTGGCAACAGTGGAAGAGTGCGCTTTAACCATCGTGGCCACAGTGATTAGCCGACCTTCAAGGCAAAGGGCGGTCATAGATGGAGGGAGCAAGGCTTTTAGTTCGGATAGGGGCGCACACGGTAAAGAAATGGCATCTGGCTTTGGCATAGTGTCGGGCAAAAAAGCAAGGTTGGAAAGACTTTCCGAAGAGCACGGCATTATGAGCCTTGATCCAGATGAAGATCTAGATATCGGCGACAGAGTTCGAGTAATCCCCAACCATGCTTGTGCAGTAGTTAATCTCTTCGATCGGGCCTATGGCATTAGGAACGGCGAGGTTGTGGAGGAATTCAAGATTGCTGCAAGGGGCAAGAGCCAGTAGTCAGCTGACAGAAAGGACTTACATGGCAAATAGAGGATTTGTTGTTTTGCTGCCCGCTGGGAAATAGCGCTTTGCGCTATTTCCTCATTGCGTCGTACGAAACTGCATCAAAATCTTGTCGCCCGCCTTCAATTCTCGGCTGCCAAGCTCAACTTTTTGAACGAAACCACCCGATGCGTCTACACACTCAGCCCAGATCTGATACTTACCGGGGGACACGGTAATTTTGCTAATCAAGACTTCCGCCGGCAAGGTTCGCCAGGAGCGTAGGTCCGCCTGCTCACTCATAAAAATCAGCAATTCCCCCGTGACTCTGGTGAGCAGTCCAGCCAAGCCCCCGTGTTCCTTCTGCACCTTTCGTTCCGTTTCCCTTAATGCCAGATACTTGGCGGTAACCCGAGCCAGTGTCTTGGCGTAGATGCGCAGACGCCGATTCTGTAAGTTCTCCACTGCGATGCCGCCGATGGGTTCTGCCACGTTGAAACCGGCCGCGAATTGCTGATTACCAGCATCAGGGAGGGCGTGGAGGCTCGAACCTACAATCCGGCTGGGAATGTATTCATAGCGAGGAAAAGCAACTTTAACCACGTGACCGTCAGGCACCGGGACAACGATAACATCTTCCTGTTTCACCGGCGTCCTGCCATTAAGATGAAGAACATACACCTCTGCCTTCTCTCTCCTCTGTGCTAGGGAGACGAAGGAGTGAGAAGGAAAGCGTTGCAGCATTTTGCGCAATTCATCTCTGCCCATGAACGAGGCTACGGATATGAGGTTTTCCACCAATGGCTCGGGAAATGACACCCCGAAACGTTGATATTCAGATTCATATCCTTTTAGGGCCATACTGTAGGAGATGTAAGCATCGTTCAGGTCAGATCTTGTTTGCCCCATTTCATAAAGAATTCCCATGAGCAGACGGACAAAAGGATCCTCCTTATAGGCATTTTGCTCGTTTTCTGCATACTGAAGATTGATTGCCGTCAGCTTGCTATCAACTTTACGTGCCTCCACTAGGGCTTCGTCAATTTCAGAGAGATTTGCATATGAGAGGGCGAGAAAGAGGTTAACCATTACGGACTCAAAATCTTCTCCCCGGTAAGGCGCGGCGTTGTCATTGATCACAAAGGTGGTAGCCTCCTGGCTGAGGGAAATCGTATACAGCTCATGCATCAGCTCCTCGGCTTCTGTGAAGGAGGTAATCGCCTCCCTGAACTCTCCTGTTGAGAAGGCAAACATTCCCCGATCCAAAAGGTAAAGCAGCCGGTTGCGCTTACCATAGCTTTTGGCGTGCCCTTCTACGTAATCGCGGGCCTCGGCGAAATCGCCTTTGGCGTTCAGGTCGTCCACCGTGGCGTAGAGCTTTCTCGGCCCAGCGCAACCTGAAAGAGTAGCCAGAAGGAGACCGGCCACGGTAAACGCCACCACTAAGCCAAGACTGCGGTTCCAGCACTGATAGGTCTTTATGAAGCTCTGCATAACGTTACGACATGACATGTCCAAGGAGTGTTCTCTTGCTGCTTAGAAAGTGAAGCGACTGCGTTTGACATATTTCTTGATTTCTTTCTGGCCGATCCACTTTTTCAGATGAGTTTCCAACTCAATCAGTTCAAGATTCACCTGGTAGAGAATAACGTACTTGCCCTTAATTTCATCCTTGATCGTATTGATGGAGCCCTGGAGCATATAGTCAGCTCCCACCTCCCTACTTATGGATTTTTGCGTCTCCGGTGAGGTGAAGCCATATTGCTGATCAGCTTTTTCTTCCCTTAGTTCCACACGCTCGTCCTTGGAGGCCACGAAAGCTACTCGACCAGAATTGATCAAAGCGCGCTCCAGATCCTTGATAAAAACCTGGGTGTTGATATGCTCGTGACTCCGATTTTTCACGGTGCCGACAATTACCGCTGGGGCCTTTCCAGGGTGACCCGCCTCATATCGCTGAAGCCAGGGCCTCTCCAGGCAGTCCAAGATCATCTCTTCGGCCACCAAACGGGAGTCAGTATCATTCCACTGACCGCTCAGATCGATGGTTTTATCAACCTCGGTTCTTTTCACACTGGGTCCGGCACAGGCAGTCACCAAAAAAATAACGACCAAAACAGCCAATTTCTTATGGAGCTGCAAATCCGTCATCTTTCCACCTCCGTGACCATTACACACTGTTTGCACTTAACAGACACCTTATATTTTTTCGCTTCAAATGCTCGTCTGCATTGTTCACGAATTCTTCGGATTTATGAACAATCTAGGCTAGAGGCGATTGCAAGCAAGAATTCTGCCATTCAATATAAAATAATGACAATAGTATTGGAACAAAAAAAAGCCCGGTGTAATCACCGGGCTCCTGGATTGGTTGGCATGACCCTCACCACAGCTCTCTGTGGTTGGATATAAGTGTTCTTATTGGAATAATGGAATAGTGGAATGATGGGTGTGTAAGCACTCAACAATTCAATGTACTGCCTGCTGCCAGCCTTGGCGCGCCAAGGCCATGAGGCGAAGGTGGCTGCCCGCTGGAAATAGCTCAGTGAGCTATTTCACCGCTTCAACTGGGTACCCCGCCTCCTTCCAACCGAATATACCGCCGAGACAACGGTAGACTTTTGTGTAACCCAAGTTTGTCGCCCACATGGCCCCATTGTGGCTCCGGCCGCACTTGACAAAACCACAGTAAACTACAATCATTTTGGTTTTGTCCGGCCCTAGTAACTCCTGATATTGCCTGTTCATTTCAGGATCGATGGTTTTCATCTCGGCAATCGGGAACTCGAATTGAACTGCCGTAGGTATGTGCTGTTTCCTGTAGCTGTCCTCGTACGGCATTGTGTCAATTATCAGAACATCTTTCTTATTGTCCAGCTTCGCTTTCAATTGCGCCAGACTAATAAGTTTGTAACCGCCTCGCTCTTTCTCAGCACACGCCTTCATTGCCAAGAACTCAGACTGGACATTGGCTTGTGTTACCCCCACTTTTTGGGGATTATCGCAACCCAAAACGAGAGATAGACTCGCAGCGACAACAATCAACCAGAGGACCACTGTAACCTTTCGCATAGATTTACTCCCGTTCAACCAGTCATTTCAGTTTCATCAAGACGGGAATTTCAACCGATTGCATCTCGGCATTGGCAACCTCGATTCGAATAGAAGACTGGGCGATTCCTCCGGATTTTAGATCCTTAACACTCACTTCAAAATCAATAACTTCATCCCCTTTCGGGACCACTCTCTTTGGGTTAGAAAGAAGGTGGAGGTGGGGATTCCCAGCGACCAGTTCTCTTATCTGTAGTGATTCGTCCATGAAGTTATTTATCCGCAGCTTTCGAGTGTAACTGCGATTTGGCTTGAGGTTGGTGAAAATGAATCGACCCGGCTTCACTTGCCATTGCCGGATAACCTTACCTCTGATCCGCAATGTCTTTACTGGCACTGCGGGATCGTTGCTCTTGACCAGCAGACTGATATCATTATCCCCGCCGTGGCCCTTGGAGTGAAATGTGGTGTTGATCTTGCCACTCTCGCCCGGCCTCAAGGGATAGCTTGGGTAGTCTGCCGTGGTGCAACCACACGAGGTCACTGCATCGTGGATCACAAGAGGTTCCCCACCGTCATTACTAAATTCGAAAGTGACCTCAACAGATTTGCCCTCCAGGATCGGTTGGAAGGTGAACACATCTTCCTGGAAACGGATTGCAGGTGTGCGCCCAGAGACATTAGGGGGAAGAAATAACAGGAGACACATGCAAGCTAGCATTGTGGCAACTGGGGAGTAGCGCATCGAGCCTCACCTGTCCGAATGATTTAATGACCGTGATAGGTGGTTACATGACCATGTCTATCTGAAGATCACCAAAAATGTGAACATGCGCACTATTACAAAGCTGATTTAAGGGAAAGTCAAATAGATAATTTTGATGTTATCCGATAGATGTTATCGGATATACCTATTTAAATGGGCTGAGTTGAAGTCTATACGATTATTGAAGGTTATCTTGCGGGATCAGTGAATGTTTCTTTGAGGGTGAAGATCTATTTGAATAGCCGCCCCAGCATTCCTTTCTTTCGCGGTTCTGGCGGTGGAAGCCCTAGGTGCTGACAAATGACCGCCTCGAGTTTTTCTTCGGCAACGTCGGTACCCTCAGCCACGATTTCCTCACCCACCATTACCGCAGGAGCCACAGGCAGATCCAGTTCGAAATATTCATCGGTTAAGTATTCTGCATTGGGTTTAGATATGGTCTCAATTTCTAATTCGTACTTCTGGCCCAACCTGGGCATCATCTCTTTGAAGTGCTTTCAAGGCTTACCATTGGGCTCGTTCATAAAAAACCTGACTTTCAGCATATTTTTCTCCTTTTTATGAACCGCTATTACTGACAACTGCCATGTGTTTGATAAACTGCGCCGGAGGCAGAAAATCTACCACACGCAAATCACGTCGCTCCCTGCCATTTCTGTGCAAAAACACCACGGTAGGAACCCCTCTGACGTCATATTGCCGCAGCAAATGTTCATTGATCGGATCACCCTTGCGGGTCAGGTCAACCTTGATCATCACGAAATCATTCTTTGCCAACTTCACGATTTCAGGATCATGAAAGGTAATTTGTTCCAGTTCCCGGCACGGTGCGCACCAGTCTGCATAGAAGTCGATGATCACCGGCTTTTCAACGCTGGTTGCTTTCTTCAAAAGTTGCTCAGAGTAGGGCTGCCAGGTAACACCAGGGCCGATGGTGACAGTGGAGGCAATCTGATAGGTGGCAACCATAATGAGAGCTATACCGATTCCTTTTTTCAACCAGCCAAAACCACGGAAAGTGCCCGTTGTCCGATCTATGTAGCCAAGGTGTACTCCTGCTGCCAGAATGACCGCTGATAACAGAATGATTCCAGCAAGGTGTGAAGAGAAAAGGGGTTTGATAAAGTAAGCGGCCATGGCCACCAGTACCCATCCCAAACCTTTGCGCACCCATATCATCCATTCCCCAGAGCGGGGTAGTCTATCCAATTTCCCGGAAAAGAAGGCCAGAGTAGCCAGCGGAATTCCCAAGCCGAGGCTCAAGGTAAAGAAAAGCATGAATCCCAGATAAGGATTGCCGGTGCTGGCCACGTAAGTCAGCAGCCCTATTAAAAAAGGGCCGATGCAGGGTGCAGCCACCACTCCCAGGGTAAGGCCCATAAATAGACTGCCACCATAACCGCCATACGACCTGGATGCAGCCTGGGTGAGAAATCCTGGAAGCCTGAGTTCCCACAGACCGAAAAAGCTCAGACCCAGTCCCACAAGAATCGTGGCTATTGCAATAAGAACAGCCGGGTGCTGAAGCACCGACCCTAAGAGACCACCAGTGAGGGCAGCCACCACCCCCAGAGTGGAGTTGGTAACAGCAAGGCCCAGCAGGAAAAAAAGACTGTGAACAGCGAGCAGGCCGGCTTTGTCTGTGCCTCGTCCGCCAAAATAGGAAACCGTTATGGGAATCAGTGGATAAACACAGGGGGTGAGGTTAAGGGCAAGGCCGCCAAAAAAGACTCCCACAAGAGTCAGAAGTAAGCCTGATTGAAAAAGTGCGGATCCTGGAGCACCGATTCCCGAGGACTGCGCCAGGGAGATTTGTCCTTTTACTGTGGGCAGCCCCATATCTTTCCACTGGGGAAGCCCTTCAGCGTAGCGATAGACGTTTTCATAACCAAGGCGAACGGCCAGCCTGGCCGCCGAGTCACTGCGGACTCAGGTAAGGCCGTCTCAGTAAAATACGACGCCCTGACTCTTATCAGGTCCGAGTACCTTTTTGATCGAAGCCCGGACCCAGGGAGAATACTGGGTCCACCAGGTGGGTCTAATCGGCAGATTCACGGCCCCCTGAATGTGCTCTTGCTGGTACTCCCAGTCCTGGCGGGTATCCACCAAAGAGAGAGAGGAGGGATTTTTGAGAAATCGATCTCTCAGGGACTCTGGCGTGATGAGCTTGTAGTTTCCCCTCTTGGCCTCTTCCTGGACAATGGCCAACTTTTGCTTTTGAAGATCGGTCTCGGCAAATGCAGATCTCGCAAGAACCAAAAACCACACTGACACAAAGAGCAGCACTTTTGTCTTTCGCAACCGTGGATACCAACCCTGTTTCCACATTGTCACGCCTCAAAGCCCACGAATGGTTCAGACCAAGATCTCATTGCTTTTGAAAAGCATCTGAAAAATAAAGGAGCAGCGTCTCTTGAGGTTAGCAATGGGCCCGACGCTATCGAGCCGAAGCCTTACAGGCAGAGCAGCGATTAGAAAATCAGCAATTCCTACTCTATTGCAGGTCTATTGGAAATCTCAATATAAAAATATTCAAATATCAGAATTACCAATATTATGAAAATTGGAATCCGTCAACATCAAGATAATTTAACTAATTATTCTAACAAGTTATGCTAAAAAATCGCAAGGGCGAGATGGGAGTTAAAATCGATGAACATACTCCTAGCCACAGCCCTATTTTTAAACTCGATACAAAACAAACTGATTATAGATATTTGCTATTGGACAAATTGTCATCTCCTATGTAAATGCTTATCATCTGTAAACTGTACTGATAATGGCAATATTCAATAAGGATGGCTGAATCGTGATCAACGGTCCGACGCTGGCTTGCTGCAACTTCAACGCAGATGTAGTTAAGCTCAAAGAATTCGCTCTTGAAAATGGATTTGCTGGCATTGACTGGAGCTTCAAACAGGAAAACCTTCCGCGAAGCCCCGCTGAAGAATCAGCCCTGCTGAAAACCATCTCCAGCCTGCACCCTCTTGAGGTCCGCTACCACTGCGCTTTCAAAAAAATCGATCTGGGAGACGTTGATGATGAAAACAGCAAAAATGCGATGAACATCTTCCGCCGAATTTGCCGTCTCGTTTCTAAACTGGAGGGCCGTTTTCTCACTATCCATGTAGGATTAGGGCGAAATACCACAACTGACTTGTCGTGGAGCAGAACCGTTGAGCGTTTGGCAGATCTGGTACGCTATTCAAACAGTATAGGAGTTCGTCTCTGTCTGGAAAACCTCGCCTGGGGTTGGACGAGCAGGCCGGAGCTTTTTGAAAAGTTAATCCGTAAATCTGGATGCTGGGCGACTATAGATGTGGGGCATGCCTTTGTCAGTCCATCCATCTTAAGTCAGCAATACAGGGTGAATGATTTCGTTGCTCCCCAGGCTGAACGAATTGTAAATGCCCATGTTTACCATCAGGAAAAAGATGAACGGCACCTGCCACCCAAGAAATTAGAGGACCTAGAAGAGCGGCTTCGGATGATACTCCAGCTCCCCTGGTGTGATTGGTGGGTTTTAGAGTTAAGAGAAGAAGAATCGCTTCTGCAAACCCTCGAGATTGTGGGCACATTTTTGCGGCGTGAACGTAACCACGGTTACAACAGTCTTTCCAGTTCAACCATATAATACCCAGGGGCAACCAATGCGCTATCCCTATGGCATGATCCACGGCAGATTTCAGCCATTTCACTTAGAGCATCTACGTTACTTCCGTTTGGCGTGGGAGAAGTCTAAACGGATGATAGTGGGCATTACCAACCCTGATCCCAGCACCGTTGTTCAAGACGACCTAAATGAGCACCGCCATTTATCCCCATCAAACCCCTTCAGTTTTACCGAGCGGCTAATAATGATTCAGGAGAGCCTCCGGGAAGAGGGCTACCCCATGGAGAGGATTTTTATCGTACCCTTCCCCATTCACCACCCGGATAGATGGCCTCACTACGTGCCCCCTGGCACTGCCATGTTTATAGTGGCATACAGCCCCTGGGAACGTCAAAAAGCGGAGAGATTCCAACAGGCTGGTCTTACTGTAATAGTGGAAGACTCTTTGAGTAAAGGTATAAGCGGCCAGGAAATCCGCAAGTTAATTGCCACCGGTGGCGACTGGCAACAATTCGTCCCGCCAGCCGTAGCCCGCTTCATATCGAAAAGTAGGGACACTGGTAGGTTTTGACGTCCCCC
>JASFEM010000126.1:0-9912 GCA_050124835.1 Syntrophobacterales bacterium | reverse complement strand
GCGATGAGGTAGAGATTGTCGGGATACGTCCGACGCACAAGACGGTATGTACTGGTGTTGAGATGTTTCGCAAGACGTTGGATGAGGGTCAGGCAGGAGACAACATTGGGGTGTTGTTGCGTGGTGTAAAGCGAGACGATGTGGAGCGTGGTCAGGTGGTGTCGAAGCCTGGTTCGATCACGCCGCATACGAAGTTCAAGGCTGAGGCTTACGTATTGAAGAAGGAGGAGGGTGGACGTCACACGCCGTTTTTCAATGGGTATCGGCCGCAGTTTTATTTTCGGACCACGGATGTGACTGGGGTGGTGCAGTTGCCCGAGGGTGTAGAGATGGTAATGCCCGGTGACAATGTAGCCATGGACGTTGAGTTGATCACGCCGATAGCGATGGAGAAGGAGTTGCGCTTTGCTATTCGTGAGGGCGGCCGTACGGTGGGTGCTGGTGTGATCAGTGATGTTGTGGAGTAAAACAATTAAGAGATTGAGGAATTGTCAATTGGCAATTCCTGAATTCCTCAATCTATTGGGATAAAGCATGCGAATCATCATCACCTTGGCCTGTTCGGAGTGTAAAAGGCGAAACTATACGACAACCAAGAACAAAAGGACGACTCCGGACAAACTGGAATTTCGTAAATATTGCCGGTTTTGCGGGCACCATACCCTGCACCGAGAGACCAAGTAGGGTAATCTTTGGATGGAGTCCACACCCGATCCGCTCATACAGGTAAGCTTAGAACCACTAGAAGGCGAGCTTGGGATAAATTTATTCTGCGGTGATATGACTATTCTACGACTGTTGCTGACACAATTATTGAATGAGATCCCATTCCAGCAGGCCAGTAGCTCGAACGGCTAGAGCACCGGACTCCAAATCCGGGTGTTGGGGGTTCGAATCCCTCCTGGCCTGCCATTTATTTTTGCGGCTATGAAGAAATCTAAAAAAAAGAAGAAAAAGAAATCTGTCGTTGCCTCAAAAGGTTCTACTGACAAGCCCAAGGCTGTGGCAGTCGCAGAAAGCAGGCCGGTCAAAAGTCGAAAGCCAGCAGCCAAGGCGAGTGTCAAAGACAGAACCGTAGGTGTGGTGGACACGGTTAGCCAGTTCCTCCGCGAGGTGCGGGCTGAGTTGTCCAAGGTTACATGGCCTACGCGCAAGGACACGATTGCATCAACTTCGGTGGTACTGGTTATCGTAATCTTAATAGCCGCATTCCTGGGCCTCGTGGATCTGGGGTTGTCCAAGCTTATGCGGCTCGTGCTCAGTTAGTGCAGAGAAACACTGGGGGATCTGCCGGCAATATTGGCAGCCGGAAACTTGTCCCTGGCGAAGCTTTAATGCTTTTCTGTCCACTCAAGAACGGAGAGAGATTTTTACTATGCAGTGGTTCATCGTTCATACCTACTCAGGATACGAACAGAAGGTAAAGGGAGCCCTGGAAGAGCGGATCAAGTCGCTGGGTAAGGAAGAGTTCTTTGAAAAGATCCTTGTGCCCACTGAGAAGGTAGTGGAACTCGTCAAAGGCGAGAGGAAAACTTCTGCGCGTAAATTTTATCCGGGTTATATCCTGGTACGAATGGAACTCAACGACGAAACCTGGCACATCGTTAAAGATACTCCGAAGGTGACGGGCTTTATTGGTGGCAAAGACAAGCCAACCCCACTCAGTGACGAAGAGGCACAGAAAATTATCGAGCAAATGACTGAAGGCGCGCTTAAGCCCAAGCCAAAATACCTGTTTGACCGGGGTGATGAGGTGCGGGTCATTGATGGTCCCTTCTCCAACTTCAACGGCGTGGTGGACGAAGTTAGCCCGGAAAAGGGCAAGGTGCGTGTCTTGGTAAGCATATTCGGCAGATCGACTCCGGTTGAGCTGGATTTTGTCCAGGTGACAAAAATCTAACGTAGCGAGGCTAGGAGCAGCAACACAAAGACCACAAAGAAGATTTACTTGGGCAAAGAAAACCTGGTTCTTTGGACCAGGTCAAGTTTCAATGGCTTTGCCAGCCGAAAAGATTTGTGGCATAAGGCGCACGGCGCAAGGCGCAGGGAAGAAAAGATTATTCAAGATACCCTATGCCTTGTACCTTGAGCCCTCAGCCTTTCTTGAGTGCACTGACGAGGATGGTTCCGACTGACAGCTAGGAGAGTTGAGACATGGCGAAAAAGGTGATCGCAAATATAAAGTTGCAGGTTCCGGCTGGTCAAGCCAACCCATCTCCCCCCATCGGCCCCGCTTTGGGTCAACATGGGGTGAATATCATGGAGTTCTGTAAGTCCTTTAACGCCAAGACCCAGGGGGAAGAAGGCATGATCATCCCGGTGGTCATTACGGTTTATGCTGACCGCTCCTTCACTTATGTGACGAAAACGCCTCCTGCCGCGGTGCTTCTAAAAAAAGCGGCCAAGATTGCCAAGGGATCAAGTGAACCCAACCGAGAGAAAGTGGGTCAGGTCTCACGTCGACAAGTGGAGGAGATTGCCCGCCTTAAGATGCCTGACCTGAATACTCATAGTGTAGAGGCAGCGGTCAAGATCATCGAGGGAACCGCCAGAAGCATGGGAATTACAATTGAGTAGGTTTGGAGTAACGATATGGCTAAGAGAGCAAAGAAGCAGAAAAAAGCCAGAGAGAGCCTAGATCTTGCCCAGCGATATGACTTTGTTGAAGGGGTGAAACTTGCCCTGGATTGCTCTTACGCCCGCTTTGACGAGAGCGTTGACCTGGCTGTACGTCTCGGAGTGGATCCGCGCCGGGCGGATCAAATGGTGCGCGGCACGGTGGTCCTTCCCAACGGTACTGGTAAATCGGTGCGGGTCTTGGCCTTTGCCAAGGGAGAAAAAGAAAAGGAAGCGCTCGATGCGGGTGCAGACTATGCTGGCTCAGATGACCTCATCACGAAAATCCAAGGCGGCTGGCTCGAATTCGATAAGACTGTGGCCACCCCGGATATGATGGGGTCGGTCGGCAAAATAGGTAAGATTTTGGGACCTCGTGGCCTGATGCCAAATGCCAAGTTGGGAACCGTCACCTTTGACCTTGCCAAGGTCATCAAAGAGATCAAGGCAGGAAAGATCGATTTTCGTGTGGAAAAATCCGGTATCATCCACGCTCCGGTCGGCAGGGTATCATTCGGAGCGGAAAAGTTGTTGGAAAATATCGCCACATTCATTGAGACCATTGTTCGTCTAAAACCTGCGGCCAGTAAAGGTACATATATACGCACCATTGCCATTTCCACTACCATGGGACCAGGGATCAAGATAGATCCGACCAACGTCAAGGCTCTGCTGACATAAATCAGCGGTCAACCGTCAGCAGTCTGTAAGCATTGGACAGTACAGCTCGATGCGGGAAGATAACTGCAGCTGATCTTAAATCCGAATATCGAATATCGATCCGCCGGAGGCGGACGAAACAAATTCAAAATTCGAATTTCTCAATGTTCAAAACAAAGAATAATGGACGCATCTTGAGCTTTTTTGGTTTTGGTCATTTGAAACTGGGAACCCGCCCGTAGGGTGGGGAGTCCGGAGGACAATTTTGGTAATTCGGATTTTTTTAGTATTTCGTGCTTCGGATTTCGAATTTTTTAAATATAGGTGAGGTGGACATTGTCCACCGAAAATAGCTGCCTCGGCGATGCTTTGACTCGTCAAAGACAGTAGGTACCTTGCCCGACGAAAAACAAGATGTAACCAGACAGCTGGTCCGGTCACATCGCCATTTGGGTTGGGCATGCGGGTAATTGACTCTGTGTCAGCCTACCGAGACTGAGATAGGCCATCCGCCTCTTACCATTGGGTGCCTCCCCTGACTTTGTCAGAGCATGATTTAACTGGCAGAGGAAAGGAGGGAAGAAGAGATTTGAACCGTCAAGAGAAAGAAGCAATAGTGGACGAGCTCCAAAGCATGTTGGAGCGGTCCAAAGCAGCAGTGATCTCCGACTACCGTGGTCTTAAAGTGCCGCAGATCACTGAATTGCGCCACAAACTCAAGGAAGCGGGCGTGGAATTCCGGGTGGTGAAAAACACTCTGACTCGGCTGGCAGTCAAGGGCACTGCGGCTTCACCGTTAGAGGACTATCTTACCGGACCCTGTGCCCTCGCCCTTTGCTACGATGATGAGTTGACGCCGGCGAGATTGTTGCTGGACTATGCCAAGAGCAACGAAAAGCTGGAAGTCAAGGCAGGCGTGCTAGCTGGAAGGCTCATGCTCCAAGAGGAGATGAAGAAGGTAATCAATTTGCCTTCAAAAGAAGAGCTTCGGGCTCAGTTATTGGGCCTTATGGCGTCGCTGCCCTCAAGGTTGCTTGGTGTGTTTAATGCCGTGCCCAGGGATTTTGTCTCTGTGCTGGCGGCTACACCCAACAATTTTCTTACTGTGCTAAAGGCCATCGAGCAAAAGGGTGAGCAAACATCATGATCTGAAACAAACCAAGACTGTGGGAATAGGAACAGATATAGAAAGCGATGAAGGAGTACAAACATGGCGAAGGCGAAAATCACTAAAGACGATATTAAAGAATACATCAAGAATATGCCGGTGTTTGAGCTGGCCGAGTTAGTCAAGGAGTTGGAGGAAGAACTGGGGGTGTCTGCAGCAGCTCCTATGGCTGCAATGCCCATGGCAATGCCGGGCGTCGCTGCTGCGGCAGGCGCTGAAGCCGCTGCTGAGGAAGAAAAGACTGAGTTTGATGTGGTCATTACGGCAGTGGGAGACAAGAAAATTCAGGTTATCAAGGTGGTGCGCGCTATCACCGGTCTGGGTTTGAAAGAGGCAAAAGGCCTGGTGGATGAGTTACCCGGTAACGTCAAAGAAGGTGTGTCCAAAGAAGAGGCTGACGATGTTGTCAAGCAGTTGGAGGAGGCTGGTGCCACAGTCGAGGTGAAGTAGGGCGCGCCAAATGAGCTGGGAGGGAAAAAGCTGCTGCGGAGGGCAGCGGGATTTTCCGATTTATTTTCAACTGTCATGGTCGTCCCGGGGGGAACCTTTTTTGGGACGGTTGCAAATCTTAATCTGGTAGTTTCTGTCCCCTGGCGGTCTAGCCTAGGGGCGGAAACACCTTCTCCGTTACCATCTCCGAGTGTATGACTAGACCTGCGAGGTGAGGCGACGGAGTTGGAGCCAAAGGGAAAAAATATGGCAACCTCATTGGCCAACGAGTATCGTGTCCGGAAAAGTTTTGGCAAGATCAAACAGATTGTCGGAATCCCTAACCTTATAGAGATGCAGAGACAATCCTACGAACGATTTCTGCAAAAGGATGTGGATCCCGACGAACGCATCGACAAGGGTCTCCAAGGTGTCTTCAAAGGGGTCTTTCCCATACGCGACTTCAGTGGAACGGCGTCCCTTGAGTTCGTCCGCTATACCATTGGTGGGGTCAAGTACGATGTTGACGAGTGCTTGCAAAGGGGAATGACCTATGAGGCGCCACTGAAAATAACCGTGCGGCTGGTCGTCTATGATGTGGAGAAGGAAAGTGGCGTTAAGAATATTCGGGACATTAAAGAGCAGGAAATCTACTTCGGCACCATACCCCTGATGACCGAGAACGGAACCTTCATTATCAACGGCACCGAAAGGGTGGTGGTCAGCCAGTTGCATCGTTCTCCGGGCATCTTTTTTGACCACGATAAGGGGAAAACACACTCGACCGGCAAGCTGCTCTATTCTGCGCGAATCATCCCGCTACGCGGTTCTTGGATCGATCTAGAATTCGACCCGAAAGACATCCTTTATGTTCGTATTGATCGGCGGCGGAAGTTCCCGATCACGATCCTGCTCAAGGCTTTGGGATATAACACGGATGAGCTGCTCAACTATTTCTACCGAACCGAGCGTGTCTACCTCAAGAAGGATGGGGTGGCGAAGCCTGTGGAAAAAGATTTTCTGGTGGGCCAGCGGGCGCCGGTAGATATCAGTCACCCCAAAACGGGCAAAGTCCTGGCCAAGAAGGGAAGGAAGCTGGGAACAAAACTCATCCAGCAACTCAAAGACTCGAAGATTAACGAAATACCATTTCCAGATGAGAACCTGGTGGGGCGAGTTGTGGGCCGAGATGTGGTGGATGAGAAAACCGGCGAGGTTCTCATCCAGTGTAATGAAACCCTCACCGAGGAACACCTGGTTACTCTCCGGGCCCACGGTATCGAATCATTGGATTTGCTTTTCATGGATGGTTTGGATGTGAGTCCGTCCTTTCGGAATACGCTTCTCCTGGACAAAGTGGAGGATACGGAATCGGCAATCCTTGAGATCTATCGTAAACTGCGACCCAGTAATCCGCCCACCCCGGAGGTGGCCGCCGAGTTTTTCAAGAATCTTTTCTTTAGCCCTGAGCAATATGACCTATCAGAGGTTGGCCGACTGAAACTCAATCAACAGCTGGGCACCAACGACGTGCCTCTCAGCCAGCGGACCCTTACCAAGGAAGATATATTCAGGGCGGTGCGACGGCTTATTAAAATCAAGGACAAGCAGGGCCCGGTGGACGACATCGACAATCTGGGTAACCGTCGGGTGCGCGCCGTTGGTGAGCTCCTGGAAAACCAATACCGCATCGGCCTTGTCCGGATGGAACGAGCCATCAAGGAGCGGATGAGTCTCCAGGAGATTGAGACGCTGATGCCCCATGACCTCATCAATGCCAAGCCGGTATCAGCTGTGGTCAAGGAGTTTTTTGGTACCAGTCAGCTGAGTCAGTTCATGGATCAGACCAATCCACTTAGCGAGATCACCCATAAGCGGAGGCTCAGTGCTCTCGGTCCCGGCGGCCTGACGCGAGAGCGGGCGGGCTTCGAAGTGCGCGACGTCCACCCCACGCATTACGGGCGCATTTGCCCCATAGAAACCCCGGAGGGTCCCAATATCGGCCTCATCGTATCATTGAGCACGTATGCCCGGGTAAACGAGTTCGGTTTTATCGAGACGCCTTACCGGGAAGTGGCAAAAGGGAAGGTGTCCAACAAGGTTACCTATCTGAGTGCCATGGATGAGAAACAACACGCCTTTGCTCAGGCCAACGCTCCTCTGGATAATAAGGGCAACTTCGTTCGAGATCAGGTTTCGTCCCGCCTGGAGGGGGAGTTTGTCATGGCTCTCCCCGACGAGGTGGACTTTATGGATGTGAGTCCCAATCAGTTGGTGAGCGTGGCGGCCTCGCTCATTCCCTTTCTTGAAAACGACGATGCCAACCGAGCTCTGATGGGATCCAACATGCAGCGTCAGGCCGTACCACTCCTACAGTCCAAGGCCCCGATCGTGGGGACCGGTATTGAGAAGGTTGTGGCCAAGGATTCTGGGGTTACAGTCATTGCTCGGCGGGACGGTGTGGTGGAAGATGTGGATGCGTCGCGGGTTGTGATTCGGGCCTCTCAGTATGACAAGGAAGATGAGTCACTGTCTTCGGCGGTGGATATTTATAAGGTGACCAAGTTCCAACGCTCCAACCAAAATACCTGTTTCAATCAAAAGCCCATCGTTCAGCCTGGACAGCCAGTGAGAAAGGGCCAGATCATCGCTGATGGCCCGGCCACTGAGATGGGAGAATTGGCTTTAGGACGCAACGTCATCGTGGCTTTCATGAGTTGGGGTGGCTACAACTTCGAGGATTCCATTCTTGTTAGTGAGAGGGTGGTCAAGGAGGATATCTTCACCTCCATCCACATTGAGGAGTTCGAGTTGGTGGCCAGGGATACCAAATTGGGGAAAGAGGAGATCACCCGGGATATTCCCAACATCGGCGAGGAGGCGTTGCGAGATCTTGACGAAAGCGGCATCATCCGGATCGGCGCCAAGATTCAGACTGGTGATATTCTCGTGGGCAAGGTAACCCCCAAAGGTGAGACACAGCTCACCCCGGAGGAGAAGTTGCTCCGCGCCATTTTCGGAGAGAAGGCTGGAGATGTGAAGGACACGTCGCTTCGGGTTCCTCCCGGGGTGGAAGGTATTGTCATCGATGCTAAGGTGTTCTCCCGCAAAGGCGTCGACAAAGACGAGCGGACCAAATCCATCGAAGATGAGGAAATTGCGCGGTTGTTGAAAGATCAGCGTGACGAGATCAAGATCATCAAGAAGAGCGCACTGAGAAAGCTGGAACGTCTTCTGACAAAGAAATCTAGTGCCAAGCCGATGAAGGAGGGCAAGAAGACCCTAATTAAAAAGGGTGGCGTGTTCGAAGCTGACATTATTGCTCAACTGGCTCCCGGCCAGTGGATGGAGATTGAGGTTGATGGCGAGCCCGAGGCAACTGCACAGGTTCGAGCGATTTGGGAAAACTACCACGAACAGATCGAACTGGTGCAGATGGTCTTCGAAGACAAAATCGCAAAGCTCAAAAAGGGAGACGAGCTGCCGCCTGGTGTGATTAAGATGGTCAAGGTCTACCTGGCGGTGAAGCGCAAGCTTTCAGTGGGAGACAAGATGGCAGGTCGCCACGGAAACAAAGGGGTGGTGAGCCGAGTACTGCCTGAAGAGGATATGCCTTACTTTGCTGACGGCACCCCGGTGGACATCGTGCTGAATCCCTTGGGAGTACCCTCGCGTATGAATGTGGGTCAGGTGTTGGAAACGCATTTGGGCTGGGCAGCCAAAGGGCTAGGTGAACAACTTGCTCAGCTCATAGAAGAGTACAAGAGCCGGGAGAGTGTGCTGGCGAAACTCCGGAGGCTGTATTCCAAGCAGGAATTTAACGAGTACTTTGCCAAGGCAGATGAAAGAGAGCTTAAGAGCCTTATCGGTCACTTCCGCGAGGGCTTTCATGTGGCCAGCCCAGTCTTTGATGGTGCTGACGAGTCCGAGATTAGCTCCTTTTTGAAAGAAGGCAATCTGCCCGACTTGGGACAGACGATTCTCTATGACGGCAGAACTGGAGAGCCATTTGACAGTGAAGTCACCGTAGGTGTGATGTACATGATGAAATTGCACCATCTGGTGGATGATAAGCTGCACGCGCGTTCCATCGGTCCTTACTCCCTGGTGACCCAACAGCCGCTGGGCGGCAAGGCACAGTTTGGCGGACAGCGGCTGGGTGAGATGGAAGTCTGGGCAATGGAGGCTTATGGTGCTGCCTATGCTTTGCAGGAGTTTCTCACGGTGAAATCCGATGATGTTGCCGGTAGAACTCGTATGTACGAGAAGATCGTCAAGGGTGAAAATACCCTCGAGGCTGGGTTGCCAGAATCATTTAATGTGTTGGTGAAGGAGCTCCAGGCACTGGGCTTGGATGTTCGTTTACTAGAAGATATTGATGAGTAATTAGAAAAAATTAAGAGAGTAGGGCGAACGTGGTTAGCTCTGCTCAAGGAGGTTGCAGTGAAAGAACTGTACAACCTTTTTGTTCGTCCCAAAGACCCCTTAAGCTTTAACGCGGTTCGCATTTCCCTAGCCTCGCCGGAGAAAATCCGAGAGTGGTCTTACGGAGAGATCAAGAAACCTGAGACCATTAACTATCGGACTTTCAAGCCCGAGCGGGACGGTTTGTTCTGTGCCAAGATATTCGGACCCACCAAAGATTACGAGTGTAACTGCGGTAAGTATAAACGCATGAAGCACCGTGGCGTCGTCTGTGAAAAATGCGGTGTCGAGGTCATCCAATCCAAGGTCCGACGAGAACGAATGGGTCACATTGAATTGGCGGCTCCAGTGGCGCATATATGGTTCCTGAAGAGCTTGCCAAGTAAGGTCGGTAACCTCCTGGATCTTACTTTGAAGGAATTGGAAAAAGTCCTCTATTTCGACAGCTATATTGTCATAGATCCGGGTGACACTTCGCTGAGCAAACACGAGCTGCTCGGGGAAGAGCGCTATCGGCAGTTGCGCGAGCAATACGGCAGCAGCTTCAGGGTGGGCATTGGTGCTGAGGCCGTCAAGGAGCTACTGACCGGCTTGAATCTGGAGGAGCTTGCGGA
>JASFEM010000125.1:0-9946 GCA_050124835.1 Syntrophobacterales bacterium | reverse complement strand
CTGCGAACTCACCGGCAGCGTAGGCTCGCACCGCTTCCTGGTCAATGCGGATATTGTCACGCCAGGTGCCAATGATGGAGCAGTCGGCCCGGGCAATGGCGGCCACGCAGTCGTTGGGGCAGCCCGAGGTTTTGAACTTAAACTTGTAAGGGAACATGGGCCGGTGGAGTTCGTCCTGGAATTCTTGAGTCAGGTTGTAAGTAATGTCTTGGGTGTCAATACAGGACCACTCGCAGCGGGCCTTACCTAAGCAGCAGCTGGGGGTACGCAGGTTGGAGCCAGAGCCGCCCAGGTCCATATTTAAGTTGTGGGTCAATTCGTAAAAAACCTCCTCCAGCTCGTCGGTGGTGGTGCCGAGGAGGATGACGTCTCCGGTGGAGCCGTGCATGTTGGTCAGGCCGCTGCCGCGCCTTTCCCACAGTTCACAAAGATTTCTGAGCTGCTCGGTGGAATAAAACTTACTTGCGGGCTGATTCACACGCAAGGTGTGAAAGTGGGCCACGTTGGGGAAAAGGTCAGGACGGTCGCAGTAGCGCCCGATGACACCGCCACCGTAGCCCAGGACGCCCACAATGCCGCCGTGCTTCCAGTGTCCCTCTTTGTCTACATAGGACTGTTCCATTACGCCCAAAAGGTCATCACACATGGGCTTCCTCGCGGCTATCTGTTTGATGTCCGAGATGAAGCTTGGCCAGGGCCCCTTTTCCAGGTCGTCCAGTAGGGGGGTCTTGTGTTTCAATGCCATTCCGCTTACCTCCTTCAATTGGAAATAATTTCTTTGCCTAGTGAATTCGAATTAACCTAAACTGTGAAACTCTCACCTCCCCTCTCATGGCTGCTAATTGGATAAACAGCTTCACTTTTCCATAATAATTACATATAGTTGCGCTATTTAAGTTGAGGTGGGACAGATAGGAAATACAATCCATAGCGCTATTCGTGAATCAATTCACTCAGTGACTTACGTTTGTATAAACTGTCTGATGAATTTTGTCAATCAAAATAAGATCAAGGAAGTCGCCGGGGGGTAACGTGGAAGGATCTGGACCGCAGGTCTTGGTTTCCTGCCCTCGCAGATGCTGACAATCACCTTACCCGAAGAAATCTAATGGTGCATGAAAAAAGAGAGCCGACCAAATTCCCTGGGCAGCTAGCAGAAACCCCTGGCTCCAGGCAGGGGAATTGCGAACAATAGTAAAGCCGTTGGTTCGAAGGCTGCAATCGGTCAAAATATAGGGATCGACCCTGGGGTTACCCTCTTAAATAAATCCACTAACTTGATCGAAACACAACAGTGCGGGGCCAAAAAGTTCGGTGTGATGGTCTAGTCGTCGCCCATTCCCTCTTCTTCTCTACTCAGGTCGGCGTGCTCGGGCAGCAAGTACAGGGTTGTACTGCCGCTGGACCAGTATTTCAGTTGACCATCATTTACCATTTCGTTGATGACTTTCTTCACCTGGCGCATTTTCATATCGGGAACGGCCTTGCAGAGCTCGTTGAAGTAGTGCTTGGTCTTCCCCTTTTTCGACTTCATGAAGTCAATAATCGCCTGTTTCACTTCCTCGCTCATCGTTTCCTCCTTAAGGGGTGGCAAAAATAGGGTAAAATAAATAGTGAATCAATTCACTCACTCCTCATCTATAATCCGGAGCCCAGCGTTTGTCAATAAAAAAAGCGGGTTTGGAAAACCTCTTCATTAGTTGTCCGGAGCCGCTATATATTATATAAAGACTGAGCTCATGTTCCAGTCTGAAATCATTAGGAACAAAACCTGGCATTCTGGTGAAATCGAGGTTCTAGCATGTCTCTCAAGAAACACCTACAGGACTTGGAGGCTTTTCGGGCAACCAATAACGAGCCAGGCATTGCCAATGCCTGTTTCAAGATAGGTGAATTTTACCTTGGTAAAGGTAGGTGGAATGAGGCTAAAGAATATCTAAGAGAGGCAAAGGCCATATGTGGAAAACTGGGCAACGAAGAAGGAAGTGCCATAACTGCTGTTGGCCTGGGAGATGTGTACCGCAATACTCGCAATTATCAAACGGCCCTTATCCATTACCAGCAAGCGTTTGATATTTTCAAAAAAAATGAGGACGAAAAGAATATTGCAAACCTCATGGAGAGATTAGGTGACTTAGCTAGAGATCAAGAAGATCTCAGTGGAGCCTTGGAGGCTTTCAGCCGGGCCAAGGAAATATGCCAGAACCAGAATGATGAACTCGGCTTGGCCCATTTCAATGAGAAACTAGCACTGGTGTACAGGAGCCATGGCCAGCTTGAGACTGCCATTCAGAGTTTTGAGGAAGCTTCGACCTACTACGAGAGACACCGCGTTGCCGATCGACTTGCCTTTGTCCTAACTGGTTTGGGTGAACTCAAATACAAAATAGGACAACCACAGGAAGCTCTGGATTACCTAGGGCGGGCTTTGAAGATTTACCGGAACCTGGGAGCGAGGGGACCTGCAGAGCTGGTGGCGGCTGAGATTAATGGTATTGAAGCGAGCTTGAAGGATGAGAAGGTTTAGGTGGCTCACCGATGTGTTGTTTGCGGTGTAATCACCTGGTTGCTAAAATGAATATCTGACTTGATTTCTACTAGGAGCCCATTGACATTGACTGGGGACCTAGTTAGGCTTTGGCGCAATTGGAATTACATATCACGACTATGGAGTAGATGACTATGGAAGAGAAGAAAAAGGAGGAGGTTTCGGAAGACACTGTCTTTCGAGCTCTGAAGCGCCAGCTCCTGGCGACGCCCTACTCGGCTCCGCTGCACTACAATTTGGGTCTTGCCTATGCCCGGAGGGGACAACTGGACGAGTCAATCACAGCTTTCCAGCAGGCCATTGTTTTTGACCCAAAGATGGTTGAGGCCTACATCAACCTGGGAGGAATTTACTTACGTAAAGGTAATTTGGAGGCTTGCATTGAGGCCAACCAGAAGGCAGTGGAGATAAACCCCGGCCACCCTATCGCCCACAGTAACCTGGGTTTCGCCTTGATTCAGAACGGAAAAGTAGATGAGGGTATGCTTGAGTATGAGAAGGCCCTGGAAATCGATCCCAATCAAGCCGCAGTGAGGGCCAATCTCGGTGGAGTCTATTACCAAAAAGGCGAGTTTGAGGCTGCCATTAGGGAAAATCTCAAGGCAGTCGAATTAAATCCCAATTTTGCTCTGGCCCACAACAACCTAATCCATGCCTATCGCGCAGTAGGCGATGAACCGTCGGCCAAAATGCACTGTGAGAAAGCACTTGAGCTAGGCTTTCAAGTAAATCCTGAACTGGCTGCGGAGCTTGGCTGCGGCTAGAGGGAGTAAGGATGCATGTTAACAATTCAACCCGAAAACACTTACGTAGTGCTTAAATACACGGTAAGATTAGAAGATGGTGAGATTATCAAGGGTGACCCCGAGGAAGGTCTGGCCCACATGGAGTTCGTAACCGGTTACAATCAGGTTATCCTAGGGTTGGAAAAAAGATTGATCGGGATGTGCGAGGGAGAAAAGGGTCAAATCGCCGTCCCACCGGAAGAGGGCTTTGGCTTGAATAATCCCTCCCTGATTCAAGAGAAATTTTACAAAGAATTTCCGGAAGGTAGAAATCTGGAAGAAGGCCGCTGGGTTAGGGCCACCAATCCTAACCATCGGGTGACATTTGGATATCTGGTACTAGAAAAGAAACCGGACCGGATCATCCTTGACTACAACCATCCATTGGCGGGAAAGACTCTCATCTATGAATTTGAATTAGAAGAGGTCAGGGAGGCAAGCCAAGAAGAGTTAGAGATTCTGAGACCTTGTGAGTTTGGACAAGGAGAGTCTCCGCCGATGGAATAGGCGGAAATTCGGATTTAGGATTTGCCGTGGGCTATTCGAGCCTTCGACAATGCTAGATAGCCTACAACTTCAAGGAACAACTGGCTCGTTACGCTCAGGACCACGGTGCTATGGCAAAACTAACTCCTGAAGAGGAAGAGAAAAAAAGGGCGATCTTCGACGGAATGTCTCCCAAAGCCCAGGAACGCATCCTCAAAAAGGGCTATGATGGGTGGGATCCTTTTATGAAGCCCAAGGAGCCATTGGTCTACAAGTTGAAACAAGAGGCCAAGGGTGAGGAGGTTACCCTAGATTCTGGTCATGAGTTATATGAGAGGTTTTTCGCCGAACGCAGGATAACCGACTACTCGGCTGAATATGTCAAGGGGGTTTTGGAAATAGCAGAGGGTATTTTCCGTGAAAAAGATAGTTATCAAGGCATGTATGATTTCAGCTGCTGGTACGAAAAGTGGCGCAAGCAAGAAGAAGGCGAAGAGTGAGTTAGACGCTGAATTTTGACCGAGCTAGGAGTGAAGAATTGTAGGAGGCTTTTCAAGATGAGCAAATATGTGATTCATCCCTTGGTTGTAGGCATCAATGAGACCGACCAGGGCATTATGACTTATCAGAAGGGCTATGGGAAGCGTATTTTTCTGCCGATATACGTGTTCTATCTGAAGGGCGGCGATCAAAAAATCCTTGTGGATACCGGCATGGAGGAATTTATGGTTCCTCCCTCGGCCGAAGAGAAAACGGGATTGAAGATTATGGAGTTTGAGGACGCTTTGGCCACGGTGAATTTAAAGCCGGAAGATGTGGATATCGTCATTCAGACCCACCTGCACAACGATCACTGTGAGAATACCTACAAGTGTACAAATGCAAAAGTTTACGTGCAGCAAGCAGAACTGGATTTCTTCGAGACGCCCCACCCCATTGACCATCGCTATTATTCTGACCTTCTTGACGACTCAGAGGTGATTCGGGTGAAGGGCGATGCGGAAATCGTCCCCGGTATTCGCGTCATATTGACTCCTGGGCACACGCCAGGTGGTCAATCTGTGGCGGTGGAGACTGAAAAAGGAACGGCGGTCATCACCGGTTTCTGTTGTAATGGCAATAATTTCCCGAGTGTAGGTCCTGCGGTGACACCGGGTGTGCACCTCAACGCTATTGAGGCTTACGAAAGCGCGCAACGCGTCAAAGAGATGGCCGATATTTTGATACCCATCCACGATCTCGAGGTGGGACGCGGCGGAAAGATTCCGGCCTGAAAGACCGTTGCTGTTCATTACTTGCAATGATGAAACGAACAATAGAGCTGCGAAGGGAAAAAAGGAAGAAGTATTTCTGTAATTGTTGCCGCAAAGAGCACAAATTCTGCTGGACTTGCGACTGCGGTTTCCAGATATGTCTTGCCTGTATGCAAGAAAACCAGTGGGGTATCAGCGGTAACTCCGTAACCTGGATCTGCCCAGATTGTGGCGAGCTGCGAGGCATTTGAGTTAAGAATGGCTTGGAACAATTTGCTCCCCGTCGCAATTAGAATCCTGCCGACCAATCATGACCTTTCCCGCAAAATGTTTTAGGCTGCATGAAAAAGACGCCTTTCCCGAGATCGTAAAGACCGTTAATTGGTGCATCGCTCATGGCAAGCCGGTTTACCGCTGGCGAGGGCCGCAGAGCCCTTACGCTGATAGTGGAGACCTGTTTTTTTCTCCGGATATTAACGTTTTAGCCTCGGCTGAATTCGTAGAGCTACCAGAGTCCGCTGTCAGCAATCTCGAGCCGCTGAAGCCAGGACGTGTAGCCATGCTTTGGGATAAATCATTTCTGTGGGGCTACCTGGCAGTAAGCACTTTGAGGGAGCTTGGATTCTCTTTCGACCTACTGAGCGCAGAGGCTGTAAGAAAAGACGCTCTGAAAGGTTACCAACTCCTCATTGTTCCCGGGGGATGGGCCAGCCTCAAGAGTGAAGCACTGGGGGCGAGCGGTCGAGATAGGTTGCGTCGATTTGTCAGAAGCGGCGGAGGATATCTCGGACTCTGTGGCGGGGCCGGCCTCGCTCTCCAGGTGGATGAGGGGCTGTCTCTTTTACCTGTAGCGCGTAAGCCAATGGTTGAAAGGCTTCCTAACTTTAGTGGTTCTATTCGGATTCGCCGAAAAACCACCCATCCCCTCTGGTGGGGCCTTGAGGAGGAGGTTTCGCTTCAAGTTTGGTGGCCTTCCCAATTCCACCTTGTGATGCCAGAGAAAATTCAAGTTCTTGGAACCTATGGCAATCCTGAAAGAAACTTCTGTGTGTCAGACCTGAATGTCTGCGACACTTTGGCAGCAGAGCACGACTGGGAGCAACTGGAGAGAGTTTATGGGATCAATCTGGATCCTGAGCGTCTTCTAGATGAGCCTGCCGTTGTGGAGGGAAAGTGTGGTGAGGGCCGCGTGCTGTTATCCTATCCTCACCTGGAAACTCCCGGCGATGTATCGGGCAATCTCGCCCTCTTCAATATCTGGTACGATTTGCTGGCCACCTCTGTTGTCCGAGATCGTGGGGATCCAGATAGGAAAAGGTTTTCGAGAGTCATCCAGCTGAGCGATGGAAATTTGGCTCTTGCTCAAAGAATGGCGCAAGAGGCTGAACAACTCGTGGCCTTGGGTGAGAGCTACCGTCTGTGGTCATGGCGCAACCCCTGGTTGTTACAATGGAAACGAGGCATTCGCGGGGCTGAATTTGGTACCATTTCAGTACTGTTGCAGGGGCTCGCAAAAGAGCTGGCACTGAGAGGTGGAATAGTAATTGATTCCACCGCACCATTACAGCAGAAAATAGAGTGTTATTTCCGAGAGTTGGCAGAGCTTTGGGATTTATTCAAGAGCAAGAGCCATGCCCTGATAGAGGAGGAGCAGCAGGGGTTGCGCCGCAATGAGGCCGAGGCAGGTATTGAATTGAGCCCTCAGGCGCGAGCTTTGCGAAGAGAAATCTTCAACTGCGTGCGGTGCTACGGAAGTAAAAGCTACTCCGGTCTCTATCGTCAACTGTTGGATAAGATTGACACTTTTCTATTAGGGGCTCTTCAGGCTGACTCCAGTTAGCCAAGCAGATTGCAGATTTTAGATTTCAGATTGGAGATTTATAAGCTCTCAGTCTTAACAGGAAGATTCGTAAAGGACAAATTTGCCCACCGAAGGCGGTGCTTCAGTCAATTTGATGAGGTGACGAGGGGGAAAATGAGGGCCGTTTACGATTAAATGTCCCTGCCAGACAGACCGCAGCTTTTCCTCCAAGTCGTAAAAAGGTTTATCCGGATAGAGGTAAAGGATGTCATAAGAACTCAGATCGGCCAGGAGGTAGTCTCGTAGCTGAAAACTGGCATTGCTAAGACCGAGTTCGTCACGGATTTCCACCGATTTATTATAAAGAACCTCATCAGTCTCGTAGCCCGTGACCCGCGTGAACAAAGAACCGATCAGAGCCACCTTGCCGTCTCCGCTACCCAGGTCTGCCATATGATGGTATTGGCCCAACTGGAAATGGGAAAAAGCGTGATAGACCTCTCTGGCATCTGAAACTGCCCACATACCCGACTCTGTGCTGCGGTATGGCAGCATTCCATCTAATTGCAGAGCCTCATAGAAGCGCTGGTAGATCTCTTCAACCCTTTTAAAAGTGGCATGTCTTTCCTCTAATCGCTCACTCATACTGGGTACGCCGCTAACAGGGAGGTCTTTATCGAGTCCTCTTGCGTCCTATTTATCCAATAATTATAAATGCTTGTGCTAGGATTATCAACGAATATCAGGGTGGGATGAGAGCTTTTCCGAACTGCTGCACCACCACTTGCTGAGGGACAGGTAGCTGGTTTGGTGCAGGTGGCCCGACGCTCATCCTGTTTTGTGAAAAATATGCACCAGTTGGACGTAGATTGTTTCACCAGATTTGATGGAGTGATCTCCTCCGGAAAAAGACAACCCACTGTGAGGCTATATTTGTGAAGTGTGTGGGGATAACCTGTGGTAATAGATCTAGCGGTCGACGCGCTCCTTCATTTCTTTACCAACCTTAAAATATGGAAGCTTCTTTTCCTTGACCTGAATTATTTCTCCTGTTTTTGGATTGCGCCCCTGGTAGCTGCTATAACCTTTGACTTTAAAGCTGCCGAAACCTCGGATTTCTACACGATCGCCTTTGGCAAGCGATTCAGCCATGGAGTCGAAAACCACATTGACGACACTGGCCGAGTTCTTGATGGTAATACCCTCCTCTTTTGCTATTCGCTCAATAAGCTGGCTTTTATTCATTCCCCCTGCCTCCCCGCTAGAATGTTTACTGGAATTGGCCCTCTTGGTCTAGAGGGTTGGACGATAGTTACTACCAAGAAGAAGATTTTGATGAAATCTTTATACAAACTATCCGAAGCTATTCGCTTTGTCAACGATAATTTTCGATAATTAACTAAAATAATTACCAAAAAATTAAAGTATCACTGAAAAAGCCGAAAACTGGGCTGGTCGAGCGCCATCGGGAACCAAATTTGTTAATTCAAGAGACAATCGAACGATCCGGGTAGTAGCCACTTCTGACAGACACGGCCGGATAGACCAGGCAGCGGCGGCCTAGCAGGGTGCCAGGGTTGGTGACCGAATTGCAGCCCGTTTCCGTATCGTCGCCGATAATGGCACCAAATTTTCGTAAACCGGTCTCGTACCTTTTATCTCCCACCTTAACGCTTACAGGCGTGTCGATTATTTTGAGGTTGGCTAGCTTTGTCCCCGCCCCAAGATTGGTGCGGTTTCCAAGAATGCTGTCACCAATGTAGGCGAAATGACCCGCTTTGGCACCATCCAACATAACTGAATGCTTGATTTCGGTGGTGTGACCTATGACGCAGCGGTCCCCTACAAGACAGTGGCCGCGTAGGTAAGCACCCTGGCGGATCTCGCAGTAGGAGCCAATGATAGTAGGGCCTTTGATCAATGCCCCTGGCTCCACCACACTTCCAGGCCCAATAAAAATGTCTCCGTCCATCAAGCAGCTGCCAGCATAGAGTACAGTCGCGTCCTCAAGTACTTTTCCATCCCGAATCACCTGGAAGCTTCCTTTGGTTGCATCGCCAGGTCGTAAATCAAATCCTTTGGTGAGAAGTTCTCCTTCATATAAGACCACCGTCTCCCGTAACATGGGGCCAGACCGACCGAGTTCCTCTAAATTGGGTTGCAGCACTTTGGCCAGGTGAGATTTGAGGCGACCGAAAACCTGCCATACTGGATCGCCCCCCGCGAAGAGTTCGGGATGGGCCCAGTTGCCAAGATCAAAAAAATCTTCTGCAACCAGCATTCTTTCTCCTTAGGTGGCCTATGAAGTCTTTGAGTTGAAGAAGTCTCTCGCCTGCTCCTTGAGAATATCAAAGAGATTTTTACCCGTTTTTCTGGCGATATCGCGCGCTTCATCGAGGAGACGTGAGGCGGCAGCATCCAGTTCATCGTTTTTAGGCAGGGGCTGACCCTCTTTCTGCAACTTCCATCGCAGAATTGATTTGGTCAACCTGAGTTCACTTTGTCGAAGATGATTTAAGAACGAGTTAGCTAAGATCTTCATATTATTTATTATTTAATGATATTGGAGTAAGTCTAGTCAAAAAAATTATGACCGTCAAGGGAAATAAGTCACAGGAGTTTCCCCAAAAATTGATAGTTGATCTTTGTTAACTAAGCCAGTTGCCCTGATTCTAGAATTAAAATGCCTATCCTGGTGTCTCTTCTGTCGTTCCGAGTCTCACGGTCTGGTCACTTCACACCCGGCTGTGACCGGGGGAAGGCACCCCCTCCCTGTTCCCCGTTCCTGCGGAACGGGGCCAGGGGCTCCCCCAGCCACAGCCGGGGAAGTGGCACAGACCTTCCGCAGTCACTCAGAAGAGACACCAGCAAAGGCATACGGGCTGGCTGCGAAACAACGAGCATCTGAGCAACCTTTCTGTGCACATCTCGGCTCGGCCAGGGCTTACATGAAGATTTGGTGCTTTCCTAACTGGGACACTGCCATAAAATGGCGTGAATTGCTCGTTGTGGAGTAGCCTTCCCCTATGCCTGTGGCACATATGAGATTTTTGGTGAAACACCTTAAATAAGT
>JASFEM010000124.1:0-10143 GCA_050124835.1 Syntrophobacterales bacterium | reverse complement strand
TGGTGTCACCACAATGATAATCGCCAACACAGAGGGTATAGGTTTCGCAATTCCCATCGAAGTCGTCCTCGAGGAGTTTCAGCGATACATCGAATGATGATGGAGTGAACTGGAGTTCGAATCTCTACTCTCGATTTTTCTGTTACTGCTTTGTTTTCTCTTTTGATTTCTTCTGCTGTTTTTTCGCCTCGTCTTTTCCTAGCTCGGCTTGCTCCCTGGCCTTTTCAGATTCCTTTTCGGCTTTTTCGGTTCGTTTTTCAGCTTCTTTTCTGGTTCTCTTCTCCTTCTGCTCCGCTTCTTTTTGAGCCTTCTCTTTCATCTCTTCTGATTCTGTCTTGGTTCTTTCCTTCGCTTTTTCGGATTCTTCTTTGGCCCGATCGGACTTTTCTTTTGTTTTTTCTTCCGATTCTTTTATCTTACCCTTCTTCTCTTGTCCTGGTGGAACATCACTCTGCCAGCCCTTTTTTTCTCCTTTATCCCAGCCAGGTGGACGATCACCACTGCGCCCTTTGCCTTTGCCCTTGGCCAGAACCAATGGATTCCCTATGAGTAATAGCAGAGACAGAACTACCAGAAAGAGAGAACTTCTTATGAACTTTTGCATGATCGCCTCCAGTTATCTACAGGTTTTCTCCACTTGCAGTTTGAGTCGGGTGACTTTACCGGAAGTTTTTGGGGATTTCAACACAAAAAAGGTGAAGACGTTTAGATATCGGGGGGGGGTAAACGGTGAAGGGTTAGTGGTGACGGATGAACGGTAAGCTGCTTACTTTTTGTCCTTCTAGTCAAAGCTTGACTCTTTGAGGTGGTCTGAAACCAGATTAGAAATGAAGTCTCGGTCCTCATCTGAGATTCTCTCAAAGTGAACACCCATTCCCCGTGGTGGCATGTCCTCTTCCGAGCCATGAGGGTTTGACCAAACCACCTCAACAGGGATTTCCAGAGCCCTGCGGTCGGGTGCCATAATGAACAGCCTGAACTTCTCTCTTTTTTGGAGCGGTTGCGAACAGAAAAGAAATGCGCCATCGACGCCGACGTTCCTGGTTTCTCCGACGATTGTGCCGCGATTGGTCAAGATGACAATTGGCCATCTGATTTCAGCCCTGCGGTATCCGCGTCTTTCTGAAGGTGCAGCCATATTCGAATCCTGGGTCATTCCGTTTGCGTCGGCAGGAAGCTTCCGCAGAGAGGACATGTCTTTACGGTTGTCCTAATCCAAAGACCTGCATTGCAGCGGGAACATTTGAGTAAGTGGAGTTTGGCTCTTCTAACGGTCATCGGTACCCCTTTCTTGATTAGTTTATTCCTTGTGCGCCGATACGAGGAGGGAGCCCATAAATAACTCTGCCGAGTGAAGTATTCGCATCTTAACAGAAACGGCTGATTCAAGGAAGGTAAAAAAAGCCCCATCGACCTACGTTGCACTGGGCCGGTTTTGGTTCCGACAAGGTCTGCGCGGTGGATCGATGGAGCTGGGGCCATAGGTAGGGTCAAGACAAGGAGGAGTCTATGCCTACCACAATATATTCTAACTCAAGATCAAATATTGTCAAGATGTAGTATTAAAATGACTGGAGATTGCAGATTAAGGAATTTAGGGATTTGAGATATTGGATGCTCAATAACGATTTACCGTTTACCGCTGACTCCTGACTCCTGGCTACTCGATTTTTTGATTGTCTGGTGTTTCTTTTTGACAAGATCTCAATCTTGTTCTACCGTAGCAAGCCATAAGCTTGCCCACTTAAGGTCTGAACTACAGAAATGAAAGCAGAAGAGGGTTTCAAAAGAGCGGCTGAATTGATCGAACATTCCGATGCGCTTTTTATCGCTGCTGGAGCGGGAATGGGTGTTGACTCCGGGTTGCCAGATTTCAGGGGAACTGAGGGGTTTTGGAAGGCATACCCGCCCATAGCGAGGTTGGGGAAGTCTTTCGTTGAAATGGCGAATCCTGTTTGGTTTCACCGCAAACCGAATCTGGCATGGGCTTTCTATGGGCATCGGTTGAATCTCTACCGAGAAACCTCACCCCACAACGGCTTTCACCAACTGCTGCAACTTGCTGAACAGAAGCGAGGAGGATATTTCGTCTTTACTTCAAACGTGGACGGACACTTTCAAAAGGCCGGATACAATGAGGAACAGATTGAGGAATGTCACGGCTCTATTCACCATTTTCAATGTGTTACGCCATGCGGTGACGACATTTGGGACGCTCGTCATCTCACGGTTATGGTCGATGAAGATCTTTTTGAGGCCATGGAACCATTGCCTAGATGTGAGAACTGCGGCGCTATCGCTCGCCCCAACATTCTGATGTTTGGTGACTGGGCATGGATTGCCGCACGCACTCTTTCACAAAGGAAGAGGCTGGCAAACTGGCTCGATGGTTTATCTACCAAAACCTGTCGATTGGCAGTCGTGGAAATTGGCGCGGGTGAAGCCGTCCCTACTGTTCGTAACCACTCTGAATATCTAGTACAAACACACAAGGCTCAACTGATACGAATTAATCCGCGGGACTTCAAGGTGCCGGACAATACACACATATCACTCCCTTTGGGTGGGGCTGAGGCGATAATGGGGATTTGGCAACACCTCGGGGGGAAGTAAGAACATGAAAGTACGGGATATGACGCGAGGCGGAGATGGAGTGAGACGGAGACTCGGGGACAATTCAGTAGGCAGCAGGCAGCAGCCAGAGAACAGGTAGCCCGTTTGGGCGGTTGTCAGTTGCAATAAGCATAGAGCATGGGGCATAGAGCAAAGGGTAGATTGCAGACTTTTGGCTGATGGCTGAACGCTGATAGCTGACGGCTTGACCAGCTAAAGCGATTACAGTTATAAAGCGACGGTGGAACAAGCGAAATGGCAGAATTAAGCGAAAATCAGATTGAAAAATTGCTGCAGGATTACCTTGCAAAAATGTTGGAGGAGGATAAAAGAAATAGAAATAAAGGGGAAAACAGTTGGACAAATTTGGATGACCATGCTGATGCCACGGCCCATTTGCAACATGACTGTTACAGGGAGTTGGCGATCGGCAACTTCAGTCGGGTGCTTGGTGCTGTTGATCGCTTAATTAGGCAAGAAGGAATAGAATTAAAACGTGACGGGATTAGTTACGAGAAGCTGTGTCGCGAGATGCTCAAGGTCATGATAAATTATCTCGAGATCGACATCAGGCGCACTCGCTTAGATTATTCCACGGACGATCTACCGTTCCCCGAATTTTTGCCAGCAGAAGAAATGGGAAAAGCTCCACCACACGAAGCAAGGGAAAACCAGGCAGGTTAAACTCAGCGTTTGCGCCAATTTTGTAAAGTGATTTACTGCTTTTCCTGAAGTGTAAGACTAATAGAATGGTCCGAATACCCAGCAACTAGGAATGCAGGGAATCGGATACTGCAGAATCGTCCAGCTTCCTAATTAACCGCTCCACGTCGGCCCAGTTATTTCCCTCGTTTTTCGCCATCGACGTCAGCTCATCCAGGTCAAAATGTAGATTTTGAAGGCTGTCTACAGCTTCTTTTAAGAGGGCCTCAGCACCTTGGAACCAGCTGAGATTCTCAGTGGAGCTATCAGTTTCAATCTTGCCCGTGCAGGATTCCCTTAGCACGTACAGTTGGGCGATTATCTTTCTCAGGGTGTCACAGAGTTGGCCATGACCCCTCATGCATCCCCCTCCTAAGTTAGATCTGTTTGAAATGGTTCTTGGATAAATTTACCTATTGGTGTTCGCCGGTGTGTCAAAATGAGTGTTAAGATGGATAATCTAAAATTTGCAATAACTTGCAACAAATTAGTCCGCGACTGACTCTAAGCATGTGTTACGAAGGTGATGAGAAATTACTATACTTATTTGCATGTTGTCAATAAAGTAGATTGATAAATTATGTTGACTAAAAGTGTTAATAATTAAAATAGTAATTTATCTTTATTTTTCAATCGAGTTAATTATAAGAAAGATTTCTATTGTTTAGCAGAAGCTTTGGAATTGCGAATTGAGGAGAAGATTTTTATGCCTGGCTTGGAGCTGCTAAAAATTTTTTCTTTTCACTGAACGGTGTTGACAAACTGATCATTGTTCATTAAATACAAAAGGTATGGGAATCAAGGAAAGGAAGAAAAGGGACACGGACAGGATGCGCCAGCACATCCTCAAGGCAGCCATGGAGTTGTTCGCCAAAGGCGGCTACGAGAATGTCTCCATGCGAAGGATCGCCAAAAAAATCGAGTACAGTCCGGGTACTATCTATCTATATTTCAAAAACAAAAACGATATCATGCTGCAACTCTGCTACCAGGGCTTCGAAAAACTTTTAGCATTGCAGAAAGAATTGGAAAAAATTAGCAACCCGTTGGAGCGTTTGAGTACTGGAGGGCGTTACTACGTTAATTTTGCGCTGGAGAATCCTGAGCTCTACGAGCTCATGTTTGCCACAGAGGAAGTCGTTCAAGAATCAGCCCTGGACGAGGAGTCCATTCCACTCAAGGCCTTTCGGAATTTTGAAAAGCACGTTCGGAAATGTTTGGATGCAGGTATTTTCTCAGGAGAAGATGCCGGGACTACGGCGATCGCACTCTGGGCAAGCCTGCACGGTCTTGCTTCGCTGCTCATCAAGCAACGGCTTCGTTTTCTTCCCCAAGAAAATCTGGACGAGATTGTTCGACAAGCGCTGGATTTCAGCCTTCGCAAGAGTAGTGATTAACCTAGGAAGGAATCGTGATGAAGGATACCAGGAGATGCAAGATATTTATTCTTCTTCTGACCCCCATTTTTATTCTACTGGCCTTGGACACATTTGCCCAAGATCCATCAGGATCACCGATGCAAGAGGGAGTGTTTGCCGCAAAACCGGCCATGCGCCAGGTCAGACTCATCGGCTACACAAGGGCCAGGCGCATTCTCGACATTGTCAGTGAAGAGTCAGGGCGTTGCATCAAGGTGACTGCGGACGTGGGTGACCCGATCGGAAAGGACGGTCTATTTGCAGTGCTGGATACGACGTTTATCGATCTGGCTATCGAGAAGAACCAGGTTAACCAGAAACGTCTACAAAACTTGATCACCTATTACGGCAAAGACGTTAAGCGGTTTCAAGAACTGGTGGACAGTGAGACCGCAGCCCAGTCAAAGCTGGACACCATCCAGAATAAAATGGATCAGGCACAGTTCGAAATCCAAAATCTTAAAGTCGAAGAAGCCGAGCTCAGAGAACGAAGGGCGCGCCACCTCATCAAGGTTCCTGAGGGTTGGACCGTCACTGAGCGGGCGGTAGAGCCAGGGGAATGGGTTTCGGTTGGTAAACATCTGGGTAGAGCAGGCGATTTTCGCACTCTCCTGGTTCCCTTTTCGCTGTCGCCGGCGGAATACAGCACTCTAAAGAAACAGAATGGCACCGTTGAATTGTTCCTTCCGGATGAAAGCGAGGGAGGGCGCAAGCTTAAAGCATCAGTGGAGCGGGTCTCATTGGCTTTCGATCCGGAGACTCGCAAAATTAACATCGATCTGGCGATTCGCGAAGGACTGTCTGACCAAAGGGGAGGGTTGCGTGCCGAGCTCACGCTGATAATCCCCGACCCTTCCGGCGCAGTACTGGTCCCTGCTTCAGCTGTTTTAGAGAGATACGAAGAATTCTGGTTGACGAGGGCCAATGGTGAAAAAGTCCGCGTTCTTTTTCTTGGAAATGGTCCGCAGGGCGCTTCCAGGGTGCGGGCGCCGGAAGTGAGACCCGGCGACAAGTTCAAGGTGAAAGCAGCGGAATAACGGATTGCAGATTTGAGATTGCAGATTGCCGATTGAGGTTCTCAGTTTTCTCAATCTTAAACCTTCAATTTAAATCTTCAGGCTGAAAGCATGAAGCGCTTTCTTTACTACATTCTGAGGCAAACAGTCCTGGTCAATTTGCTTTTTGTCCTGGCCATGGCGGTGGGATTGTTCTCTCTTTTTGATTTGCCGGTAGAACGCTACCCCGATGTGCAGATGGGCAAGGTTCAGATAACCACCATACTTCCTGGAGCCTCACCTGAAGAAATCGAATCTCTCATCACTCGTGAAATTGAAGATGCCCTGAACGACCTGGAGTCGGTGGAGTTCATCCAATCCACCTCCTATCGCGAGCGTTCGGCGGTATTGGTCAAGTTCATAGATGACACAGACTATGACAGACTCTATGAGGAGCTGCGCCTCAAAGTTCTTAGCATTATGAACGAATTTCCGGTAGGCATTGATCCACCTGAATTTACCGAAATAAGGGTCAGCGAGTGGCTCCCGGCGGTGTCCGTAAATCTTATTGGCGACAGATCCAACAGGGCCCTCTCGTTGATGGCCGAGGAGATGAAGCTCCACTTGCGCCAGTTACCTGGTGTCAAGGAGGTAGAACTCAATGGAGAATACCTCCGCGAGTTCCATGTCTATCTAAACCCTCTTCTTCTGGACAAGTACGGCGTCACATTTGAAGAGGTGGCCAGGGCGCTGAGCGAGTCCAATATTTCTGTCCCGGCAGGCGATTACACCAACGAGGCCGGCGAATTTGTCATTGTGGTCGACGAACGTTACCGCTCACGTCGGCAGGTGTCAGAGACAATTGTCCGTCGTGATAGTGATGGATCTTTTGTCACAGTGGGTGACGTAATGGCTGACGCTCGCATGTCCTACCGTGACCCATACGTCATTACTTCGGTCAATGGAAAAGATTGCGTCACCTTAAGGGTCATCAAGACTGAGGATGGTAACGCCTTAGACATCGTTCCGGCGGTTGAAGAGATCGTCGCGCGGTTCAAGCCTCTACTGCAAAAAGAAAGAGTAGAGGTTGTCCTTACTCAGGACCAACGGGTGCACATAGACGATTCCATTTCCACGCTCGGCATGAACCTCCTTGTGGGTATAGGTTTGGTTAGCGTTCTCATCTATTTCTTTATGGGTTTTCGGAACGCGGTCCTTACCATGGTCGGAATACCTTTTGCCTTTCTGGTGACCATGATCATCATGTGGGTAGGCGGTAACTCCTTGAATGAGATCACTCTTTTTTCTTTCGTCCTTGTGAGTGGCATCATCGTGGACGACGCTATAGTTGTGGTTGAGAATATATACCGGCACCTGCAGGAGGGCGAACCTCTTAAAGAGGCAGTGGTCAATGGAACTTCAGAAGTTGCCGCCCCGGTGATCGCTGCAACTTCGACCACCGTCGCTGCCTTCCTACCCATGTTTATCATGTCAGGCTCCACCGGTGAATTCTTTGCCCAGATCCCAATCGCAATCTCCGCTGCAATTGTCGCTTCGCTATTTGAATGCCTAATTATTCTGCCGTCACACTTCATGGATTGGCCCGGATGGCAGCACGCCGAAAAAGAGGCAAGAGAAAACAAGCCGGCCCGAAAGGAACGCTGGGTCATGTCTCTGCTTCACAGGGGAACCAACAGACTCGTGGCCTTTACCTTGCGCCGTCCTGTTGCGTGTCTTGGCGCTGTTTTTGTCGCTTTTGTTGCTGCCCTGTTTATCATCGGAGTTTCCGTGACCGGCAAGATGGCGCTAATTAAAATCAAGTTTTTCCCGGATGAGTACACCAACTATTACATTGAATTGGAAGGACCGGTTGCAACCCCCATCGAATCAACGCATCGGAAACTCAAAGAGATCACTAACTTTATATTGCCCGGCAGACCAGGCCAGTTGAGAGCAGGGACAGCAATGGCAGGATTCTACATAGATGAAGACTACCAACCGATTTTTGGAAGTAACTTGGGTCACATCAATGTGGAAATGCCCAGTAAAGAAGAACAAAATTTTCCCGAAAACCACGCCAACGATCCCATAACACACCTGGACTACGTCCGCAAGCAGCTCAGCCGCTTCCAAGAGCAGGGTTGGCGCATTCGTGTTCGCCCAGAGAAAACCGGCCCGCCAGCCGGAAAGGACATAAATGTCCGGGTCGTCGGCCCCAACCCTGAGACTGTCGAGGCCCTGGCAAAGGACATCTATAATTATCTCAGCAGTAACGATCAGATTGCACCTAACCTGACGGACCTCAGCGACAACAGGGGCAGACCTAATCGGATCTACAGGTTCCGTGTGGATAAGGAGCGCGCCGCAGAATACGGTCTCACGGTGCTTGCCGTTTCTCGACTTGCGGGGTCCGTGCTGGACGGTCGCTTCGTGGGCGAGTTTCGCACCAGCGACGAAGACATTGACCTGAAGCTCAAAATTGACAAGAAATATCTAGATGTGCCCGAGGCAGCCCTTTCCATTCCAATTGTCCCACACCCATCAGGACCGGTGCGGTTAGGTGATCTCACCAAAACGGAATCCTATATTGAACCCAACAAACTCGACCGTTATCAGAACAGCCGGGCTATCACATTAACGGCCAATCTCAGACCTGGTGCACCCACTTCCACGCCGGCTCTGGTCAATAGAATTCGCTCTTACTATCGAACCATTGAAGACAAGTATCCCGGCGCGGAAATAAACTTCTCAGGCGAATTCGAATCGACCCGACGCTCTTACACCTCCCTCGCTTATGCCTTTTCTGTGGCCGTGCTGGTGATCTACGTCATTCTTGCCACCCAGTTTCGCTCCTACCTCCAACCACTCATTATCCTATCCGCTGTGGTCTTTTCTTTAATCGGTGTCGTTTTTGGCAAATTTGTCACACAGGGCCTTTTCACGGTTAACAGCTTCATCGCTGTGGTCGGTGTCACCGGAGTGGTGGTCAACGATTCATTGGTCCTCATAGACTTTATCAATAGAAGCCACCGTGCAGGCAAGTCGCGCCGTGAAGCGATCACCGAGGGCATCACAGTACGGTTGCGACCCATTCTGCTCACCACCCTCACCACCACCCTTGGTCTGTTGCCCATGGCCATTGGAATTCCAAGTTATTCGGTAGTCTGGGGCACCATGGCCTCCACTTTTGTAACCGGCCTCTGCACTGCCACTTTCTTAACTCTTTTCGTCGTTCCCATCGAATGGAACCTGCTGATGGGGTTAAAATATCGCTTTGAAAACTGGCGGCAAAATTGAGTTCTGTTAGGGGACGTGGTTCCAATAGTAAATAATGGAAGTGCTACCGCATTGGAACAGCTGACCGGAGGCCTAGGACTTAGGAGTGATAAGAAGGCACTGTGGAAGCTATGCTGCTTCTTCTAACGACTCTTCTGCTGTCAAATTCTCTGCCACGGTATCAGATTCTATACCCAAAATTGAGCGAATCTGTACATCAAAAGCGTTGGCAGCGGCGCAAAACCTTCCGTAAGTGACGCCGACAACTATGGCGACCAACAGCCAAGTAACAAGGATGATTACTGTTTTCATCGTTTCATACCTTTTGATTTCAAGGTGATGGTGCGAGGTGATGTTGTTTTTAAAAAGCAACAAGTGTGCCTAATTGAAGAAGTCAGGAGTCAGGAGATAGGAGGCAGTGACATACCGGCACAAGGTGCAGGGCGCAGGGCATAAGGTAAAAAGAAATTGAAATACCTATTTACTCATTAAGCGACATCAGTATGTTCTGACCACAGACGACTGATTTGGAGTAGCTTAAGATCGAAGAATTGGATACGGCTGGGGGACAAGGCTTTAAAGAGATGAAAGGCAGGGAAGCGGAGAAAGTCCCGCTTCCCCTAGATTAGTTGTTAGGCAGTATTAAGTAGGTGGTAGTGGAAGCTCAAAGTTGCATTCATTTGAGAAGGGATTATTTTGCCTTTTCGAGCCTTTTCCTGGAGGATTCATGGCTTTGACCCTCGCGGTTACTTGGCCATATAACCTTTCGGCTATACCACCACTGTCTAAATCAGCGGAGAAGTCTGAAGCGTGTACTGTAAGAAAGGGCACAGTCGGGTCCTCGCCGTCGTCTCGATCAGCCGTGTTAAAGTCCAACTCGATTGTCTGTCCTTCAAAACCAGGATTCGTGAGTACCATTTCAACGTCAATAGCATATTTGAGAGCTCCGTCTACTCCTTGCCAACTAAATTGGACATAGTCAGGGATAAGCATACAAGTGAAGTTCGTAGGCGCTTGAAGAGGCTCTTCAAACTCTTTTTTGGCAGCCACCGAAAATGAAAGCACCATAATCAGTCCCCCAACCAAACCAAACAAGATAGCCTTTTTCATTTTCTTACCCTCCTTCATTAGGTGTGATT
>JASFEM010000123.1:0-10174 GCA_050124835.1 Syntrophobacterales bacterium | reverse complement strand
CAAAATCCATAATGCGTGGAATGCGATATTCGAACCGCTTTCCCAGTCGGATGGTCCCCATTTGGCTTAACGAACCAACAGGAAGAGCGATACCACACCGCACCGCTTCCACCCCCGCCAGAAAGGTAGTACTCACTGCCCCTCCCATTCCCGGGATAAGTACACCTAGCTTCCCATCTGCCTTCTGGATATCTTCTTTCCGTCTCATGATTCTTATACCCTTGCTCGCGCGGTCATTATTAGCCGCATTTGCGCAATGCTCTGAAGGGGTGGACAGCACCGCGACTGGATCGGTATCCAAATACTACTTTAGTTTTTTCTGAGGCGTTCTATCACCTTGTCTACTTCCCCTTCTTCCTCTGTTTTATCAAGATGACCGAGAGAAACAAAAGAGTCGAGAATTAGGGCTAAATTGTCCTCTTTTTGCTGAAGAACCCGCATGAGCATTGCCACTATCCTGCTCTTTTTGCCGCCAAACACGGCACGAAAGTCTTCGCCGACTTGTTGTTGTGATTCTGGATTTTCAGCAACAACTAAGAAATTCTCGACTCCATTTGTGACAAGAATTGTAACGATTTGCTCCAAAATGTCTTGGTTACCCTCTGGCATTTCACCTTCTCCTTATTTTCCGTCAGGTTCACTTCGAGTCTATTCGTGCTGAAACGTGCTTGAGATTATCGTTCCCTAATTAACATGGTCTTTTCTGGCGCTCATTATCAAGAACAGTCAAGCCTACTTTTCTCGACTCCGCCAAAAGATGAACTCTCCTTCTGACCGTATTAGCGATTTAGTTGGGTCCACAGAGTCAACTTAACGATAATCGACGCATCGCTCTTCACTGGTACAGCCATCGTGGAGAAAAACCTTCCGCTGCCTGTCCCTCGCGACATTATCATTGTTTTACGGCACGCTCAAGGTTGTGCCGCAAGGGAAGAGAAGGTGGGCTCATCTTACAATCAAAACCGGTTAAACCTCTTTGACACTCTGTTTTAATTTTACCTTGAGAATCGCTCTTTGTCTTTAACTTAATCCTGACTTCCGTAAAACAACAGCCTTATGGAGAGAGGACACATTTTTATAAGAAAAAGTCGTACTCTCTCGAAGAATTCGAATTAGACCATAAAAGTTAGAAAGATTCGGAACGTCACCTAATGGGAGAGCTCTCTCTAAGTGGGCATAAGATTTGCATAATTTCGTTTACGCCATAAAAATAGGCGGACTATGGAACCCATTTACTACCCCGTGGCAAGACAGGAGTCTGATGACGACGCGTGAGCGCAGAAAATATGTTCGCATTAAGCATCACTTTCCGACGGAAATATTCAACGCCAAAGGCAAATACGGGACTGAGGGCATAACCGAGAATGTAAGCCTGGGAGGTGCCCTCATCAAAACCAAAGATTGGCGCGAGTTTCAAGTCGGCGATCAGGCGGTGGTAACCTTTTATCTGCCGCCAAGCTTTATCGACAGTGATCAGGCTATAGGCCTCCGGGGCAATGCAGTAATTAGACGGATCGATGATAAGATCCAGGGAATCGCCCTGGAATTTGCCGAGAACTTTCGGCAATTTGAGAGAATCGAAAAGTTTGAATCAACTGAAAGATTCAAGTACAAGAAAATCTCACATTACCTCTCGCTCATTTCTAGTCTCGACTTTTCCGAATTTGTCAGACTCAACCCTCACGGATTCTTGCTTGAAAAAGTCCAGAGTGTTTTGGACAGTGAAGCGGTCTTTCAGCTCAACACAACCTCAATTGATGACCCCTATGTTATGCAACAGCTCAAACAAGGCGCCCCAGACGCTGTTGCCTTAGAAGCCAGAGTCATCGAGATAAAGAAAACTAAAGCTGACTCAGCTGAAAATACCATCACCATAGGACGCGCTATTTTCAATGACGTCGTCATCTATAACAATATGGTGTCCAGGTCTCACGCCTACCTTTACGCTCACCCCACCAGTACTGCCTGTTATTTAGTGGATTGTGGGTCCAAAAACGGGACTCTCATAAATGGTCGGCCCTTGACACCCTATGAAAAATACCAATTAGCGGATGGCGATGAGGTCTGTTTAGGGCCGCAAACCAGGATAATTTATTTTTCTTCAACAGCCTTTGGAAATTTCCTCAAGGGACTAAAAGCCGCTTATCCTGTTTAATCCGTAACTTCTTTCATTTGCAAATTATTTACGCAAGCGGTCTAGCACAATATTATCCCCGCCCCTGGTTGATTTCCTTTGCAAGAGAAATTAGAGTAAGCCACAACTTATTATCCTTCCGGAAAAGGCAACGCGTGTAATACCCATGGTTAACAGCGATAATATCCTTCAACTAACTTACGAAGCTAAAGAGGTAAATCTAATCGGAACCGCCCATGTCTCCAGCCAGAGTGCCGATCTGGTTGCTCAAGTCATTAAGGAGATAAAGCCGGATACGGTATGTGTCGAACTCTGCGAATCTAGATATCAATCGCTGACGCAGGAAAGCAGATGGCAAAATACCAATCTCATCAAAGTAATCAGGGAAAAAAAGGCTTTTCTCCTACTGTCAAATCTGATGCTTGCCCATTTCCAGAAGAAAATTGGTTTGAAATTGGGGAGCAAGCCGGGTGAAGAAATGTTGCGAGCCATCCGAGCGGCGGAAGAGATGGGTGCCAGTGTTCGGTTGGCAGACAGGGATATACGCACCACCCTATCAAGGACCTGGCGGTTCATGGGTTTATGGACGAAGGTAAAGCTGCTGGCCCAGATCATCTCCTCGGCAGGGGAGGTGGATTCGCTCACCCAAGAAGACATTGAAGAGATGAAAAAGAAGGATGCCCTCGAGGCACTTCTCTCAGAAATGGGGGAAGAACTTCCTGAAATAAAGAGTATTTTAATCGACGAAAGAGACCAGTATCTTGCTCACAGGATCAGAACAGCCCAGGGGCAAAAGATCGTTGCAGTCGTGGGAGCGGGGCACGTTCCAGGGATTCAAAGTTACTGGAATTTGCCGGTAGATATTGATGAACTCAGCAAGATCCCTCCCAAGAGCAGGTTAACCACCTGTCTTAAATGGCTCATTCCGATGCTCATCGTGGGATTGTTCATCCTTGGATTTTTCACCGCCGGGACCGCAACCGGCGCCCACATGATCAAATGGTGGGTCTTGGCAAATGGTGTTCTGGCAGGCCTCGGTGCCGCCATTGCTCTGGGCCACCCGCTGACTGTTCTCTCTGCTGTTTTGGCCTCCCCATTGACATCCCTTAATCCCATGATCGCTGCTGGTTGGGTTTCTGGGTTGGTGGAGGCTTTTCTGGGAAAGCCAAGAGTGCGGGATTTTGAGAATCTGCCCGAGGACATCTCTTCTCTCAAAGGGTTTTGGAAGAATAAGATTACGCGGATATTGCTTGTTGTCGTCTTCACCAACATTGGCAGTTCAGTGGGGACCTTCGTGGCCATACCTTTAATGGTGAAGGCATTTGCATAGAGTGCTTGGCAAGAAAAGCTGGTAAACAAATTCGATTTATCAACTCCCGCCAGACTGAAGTCGTTGGGAACTCATAAGGTCAAATCGCATGGGACCCAGTGGCTTTTCAGCGGCTACCTGCCAGCTTTCAGGCAAGTTATCCTCTGACGACATCCCGAAACTTAATGGAAAAAAGAGGGGCTTGCTGCGATTGCCTCGCCGGTCACGAATAAGAACCTTCAGTTCGAATTGATCCCACCTCAAATATTGGTCAAGGGGTGTTTTGAGAAAAATGTAGCCCTTTACCTCCTGGCAGCCTGTCTCCTTTATTTGAGTGAAACTAACCGGGTATGAACCAAAGCCGGCCTGAGTCAGATCTGCCACTATGTACGTCATATCGCAGTCGCGGTCAATGAATCGCAAATAAACCTTCCAGGTTTCGCCCGGTCGGATCACCTCGTCAGCGTAATACCCGAGGATTTCCGGTGGCCACCCCTCTCTCATGGCTTTACGTTGACGATAAACTTCTTCGTGCCCCATGCAGTCAAACAGCATCCCGGTTACCAAAACTAATAGAAAAATTCTTCTCACCATGACTGAAACCCCATCGCGAATCTCGCCAATAAAATCTCTATTGCTAGTAAAGAAGTCACCAAGTATGGATGCTGGATTTCATTTATACTTTTAAAAAAAGAAAATTTTCAACCCAGCTAATAAATTTCTTGCAATAGCCGTCTTGCTTCTGTAAGCTCACGGTAGCAAGGTTGTGTGAGCGGACATGCGCATATTCGATACTGAATGCTAAGCTGAGACAAAGCCGCGCCCCATCATTTGCCCGCGCCCGGTCGCGGAGAAAGGCTACAGAAAAATGGCCCGTGCTCTTTGGGTTTGTCGTAACTGTAACTTTAGCTGGTGGACCGACGGTAAATCTTTGATGGAAATCATTGACACCACTCAGATGAAAGGCTGTCCCAAACAGTGCTCAGGAGTCAGCAACCAAATTTATATCTCGGAATATGAACGGTACGCGGCTCAGGTGGTGAGCCAATCAGCCGAAACAAAATCATTTTCCTAATCTTCCCACCTCTCTTTCAAGCTGGATACACTTCAACAGAAACAACTTCTTTACACTATTGCAGGCTAGAATTTCCACATTACCGGATTATCGTCAAAATGGTCAGCAACGGTACTGCCGATCTCGCCTATTTCTTCTAAATCGGCAGCCGACAGAAGGATCTCTGCCGCTTTGGCGTTATCCAACGCCTGTTCCGCATTCCGAGCCCCGGCGATTGCACACGTATTTGGTTGCGAAATAAGCCAAGCCAGGGCCAGTTGTGCGAGAGTTACCCCGAGCCGATCGGCGACAGGACGCAGTGTAGCTAAGGCCTGCTGCACTCGTTGGTAATTTTCGGGTTCAAAAAGCCTGTTTTTCGAGCGGTGATCACCTTTCGCGAACTTATGTTCGGGACCGAATTTACCGGTCAACAGTCCTTGGGCCAGAGGAGAATAGGCGAGAATAGTGATATTGTTCTCAACACAGTAAGGCATGGCGTCTTTTTCCAAATGCCGCCAGAACAATGAATAGGGCGGCTGGAGGCTATCGATGCGACCGCACCCGGCAGCCTCTTCCAGTTGGGTTTTTGAGAAATTGGACACACCGATGGCCCGTATCTTACCCTGCTCTTTGAGATGATTCATTGCCCGCATGGTTTCTTCTATAGGGACAATGTCGCTGCCCCAAGAGCCTGCGGGCCAGTGAATCTGGTAAAGGTCCAAATAATCGGTCTTGAGATTCTTAAGGGAACGATGGCATGCCTCAATGACCTGGTCGTATTTCAGTTGGTTTGAGAAGACCTTGGTGGCGTAGACAACTTGACTCCGGACATCGGCCAACGCTTCCCCAACAATTCTCTCAGAATGACCATCCCCGTACACTGCCGCGGTGTCAACCGTGATCATGCCTGCGTCGAAAGCGGCTCGAATGGCCTTTTTGGTCTCGGAATCATCAATGCCAACCCACATGTCTTTGCCGGCCTGCCACGTGCCCATGATAATTGGTGTGATTTTAACATCAGAGGTGCCAAGCGAGCGCAATTCCATAGCTTCCTCCTGATTTTGAATTGTTTTCTCTGCCATGTTTAATTAAACACTAAAGTGGGAAAAAACAAGTGATATCTTTAAGAATCTCGAAATGCCTGAATTAGGATAGATTGGTGCAATCCATGTGGGATTTTCGATGCAGGAGGTGATGCTATGGATTTTAATGAACCGAGGATGTTGGGCAAAACTGGCTTGAAAGTAGGACGGTTGGGCGTAGCTTCGAGCTATGGGGCACCAGCAAAGGGTTTCGAAGAAGCTTTTGACAAGGGCTGCAATTATTTCTATTGGGGTTCTCTGCGTAAGAGCGGAATGTGCGAAGCCATACGGAATATCTGCCGGGAGGGAAAACGTGATGATTTGGTCATCGTCATCCAGAGCTATTCCCGTTCCGGTTCTTTAATGGAAACTTTTTATCACCGGGCACTGAAACGTTTGGCACTCGATCACGGCGATGTTTTGCTCTTGGGCTGGTACAACAATAAGCCCTCAAGGAGAATCCTAGAACGGGCCTTAGCCATGAAGACGAAGGGAATGTTCCGTTTCCTCGCGATATCAAGTCATAACCGGCGACTCTTTCCAAAACTGCTTAGCGAAGACCTTTTTGACATCTTTCACATTCGTTACAATGCCGCGCACCGGGGCGCGGAGACCGCGACCTTTCCGTATCTGCAACGAGAGGGTATTCCAGGCATTGTAAGTTATACGGCGACCAGATGGGGCAATCTGGTCGAGCAGAAAAAAATGCCTCCGGGTGAATCTGCGCCATCAGCCAGCGACTGCTATCGCTTTGCTTTGTCCCATCCGGCAGTAGATATTTGCATGACCGGTCCCAAGAATCTCGAACAGATGAGAGAAGCTCTCAGGACCCTGGACCGTGGTCCCTTGGGTGAGGAAGAGCTGGAACGCATGAGGAAGATTGGGGATTATATACGGAGATAGATCATAAAGAAAGGTGCAAGGCTCAAGGCATGAGGCTCAAGGGTTTAGTTATTCTTCTGATTAACCTTGCGCCCTGTGCCTTGTACCTTGTGCCTTTGATTTACCAATTCTCCCCCAGAAGTTCAAAATAGTCTCGAGGACTGATGCAAGCCGGGCAGACTTCAGGGGCTTCCGCGTGCAGGTGTAGATAGCCACAGTTGCGACAGCGCCAAACAACTTCGTCTTCACGCCTGAACACGCGTCCATCTTTGACGTTGGCTGCCAGTTCGAGATATCTTTTTTCGTGCTGTCTTTCAGCAACGCGTATGGCCTCAAGAACTTCGGCCACGCGGACGAAGCCCTCCTGACGTGCCACCTCAGCGAAACCGGGATACATTTCAGTGTGTTCATAGCGCTCGCCCGCCGCCGCAGCTATGAGGTTGTCGTAGGTGCTACCGATGACGCCGGCGGGAAAGTTCCACTTTACTTCGACCTCACCGCCATTTAGAAACTTGAAGAACCTCTTGGCGTGCTCCTTTTCATGGTCAGCCGTCTCTGTAAAGATGTCCGCGATCTGAATAAACCCATCCTGCCTCGCTTGCTCAGCAAAGTAGGTGTAGCGGTTTCGCGCCTGGGATTCTCCGGCAAAAGCTGTGAGCAGATTTCTTTCGGTTTTACTACCCTTGAACTTCGCCACGTTTAATTCTCCCTGTGTTTAAATGACCATGTCCAAACGACGTGGCCTCCAGGATAATTGAAAATAGCCACCCTTTTTGGATGGCTAAGCCTACCTTGTAATAACGAGTTGTAATAATCGGCCTCAATCCTATTATCCGGCAATCCTCGCTTATTCCTCCACGATGATTGCCTTTGGTGCACATTCATCCGCGGCTTTTCTGACGAGCTCCTCCAGATGTCCAGGAACCTCGTCCACAAGAACTCTGGATATCATCTGGTCTTCGTCATATTGGAAGACTTCCGGACATACCTTGTTACAGTTTCTGTCGCCCATACACAAGTCGTAGTCGATTTTTACCTTCATGTACACCCTCCTTGTTCAACGCGGTTGATCGAGACTGGTTTTGATTTATCGGAGATATGCTTATTCTACTGGTTCTTATAATAACAGCTGTCGAACCCGGCATCCAGGCCAAACACCAAACTCTCAGCAAGATTTCTGGAAAATACAGCAGAATTACCGAGGGCGGGCACCAAGCAAGTTCGAATATATGATGTGGGATATAGACTTTAAGATACTCTCGTCACGGGATCAACGTGTTCATAGTCTCTTACCTAAGAATTCAATTACCTGGGCAAAAACACTATCCGAACCTTCACCCCGAATGATGCCGTGGCGCTCAGAGCTGACCACGATCAATTCTTTGTCGCGGGAACCAAGTTTTTCGTAAAGTTCCTTGCTGCCATTGGGGTGAACTACCGGGTCTTCGGAAGCCTGAATCACCAGAGCCGGAACCTCGATCTGACCCAATCGCTCTGAGAGCTCATCCATGAGTTCCATCAGCTCTTTCACACCACTTATGGGGTTGCGCAAATAATTAATCTCCGGATTTTCGGGTTCATTCGGTATGAAATGGCGACGGCCCTCATCTTTAAGGAGCTTGTCGGCCAACTTGTTCCAGAGAACAACGGCTGGAGCCAATTTAGCCGTTCTTCTTCGCAGCCGCATCGCACAGTTAATGGCAAAAACCGCTCTTATCTTGTAAAGACTGTTGGTGGCCGCGAGGAGGGCCAAACCCGCGCCTGCGCTAAATCCACCCAGCACCACATCCTCGCAACTGTTCGCCAGAATCAAATAGCCGCGTTCCACAGACTGGAGCCAATCTTCCCAGGTTCTCACGGCCAGATCTTCGGGACTGGTGCCATGTCCGCGCAACCTCGGGGCAAACACCGTATAGCCATGCCGATAAAGGTAATTGGCAAGCGGCCTGACCTCTTCTGGAGCGGCCATATAGCCATGCACTAGAAGGACCCCAACTTTGGCACGAAACTTCCGGTAAAAGATTGGCGAGCCAATGTGCTTGGGTTTCGACTCTCCCTCAAGACGATAAGTATTGTAGTCAGCAGCGAATTCCCGCTTGGCGATGCGATGGAATCTGCGCCGCAATCTTCTGCGCATAAACCATCGTGGGTAATCGGCAATGAAACGCAACTTTTTGGTTATGGGACGGAGGAACTCCACCTCATTGAGAATTACCTGGTAGGGGTTGTCTCTACGAATGGTGTGGAAATCGAAAAGTTCTTTCACTTTTCGGATTTTCTTCTGGATCCTGTTTCCCTTGATTTTCACCACACCACTCTTCTCCGCCACCTCGAGGAAATCTGCCACTATCCGCGGGTATCGCCGACAAAACTGGACGCATTGGTCCAGATACAGGGCACGGTGAAAGCGGACCGATTTAAGTCTGGTCACGGTCTCTGCGGCAAGATAGAGCCGCTCCGCAAAGTCAAACATGCTCAGCCGGCGCCCGGTATAGTATTTTAGTAGGTAGGCGGCGAGGTGATCGTAATTGACATTGGTATTGCGGTAAATAGAGGCCATGACCTTCCTGGTGAGTTTGCTGGCGATCCGCCTCATCAACGGTCTAGAGGGCAGAACTTCATCAGGCATGATGGGTCGCCTGGCGAACATATCTTTCTCAATACGCCGCTTTCTGAGCCAAGGGCTGATAGATAGAGGTTCCCCAAACGTGATATCTATATCAACCCCGGAAAGCAGCATGGTGCCCTCGGTTTGCAGCTCTTCCACAAATCGCTCGGGAATGTCTTTCACAAGGTATGTTGCCAGCTTCTCAATGGCGTTTTCTTTTGAACGGATAGGATAATAGCTGAGGTTAACCGGTACCAGATATGTTTCGCGCTCGGTAACTTGTTCGGGAGAGACAAGATCGAATACTTCCAGTTGCTTTTGGAGCAAAGCTGGGTCTGATTTCTTAAGATATCGCAGCCGGTTGCGATAGAACTCGGTTCGCAATGCCAGGACCGCAGCACCGGTGTGAGGAGGTCGCCGGGTGCCCGTAGTGCTGTATATCAGGAATTTGCCGCTCTCAATGATCTTCTTGTCTTTGATCATGGAGCCTTCAGGAAAAATCAGCCAGGGATTGTCGCCCATCAAAAGGGAACGAATGATAGTCTTGTCCCGGTTTGGATCTTTGGTGGATACCGCACCCACACTATCAAGAAAGACGCCGAGAGCACCGGTGAAAAACCCGTGGTAGGCAAGGGACATCACCGGCTTACCGGTGAGCATGTAGAAATAGTAGGGGAGCAGCAAGGTTTCCAGACGGGTAAAATGGTTTACGGCAAAAACAATCACCCCATCAGGAATGTTTTCCACGCCGTTAAGGTTCACTGAGGCCTTGAACAACCGCTCAAGGGCTTTTACTCCAAGCTTGCTGAATGACAGGGCCAGCCTGCTGATTTCTGCCATAATCCCTCGCGTCTGCTTTGACCGCTTACGATAACGAGAAAGATGATCTATACATATATTCTCCCATAGCAAACCAACCCGTGTATAGTGTCTTGCCCTCTGTGCTTTTCCCTCTGCACGTTGCGTGCCTGGCCGGATTCTGGCAACAATCCTTAAGGAAAAGGCTTAAGGCACAGGGCTCAAGGCCTGTGTTAGCCAGCAGCAGACAGCAGGCAGAAGTCGGACGTCAGAGGTCAGAAGACAGAGGACAGAAGATAGAAGAGAG
>JASFEM010000122.1:0-10175 GCA_050124835.1 Syntrophobacterales bacterium | reverse complement strand
GATTGTTTCCGGCCGTCCCTTCGAGGAGGTTGTAGCGCTTTTGGGTGATTTGGGTGTTATTGTCGTCGGGAGCCACGGTCGGGAGATGAGGAAGAGCGACGGAAGCCTGACCGCAATGCACCCCACAGAGAAGCAGAAATCAGGATTGGCAGCAGCACTAGACGCTGCCATCCGAGCGGGCTTTGCAGATCGTCTGGAGAAGAAGATAGGAAGCATTGCCTTGCACACCCGCGTTCTGCCGCCTGCAGAGGCCACTGAAGTCGAAACCATTGTGTCGGAAAAGTGGTCGGCCATCGCGCGCCAGTACGACCTCGAGTGTATGGGATTCAATGGAGGGGTGGAGATACGCTGCACCGGACGGAACAAAGGGGATGTGCTTGCAGAGCTTCTAGATCTGCAACCGCCGAATACTTTTTCGGTCTATATCGGAGACGATGTAACGGACGAAGACGCCTTCCGGGAGATTAAAGACCGGGGGATCGGCATAAAAGTAGGGGAAACCACGACCGCCACCGCCGCCACCGGCTTCCTGGCCAACTGCGAAGAGGTGAGAGACTTTCTTCGAGCCTGGTCCCTTCTCACTTAATAACCGCCCCCGTATCAGCAACAACTGCCAGCCTGATTCCTTGACAGAATATGAGGGGAAAGGTAGGTTATCCAAGATTCAATTGGATATCGTCCACAACCAGAAGGCAATCATGAGACCTTCCGATACTTCAAGGTCGGCAGAGACCATCCAGATCGAGACACTGAGACGTATGGGAGCAGCGAGACGGCTGCAGGCTGGAATTGACCTTTCCCAGAGCTCACGCAGACTTCTGCTGGAAGGGGTACGTAAACGGCATCCAGAGTACAGCGAACGTGAAGCGAACCTCGCTGTCATCCGACTGACCTTGCCGGCCGATCTCTTCCTGACGGCTTATCCGGAGGCAGAGAGTGTCCTGCCATGACGCCAGAAGAGACTCTCCAACTATTGCTCGCCAAGTTAGACCAGTGCTCCATTCCCTATATGATTACCGGTTCGTTTGCCAGTAATATGCACGGCGTCCCAAGGGCAACCTATGACGCCGATGTGGTGATAGATGCGGATCGGAAGTCCCTGGACGAATTCATAGAGAGTTTGGCTGAGCAATTCTACGTGAGTCAGGAAACGGCAAGGGACGCACTCGCAAGAGAACGGATGTTCAATGTTGTTCATTTGGAGACGGGATTTAAGGTGGACCTCATCATTAAGAAGAGACGAGCATTCAGCCAGGAAGAGTTTTCGAGGCGAGAGCAAGCAATCTATCTAGGGGAACCACGATGGTTTGCCACGGCAGAAGACGTTATCCTTGCCAAACTCGAGTGGTCAAAGCTTGGAGACTCCGAAAGGCAGTTCATCGACGCGTTAAATGTCGCAAAAATTCAGGGCGATAAGTTGGACAAAGTCTATCTTGAAAAGTGGGCAAGGGAACTCGACCTGGAAGAATTGCTCGCAAGACTTTTCCATGGATTCAGCCAAGGAGGGGACAGAGCATCTATTTGAGAATTCTGAAGCGATAGAGAAAACTGCCTTGTTTATTACAGAGAGAAGAGTCTCTAATATGATCAATACCAGTAAAATTGTCCTTTATTTGGCGGGTGCCGTCGGTTTCATTGTATTTATTTTTTGGTTGTTGAGTTGAGTTCTAGTTACAGCAATCTCTTCACCCTTCCCATTTTTGATCCGGTCCGATTTCATCTATCCCAAAGGATTCAAAGGTAAGTTTTCTTTGTCATTTTCTTCTTCAATTCATCTGCTCGTTTCTGGATCTTCTTGAGTTCCCCTGAATCGATCCGATCCAGATTCATGTATTGCATGCGCATGCGAGCATTTCCTCTGAGTTTTTTGCGATTGCGGGAAAGAAAATCCCAATACAGCGTATTGAAAGGACAAGCGCTGTCGCCAAATCTTTCTTTGGGTGTAAAGCAACATTTGGAGCAATAGTCGCTCATTCGCTGGATGTAATTGCCGGATGCGGCATAGGGCTTCGTGGCGATGATACCCCCATCTCCGTACTGACTCATTCCCAAGACATTGGGAAGGGACACCCAGTCTATGGCATCCACATACATGGAGAGGTGCCACTTGTGGACTTCGTAGGGATGTACCCCAAGAAGCAGGGAGAAAAGCCCCATGACCATGAGACGTTGGATGTGGTGGGCATAGGCATGGTCGATGAGTTGGCCGACACACTGGCTGAGACAGTTCATCTCGGTTTCGCCGGTCCACATAAAGGCAGGCATGGGCAACTCTGCCTGGAACTCGTTCAGCTCAGCATAATCCGGCATTTTCAGCCAATAGATACCACGGATGTACTCTCGCCAGCCGAGGACTTGCCGAACAAATCCCTCCACTGAGTTGATCGGAGCTTGTCCATTCTCGTAAGCCTCTACAACCGCTTCGATGACTTCCAGAGGGTTGAGCAGGTGGAGATTCAAAGCAGATGACAGGCGGGAATGATAAAGGTAAGGAAATCCTGCCGCCATCGCGTCTTGGTAGGGGCCAAAGTTTGCCAGCCGATGTTTGACGAAGTCTTGAAGAGCCGCAAGAGCCTGCTTGCGGTTGACAGGGTAGTCGAAGTTGGTCAGGGAGCCGGGGCTTCTGGGAAACCTCTTTTCCACCAAACGCAAAACCTCTTCGGTTGTGTTGTCAGGGCGAAACGATCGGGGCGGTTTTATCTTTGGTGGACCGCTCTTTCCAAAGGTCTTGCGATTCTCTTTGTCGAAGTTCCAATTGCCAGCTTCAGGTTTTTCGCCGTCCATCAAAATGTTGTTTTTTTTCCGCATTTGACGGTAGAAGGTCTCCAAAAGAAACGATTTTCTCGTTTTGGCAAATTCAGCGAATTCTTCGGTGGACATCAAAAAGTGGTTGTCCTCCCGCATGGTAAGACGGCAATCTAAACTGGCCGCCACCTTCTCCACTTTTTCTTGTACCCGGTAGTCCCCCGGCTGGGTACAGACGAGCTTTTGAGGGCTAATTTTGCGAACATGTCGGGAGATTTCCGCATCGAAACTACCGCGATTATTTTGATCATCGAGTTTGGAGTAGAAGACCTGGTAACCCTTGCTTCTCAACCGTTCGGCGAAGTGGCGCATGGCCGAAAAAAAGAGGGCGAGTCTCATTTTATGCTGCGGTACATAGGTGGCCTCTTCCTCTACTTCCATCATGAGCACTGCATCATTTTGGGCGTCAAATCCATTAAGGCCGCTTAAATTTTCATTGAGTTGGTCGCCAAAAACGATAACCAAATTCCTGATGCTGGTTTCATCTCTCTTGGCCATAGTAAACCCCTAACTGAATCAAATGAAATTCATCTATACTCTCTTAACTTTCACCTTTTTATTGGATAGGATACATGTAAATTTTGGAAAGAAAATACTTAATTCACAGAGGATGTAACAATGCTAGAGAATCTTGATCCTGTCTTGTTGGCGCGAATACAGTTCAGCTTCACCGTTGCATTTCACATTATCTTCCCAGCTTTTACCATCGGCCTTGCCAGCTGGTTGGCCGTGGTGGAGTGGCGTTGGCTGAAAACTGGCAATAAAGTCTACGAAGAAGTTTACCGCATGTGGGTAAAAATATTTGCGGTAACCTTCGGTATGGGAGTAGTCTCAGGCGTGGTCATGTCATTCCAATTTGGGACCAACTGGTCCGTATTCTCTGATAAGGTGGGAAACATTTTCGGACCGCTGTTGGGCTATGAGGTTTTGACCGCCTTTTTTCTGGAGGCTTCCTTCCTCGGCATTATGTTATTTGGTTGGAACCGGGTCAGCCGTAAGATGCATTTTGTCTCGACACTAATGGTGGCATTTGGAACCCTCTTATCATCCTTCTGGATTTTATCTGCCAATAGCTGGATGCAAACGCCGCAAGGTTTCCGTGTCGGCGAACATGGTCTGATCTATCCCACCGACTGGCTGCAAGTCATATTCAACCCTTCTTTTCCCTACCGTTTCATGCACATGGTCACTGCTGCCTACTTAACCACGGCCTTTGTCGTCGGTGGAATTGGCGCTTACTATCTCTGGCGTAAGCGTCATGTAAGCCATGCCAGGGTGATGTTCGGTATGGCAATGATTATGGCAATTTTTGTGGCCCCCTTTCAGCTGCTGCTTGGAGACTTACACGGCTTGAATACTCTGGAACACCAGCCTGCCAAGGTGGCAGCCATGGAAGGTATCTGGGACACTGAGCGTGGCGCTGCCTTGAAGCTCTTTGGCTGGCCTGATCAAGCGGAAGAAAAAACGAAATACGCCGTCGAGATACCCAAGCTGTCCAGCTTGATCCTCACTCATGATCTCGATGGTGAAGTCAAAGGGCTGAAGGAGTGGCCGGCTGACGAACGTCCCCCCGTTGCCTGGGTGTTCTGGTCATTTCGGATCATGGTTGGCGTTGGCTTGTTAATGATCTGTACCGGGGTGATCGCTGCAATTCTCTTTCTTCGAAAAAGACTGTTTGACACACGCTGGTTTCAATTGTGGTGCATGGCTCTGACACCAGCAGGCTTCATCGCCGTGATTACCGGATGGTGCGTTACCGAAATCGGTCGGCAGCCTTATGTTGCCTATGGGGTGATTCGCACGGCGGAATCAGTCTCACCGGTACCCGGCCCACACATCGCTTTATCTCTACTGGCATTCATCATTGCATACTTCTTTGTATTCGGTGCGGGCAGTTATTACATTTTGCGACTTATCGCCAAAGGTCCTGTTACCGAAGAAGACGCTTATGGTGACCATGGCGTAGATGAGCCGCCCCTTGTGACCGATCTGGTATCTGAAACAGGAGGAGAACATGTTTAGTTTCGCAAGCTTTTTAAACTTGCCCGTCGTGTGGTTTGTCCTCATTGCAACGGCCGTCCTCCTGTATGTGTTGCTGGATGGGTTTGATCTGGGTGTTGGTATTCTCTTTCCTTTTGCTCCTTCTGATCAATGCCGCGACCGGATGATGAACTCAATTGCTCCCTTTTGGGACGGTAATGAGACTTGGCTGGTCCTCGGCGGTGGCGGAATGTTTGCAGCATTTCCTTTGGCATACGCAGTCATGATGCCGGCTCTCTATGTGCCCGTGATCATCATGCTTCTCGGCCTGATTTTCCGGGGGGTTGCCTTTGAATTTCGCTTCAAGGCAACGGGAAAATCAAGGAGACTGTGGGATTATTCCTTCCACTTTGGTTCCCTTGTTGCAGCCTTTATGCAGGGTATGTTCCTCGGTGGAATCGTTCAGGGGATTGAGGTGGATGGTCGAAGCTTTGCCGGTGGCCCTTTTGATTGGCTAAACGCCTTCAGTGTTATGACAGGACTTGCCCTGGTGTGTGGTTACGGTTTACTAGGAGCCACCTGGGTGGTGATGAAAACTGATGGGACCACCCAAGAATGGGCGCGAAAGTGCGCCAACTATTTACTGTTCTATGTTGCCGTTTTCATGGCGCTGGTGAGCTTGTGCATGCCGCTAATGAATGCGGATGTGAAAACCTTGTGGTTTAGTTCGCCCAATATCTTCATGCTGTTGCCCGTACCCCTGTTAACGGCTGCCATGTTTGTGACCATCTGGCGCGATTTGCGTAAGCAGCGTGAATATCGGCCTTTTTTATTGAGTGTTGGCCTTTTTCTTATGGGATACATCGGCCTGGGTATCAGTCTGTGGCCCTACGTGGTGCCCTTTGAAATTACCATCTGGCAGGCGGCAGCAGCACCGGAATCTCAATCTTTGCTGTTGGTTGGCACCGTCGTTATGCTACCCGTGGTACTTGGCTATATAGGCTATTGTTATTACGTATTCAGAGGTAAAGCATCCCATGAAACCATTTACTAAGAAGCAGCAACAGTGGCTATGGTTTGTTGTACTTTGGTGTGGCGGGTTGGCAGCTGCATTCTTAGTGGCATATGCTACCCGGTGGCTGCTGGGGATGCACTAATATTAAGACCAGAGTTTAAGAAGCCGCCGGCCAAAATAGGGGGCGTCTCTTGCCCTTTTCGCCGCAATTGAAACTGGTCTAGCCTGGCAGGGATTGGCTGGTTATCCCCCGAGCAGACTCAGTTAGTTCGGCGCGCACTTTGGGAAAGCTATCCGGGTAATTCTGGCGAATGAAAGCGAATAGCTTTTCCCTGACATCACAACGTAACTCCCAGGCACTGGAGGAATCGGCCGCGCTCATAAGGGCCCGCAACTCCACAGTGCGTTCCGTTGCATTGGTTACCTGCAATGCACAAACGCGCCCATCCCACAACTTAGAATTCTCTAAAATATTTTGCAGTTCTGATCTTACAGCCTCCACCGACACGGTATAGTCAACGTATATGAAAACAGTGCCGAGAAGATCAGCTGAAATGCGGGTCCAGTTCTGGAAGGGTTTTTCGAGAAAGTAGGTCATAGGTACAATGAGCCGCCGTAAATCCCAAATCCTCACCACAACGTAGGTTAAGGTAATTTCTTCTATTCGGCCCCATTCGTTCTCCACGATCACCACATCATCAATACGTATGGGTTGGGTGATAGCCATCTGAATACCGGCAAATAGAGTGGAAATTGATTTCTGGGCAGCAAGTCCCACAATGATTCCAACGATGCCGGCTGAGGCCAAAAGGGTGGTCCCCAGTTGACGAACCTTTTCAAAGGTCATGAGAGCGGTTGCCAGAGCCAATACGCCTACGATAACGATGACAACCTTTTTTAAAATCTGGATCTGGGTGTGGATTCTTCTCGCCTCAAGATTGTCTTTGAGATCGATCCTGTATTGGTTGAGGATGAGGTCTTCGAGGACGTAAACGAGTTTAATTACCAGCCATGCAACTGAGATGATCAGGAGTAAGGAAAGCGTTTGTTTGAGAAAAATTAGAACACGGGACGGTAACGTAACAAGTGGTAACATGAAATTCACAGCCAGGATTGGAATGATTAGCAGCGCGGGACGTCGAAGATGTCTAACCAGTGAATCGTCCAAAATTGTCTCTGTTCCTCGGGCCAGACGGTCAAACGTTTTGAAGAGCAAATAATGCACTAAAATGCCTACAAGAAAAGCCGCCGCTAACAGGCCGAGAGGCCAGAAAAGTTTTTCCAAATTTTCTAAAATAGCATTCATCTCGCACCTCGAGTCACTTAGTTAAGCCTTATTGATGACGATTTTTTCAAAGATGACGACAATCCGAACCATGCTGCGGCATGATCTCTTGGCGTCAAGTTTGCTCACCCATATCTATAGAGTAAGACCACACCCAACCAACAGCATGAATTCCAGGATGGACGACAAATTCACATGTAACTTAATAATGCTTTGTCAAGGGAAGCCTTAAGCATTAGTGAGGCCTGTTCAACACTGTTCTTGAGATCCACCCAAGTTTTACCACTTGTTTGTTTCAATTCGGCCACTTTTTTCTGTAGTGCCGCTTGGTCGTGACGAAGTTTTTTGATTTGTTTCTCATACTGAACTTTGCCATCTAGCTTTTGTCTTTGGAGTTCTATAGCCAACAAATCAATCCTTGACTTCCATTCCTCAAGTTGTGACTCAAGCTTATCATGATAATTTTCTTTATTGCTCACGGGTGTATTCATCCTCCTTTGACAAATTGAGTTATGCTGGTGGGCCGATTGCAATCCTAGCCTTCAGGGGCAGGTGGTCGGAGGCGATTTGGGCTAGGGGACTTTTGTGAATTGTTATGGCTCGCAATGCTCCCTTGGGTCGGATCCAAATCCGGTCGAGGGCGAGGACAGGATAGCGAGATGGGTAGGTTGGCAGGGCTGATATTTTGCCAAGCAACCGATTAAGAAAAAGAAGCTGCCGCCTGAATGGAAACCACTCGTTGAAGTCTCCCATTAACACGAGGAGATCATATTCTTGTGAAAGCAAACTATCTGATAGCCGGTCCACTTGGAATTGTCGCTCATTCGCATTGAGCCCCAAGTGAGTGACGATTACCCTAACTTTCCGGTTCTGGATATGCAACTCTGCGTCAATGGCGCCACGAGGCTCTCTTCCGGGAAAACTCAGATCGATTGGCTGAACAGTAAGGGGGCTGTAAGCTGTCAGCAAGACGTTGCCGTAGTGGCCGTCGCCGCGGTGCATGGTGGGTCCGGGAATAACCTTGAGTCCCGTGGCTTCGGTCAATGTATCCACTTGTGGTGATTGGATAAACGAACTGTGAACCTCCTGCAATCCGACCAGTTGGGCACCCAGCTCTGAGATGACACTAGTAGTCCGCTCCGGATCTTTCCTGTCGTCCACCCCCAGACACTGGTGAATGTTATAGGAGGCCACAGTAATTTCATCGGATGCTTTATCTGAAAATTTAACATGGTATTTGGACATCTGCGTCTCTCGTGGATCGGAGAGGCAACAGGCTAACTGTCGCCCAACCGCTTTCGAATAATGATCGCTATAGCAAAAATCGCTGCTGCCACTAAGGCCAAAAGGGTTATACTTCCAGCTCCCGGTTCCCGGATGGCCACCTCAAGCTGCCGTTCAAAAACAGTAATGGCGAGGATGCCTGGTGCCATTCCCAGGATGGTTCCGAAAACAAAGTCTCTAAAGCCAATATGGGAGGCACCGGCCACGATGTTCACCACAGTGTAGGGAGCTACCGGTAACAGTCGGACGGTAAGTATACTCACCAAGCCATGATCGGCGATTCGACGGTTTACTCGGTCCAAACGGGACCCCGCTAAACGGCGAACTTTGTCTCGGCCGAGAATATGGCCGAGAGCATAGGTGAGTGCCGCAGCCATGAGACATCCAACCAGTGAGTAGACAGCTCCTGCGAGCGGTCCGAAGGCAAAAGCGGTTGCTAGAATCATCAATGTCACCGGAACAAGGACCAGACTGCCGACAATGTAGCCTCCTAGTATTATGAAGGGGGCCGAAGGACTGCCGCGGAGGTGGTCTATCCAACCGGTGATCCTCTCCAGACTGAGCCACTCTCCAAGGGGTGTCCAGCGCCACGCGGCTGATAACCCAATAAGCGCCAGCAGGATGAGTCCTAGTCGCAGGAGACCGTGCTTACCTGACTGACGGACCTCCTCCGGAACGAATTCCTCGATCAATTTTTCTGGAGAAACGGGACGTTCAGGATCGAATACAGCGCTGGCGGGAAGTACCTTTTCACTCCACTCAGGCTCTTCCACTTCAACGGGAAGCAGGGTTCTTTCCGAATTTCGTGGTTCTTCCACCGCTTCTATAAGCGATTGTCTGGTCGACAATCTTTCAGCTACCACATCCGCTGATACTCCTAAGTGTTCTGCAAGAAGTTGATTGCGAAAATTGGCAATGGCTTTTTCCGTGCGACCCTCCCCCAAAGTTTCTATGGCGAGATCACATTCAGAATCTAACCCCATGGAACGATTGCTTAAGTTCGCCGAGCCGACACGCACCAGACTGTCATCCACCACCATGAGCTTGGCATGAACGATGATATGCTCTTCTCCGAGTTGTGGAACAGTCGGATAGTACACCCGCAGCCGTTCGTGCAGGTCTTGCTCCATCAGTCTTTTTAAAAGTCTGGAACGAAGCGCCCCCATGGTGGACTCCTCGAGCCAGCCGGGGCATCGTCTAGGCAGAACCAAGACCACTTCGGGACCGTCTTCTTCTTGCAGTCGGGTGGCGAGAGCGTTGGCAATTTTCTCCGAAGTGAAATACTGGTTTTCAATGTAGATATACCGATTAGCTGCAGAAATTGAGTCGTAGTAGAGATTTTCCACCTCACGTATTTCTTCTCTTCCCTCGTGAGCTGACTCGGTGCGGGAGATTCCGACCCTAACATTCTCCATATCGACTGAGAGTTCTTGTGGCCATGGATCGTTTTGTTTTCTTTCGGGGGGCTCTAGTCGATGACCGGTGGCTCGATGCCATCTTTCACGCACCAGGTCTCCAAGTGCAGCGGCTGCCGGGCCATCCACCGCTATTTGCACGTCATGTCTGGGAGGGTAGCTGCGACCCAGCGGGTCCACCCGCCGGGGGTCTTTTGCTCTATGTTCTGTTGTGTCCCACCTGGATTTTGACAAATCGATCCCACCGACAAAAGCCACTGCATCATCAACCACGACGATCTTCTGATGATGGGATGCACCAACGGGATGATTTCCGTCGAAATTAAAATGCAACCGTCTTGAGACTTGCCAGTCTAGCTTTATTACAGGAAAAAGCTCCCTGTCTAACGCG
>JASFEM010000121.1:0-10197 GCA_050124835.1 Syntrophobacterales bacterium | reverse complement strand
CATCCCTTGCCGCATCGATCAATCGCTCTCGCTTGCGCACTTCGGCCTTTAGTCGAGTTCTCTCCTCAGCTATTATCTGAGCTTCCAGCGCCTTATGTAGCCAATTGCTCAGTTCACGGGATGAGATTATGCCATCCTGTGGCAGCACAAATGTAGCGTCCAGCTTATCCAGCTCCTCCAGTGCTTCTTGAAAAGGTCGCAAGTCAAAAAACGTATTGCTTCGCTCATAATGTTTTGGGGGAATATCCACCTTTTCAGCAATCAGCTTCAGTATCTCTTGCCTGCCAAATTTTTTCCTTTGGAATCCCCTGTTTTTCTTGATGAAATATGGCATTATTTCAAAAATGATGGTTATCAGTTTCCAACCAAAAGGTGTGCCAACACCATCTAACTTTATTAAGACTCTCTGGAGAACAGTGCTCCTTACCTGGTCATAATGGGATTTGCTGATCTTCTCACAGTTCGCCACCAGGGATGAGAGGTTAAGCGTCTTGGCGAAGTGCTTACCGTCAATTTCAATCAAATATCCGGTCGCTTCTGACGGCTGAGAGGGATCTATAGTTCTTTGAATCTCTCTTTCTATGGCAGGATCGAACAGGAGAGGCAAATAAAGAAACCCTGACTCAACCAGAAAATCAATGTCAGATTTAATCAACCGCCGCATGAACCTTCCCTATCTACCGCCTTCTTGGGGTTTGATGGCCCGCACAGGCACATACAGGTATTTCTCACCCGCCTCGGTTTCTTCTAATACTGCATATGCTGGAGCCATATTATCAATCTCTTGTCCTCTCGAGAGAAATTTTCCCCCGTCGAGTTGCCTGTTGATATCTTCCAAAACCAACTGCTCTTCTATACTCAAATCCTTTTTGTCTAGCGTGTTCTGGCATAGCTTTCGAAGTGGTTTACCCTCGTAAGTACCCGGTTGATAGATATCCACCAATCCTTCCCCTGCCTGGCCCGGCATGATCTCAATAACAAGGGGCAGCACCTGTTCTTCCTCTTCGGTTTTCAAAGCCTCTTTTAGCTCAGCATCTGTCATCTTTCTAAACCTCCTTGAGATAAATTCCCCGGTCCAGTAAGCTCACCACGCTTCCATCCACCACCCGATAGTATATGTTGATGCCAGTACGCTTGGATGCAAGGATGCCTCTGTCGGTCAGACGTTGGAGTTGGTTGGAAACCGCCTGCGGTTTCATATCTAACGCCTTAGCCAGTTCAGTAACACACATCTCGCCAGCCCTGGCAAGGGCATAGATCATCCGCAGCCGTGTCCGGTTGCCCAGCATTTTGAACACCGCCTCCAGCTCTGCCGCACTCTCCTCCGGTAGCAGCGGGCGATCCCGGGTTATTGGCTCCACTGACGTATGGCTCAACCTGTCGTGTTGCTCTAATTCTTTTCCCATACCACCACCTCCACGGTTATCTCGTTAAATTATATCGTGTAATAATGAAAGATCAATCATCGGTATTCCCTCGCCTGAAATTCGCACAAAATCCATCCCTCAAAATACACCCCCTCTTCCATCTCCCAACCCACAACACTCCCTAAAAATTGCCAAAATTACCCATTTTTTACCGTATATAAAATGGGTAAATTTACCCAAAGCGTGTACGGTAAAAAATGGGTAATTTTTTGGGCGGTGTGGTCGTGCTGTTTTTTTACGATGTTAGATGGATGTGAGATGCATGGTTGAATAAACGGGCTAGAATGCACAAAGGCACTATGATAAACTACATCGATATTGCACGCTGACCGATTCAATCCTCCAATGTAAGTACTTCCTAGAGACAAACTTAGTTTGATTTGATGAGTGGTAATTCTGTCGGGGAATAGGTCTTTTTTAAACTTTTATTAGGTACCGACTTGCCCTGTGCATTGACATTGCTCGGTTCAGCTTAAATGGGGTTGCCGGGCGACCTTTGGTTTTTTCCAATGCCGAATAATAGGCTTAAATGAGGTGTGAGATGAATCATCAGTTCGACGTCGTAATTGTTGGAGCTGGGCTGGCAGGTTTGCGAGCCGCCATAGAACTTGGGGAAAATGCAAGTGTTGCCGTCCTTAGCAAGGTCTTTGCCACTCGCTCCCATTCTGGCGCTGCCCAGGGAGGAATCGGAGCCGCCCTTGGCAATGAAGAGGAGGACAACTGGGAGTGGCACATGTTCGACACGGTAAAGGGTAGCGATTATCTGGGCGACCAAGATGCCATCGAGATCCTCGCCCAAGATGCCCCTCGCACCATCTACGAGTTGGAACACTTGGGTGTTCCTTTCAACCGGACTGCGGATGGAAAGATCGCCCAGAGAGCCTTCGGCGGCCACACCCGCAACTTCGGTGAGGCGCCGGTTAAGCGGGCCTGTTACGCGGCCGATCGTACCGGCAGGGTCATCCTCGACACCCTTTGGGAAAAGTGTCTACAGCGAGGCATCAGATTTTTTGATGAATTTCAGTTGATGTCTCTGATAATCCATGATGGGCAGTGCTGTGGTTTGATCGCCTACGAGCTTGCCACAGGAAAACTGCATACCATCCAAAGCAAGGCGGTTTTGTTGGCCACCGGCGGCTACGGTAAAGTCTTCAAGACCACTTCAAATGCCTTTGCGTCCACGGGAGATGGTCTAGCCATCGCCTTCCGTGCTGGCGCCCCCTTGGAGGACATGGAGTTTGTCCAGTTCCATCCCACAGGCATTTACAAATTAGGCATCCTGATCAGCGAGGCAGCCCGCGGGGAGGGCGGCATCTTGCGAAACAATGAAGGTGAACGGTTCATGGAGCGCTACGCACCAGTCATCAAGGATTTGGCACCCCGCGACATGGTTAGCCGCTGTATTCTGGAAGAAATTAGGGCCGGCAGAGGCATAGATGGCAAAGACTATGTTCACCTAGATTTGACCCATCTTGGTAAGGAGCTACTCGATAAAAAGCTGGCAGAAATCAGTGGATTTGCCCGCACCTATGCAGGTGTAGACCCTGTGCAAGAGCCGATTCCGGTGCAGCCCACTTGCCATTACATGATGGGCGGGATCGCTACCGATGCTGACGGCAGGGTGATCACGGACAGTGAGAATACACCCTTTCCTGGTCTTTACGCCGCCGGAGAGTGCGCCTGTGTTTCCGTTCACGGGGCCAACCGACTGGGTTGTAATTCTCTCCTCGACATCTTGGTCTTCGGCCGACGGGCTGGAAAAGAGATGCACCGATTTATCCCCTCTGTCGGCTCGATCAACCTTCCCCCCTCTCCTGAAAAGGTGGTTGCCGACCAGATCACTGCCTTACTGCAAAGTAACGGTAAAGAGAACGTTGGGTCAATCCGGGCCGAAATGCAGGAAGTCATGATGGACAAAGTATCAGTGTTTCGTCACAAAGAAGGACTGGAAGAGGCACTGGGAAAAGTCAGGGAACTGAAAGAACGCTACCGGCAAATCAGTGTGCAGGATAAAGGAAATTGTTTTAACCGGGAACTTCTGGACGCCATCGAACTTGGTTACATGCTGGATCTGGCAGAAGTGATTGCCCTCGGGGCCCTCAGCCGCGAGGAAAGCCGTGGCGCGCACTCCCGGGAAGATTTTCCCAACCGCGACGATGAGAAGTGGCTGGTTCACACCATGTTCAGGCACTCTAGCGATGAAGGGCCGCAGGTATTTTTTAAACCTGTCACCATAACCAGATTCGAGCCAAAGGAAAGGAAATACTAAGATGAAATGTACCTTTGTAGTCTATCGCTTCGACCCGGCGGTGGACAAAGAGCCCAGGTATCAGGAATACACCGTTGAAGCGGAACCCACAGACAAGATCCTTGACTGTTTAAACAAGATAAGGTGGGACCAAGATACCACTCTGAGCTACCGGTATTCTTGTGCCCACGGTATCTGCGGCTCGGACGCTCTTATGATCAACGGCAGAATAGAGCTGGCCTGTCAGAAATTGGTAAGGGACTTTAAAACTGCCAATAATTTTGTGATCGAACCACTGCCCCTCTTCAGGGTGATTAAAGATCTGATTGTTGACATGGAACCGTTCTTTGAAAAGCACCGCGAGGTCAGACCCTACCTGATAAGTGACGAAGCGCCGCCAGAGACCGAGAGGCTCCAAGATGCCGCGAATCAGGGATCTTTTGAACCGGCCCTCCGTTGCATCCTGTGCGGTTCATGCACTGCCTCTTGCCCTATTAGCCGGACAAACGAAAACTATCTTGGCCCCGCTGCCTTGCTCCGCGCCTTCAGATATCTAGCCGATTCCCGCGACACGGATACGGTAAGCCGACTGGCTCAGCTCGACAATGATGACGGGGCTTGGGGGTGCAAGACCATGTGGTGGTGCACGGACGTCTGCCCGAAAGATATCCCCATAACCAAATCCATCGGGCAAATTAAAAGGCTTATTAAGGAGGAAGAAAAGAAAGCGAGCAGCTAGCAGCGAGCAGCTGGCAGAGAGCTGTTCTTTTTTTACCCTATGCTCTATGCTCTATGCTCCATGCTCTTACATCACCATTGGTGCAGCTACTTCTTCGGCTTTCTCTTCACCGTAAAGCAATGCCACCAACTTCAGAGCAAACTCCAATGCGGTTCCTGGCCCGCGACTGGTAATACAACCGCCATCTACCACTACCCTGGATTCCACCGCATCAGTGTTTTCGAGTTGATCAACAAAGCTGGGATGACTGGTTGCTCGACGGTGTTCAAGCAGTCCGTGGTGTTGGAGGACAACCGCAGGCGACGCACATATGGCTCCGTACAATCGTTGTTCCTGTTTCTGCCGCCTGAGAATCTCTTCCAATTCCTTAGAGTCGCGCAGGTGCTCGGCTCCTGGAATGCCTCCAGGCAGGACAACTAAATCGTAGCTTTCATCCACGCAGTCAGTGATGAGTTTGTCGGCTACCAGCTTCACTCCTCTTGATGCAGTGACCTGCAATTCATCCACCGAGGCGACCGTTACAGAACTACCTGCCCGTCTCAAAACATCGATGATGCATACGGCCTCGATTTCTTCAGTACCGTCAGCGATGGGGACTAGAACCTTTTTTGACATATGAAACTCCTTGTGTTTTAAACTCAGCCCATCTTCTCTTCTCCGCCAGGCAAAGCAAAACGAAGGTGATAAGCGGCAATCCCAAAGGCTACCGCAACGTTAAGGGTATTTTTCACCCCCTGCATGGGCAAACATAGGACCCTTTCGCAATGTTCAAGAATACCGGGGTCAACGCCGGAGATCTCGCTTCCCAACACAAGCACGATGGGCGGACCTTGTAGATCCACGCCGGCGTCAAACAGTGACTCCGAGCGCGGGCCACCTTCAAGGGCCCACAAACGCAGGCCCCGTTCCCGCAGGGCGGCAGCAGCAGCTAACCCATCATGATGGTAGGTCCAGGCCACCGAACTTTCAGCGCCGAGGGCGGTTTTGGCTAATTTTGGGTTATTCGGCGTGGGGGTAATGCCGCATAGATGGACATGCCTGATGCCAGCTCCATCCGCTGTTCTGAGCATATTGCCCACATTGAAAACACTACGAATGTTGTCCAGAAGAGCTTCGACCTCAGGTCCATGGAATGCGGTCTTTTTAATCTCTACTTCATGGGCTTCATAAGGATTATCAACAAACTTGGTCTTGGTACCACATTTAGGACACTCCCCACCCAGTCCACTCTTTTCTATCACCGGGAAGCGGAAATTACAGTCTTTTCGCTCACATTGGCGAATTTGATAATGCGGGATAGACATCAGACATCCTATGTATAGATAAAGACTGCTATTTTTGCTGATTTATTTCAAGATAATCATGGTAGGAGATTTCTCAATGGGTGTAAAGAGGGAAGCAATTCATGAATTCTTGACATTTTTTATCCACTTATGATAAATAAGCAATTGGGTGGGGTCCTTGATGATGCTCTTCATCGCCCCACCCGGTGCCCCTAGCCCCCATCGACCCTGTGCGCCGGGTCGGTGGGGGCATTTTTTTTGAACCCGGCTCATCTGAAGAGACACCAGCAAAGGCATAGGGGCAGGCTGCGAAACAAACGAGCATCTGAGCAACCTTTTTGTGCACATCTCCGCACAGCTAAAGCCTGCATGAAGATTTGGTGCTTTCCTAACCGGGACGCTGCCATAAAATGGCGCGAATTGCTCTTTGTGGAGTAGCCTCCCCTATGTTTAGCATGTGACATTTTTGGGGAAACTCCTCATCTTCTACTCTCCTTGACGTGGAGCAGGTATTAGTGGTAAGCGAAAGGTTCTGTCTTGGACCGCCGCGCTTGTGCAGTGATCCATTAACAATTCACACTGAGGGGAAAGATGGAAAGAGATATAGATCCCAAAGAACAGCTGAGAATGATTGAGCCTTTATTGGAGAAGTTCGAGGGGCTCAGTGAGAAGCATTTTGACGCTGAAACGGTTAAAGCAGAACTCGAAAAACTGAGCAAAGAGGAATTAGTTGAACTTCAAGTTAGAATGTTTGCCCAGTATCATGATATGGCGAGATCCGTCGTGGAGTTGGCAGAGGCGCTTAAGGTGCTCTTGCGGACCAAAGCATAAGACAACTGCCTAATTCACAAAGGTTCTCAACAAAATTCTTGACTAGACCGTCGAACCCGTAAAATTGAACTGATTTATCTTTAAAGCCGGGACGCGGGTCGCCTGACCGCCGAACTCACTCACGAGCAGGCGCGTCTCCCTCCCCACAATTTCTGCTCTCGCAAGCGCTTCCACATAAGATTGGGTAAAACGCAGATCCTTTACCGGATAAGCCAATTCTCCATTTTCAATAAAAAACACTCCATCTCGAGTCATCCCCGTTATAACGCAATCGCGCGGGTGTACCAGCCGGGTATACCAAAACCGGCTGACGTAAAGGCCCCGCCCGGTGGACTTGATCATTTCTTCGGTGCTACTCCTACCGGGAGCCATAAAAAGATTAGTGGCTAAAGGCCCGAAAGAGCGCATTGTCGGCGGTAGAGCGTGGCCGGTTGTTTCCTCCCCCATTTTTTTGGCCGTGATGCGATCAAAGACAGGGCTTTTCACCACACCTTCCTCTACAATATTTACCCGCCTTTTGGGCACACCCTCAAAGTCGAACGGCATCGGCACCCCGGCTGAATCCACACCATCATCCCAGATGTCCACCAGCTGGCTCATGACTTTCTCTCCCAGCCGGTCGTTCATCCAGGAACGCCCTTCCAGTAATGGCTGAGCTCCCATGCCATAATAGTTGAGCATATTGAGTATGTCTTCGGTTGCATATGGCGTCAAAACAACGGTGTACTCCCCTGGATCGACCCGACGAGGATTGCGACCATCTTCAGCTTTTTTGATCGCTTCCAGACCCAATGACTCCACCGGAATGTTATCCACGCGCCATTCCGAACCCTGTCCGCGCCCTGAACTGTCCTCCGAGATGACAACGGTCTGGAAGTCGGCATTCGTGCCGCAATGATAGGCGAAAACGTTTTGTGAATTGGCGACAACTACTTCGTTCGTCCCGGTGGAAAAGACGCCTGAACCATTCAATCCTTTCTCGGCAGTCAAACGGCATATCTCACCTACCGCTCTGGCGCGCGCTTCCGGTGAATATTCGGCTGTGAACTGATCAAAACCGTCTACAGCTGCATAACTTGCCGGTTCGGGCAGTCCGGGGTAATCCGGGTCCTCCGGGCTGACATTACCATTGGCCCGGGCACGTTCTACCAGTTTGTCCAACCCGTCTCTATCCAGTCGGTTGGTGGTAGCCAATCCCATCCTTTTGCCACGTAGCAGCCGCACAATCAGGGTAGCGTTACGCTCGGCCACATTCTGGTGGATGTAGTTGTTAGCGAATCGCGTCAAGCTCTGATCTTCAAAAAAAAGCAAAACTTCCGCAGGGTCTTTGCCCGCACGTGACAAAACGTCTTTGCAGATATCTTCAGCCTTTTTCCGTCCCAGCATGAGTCACCCTTCGGGTTTTAGCAATTAGTCAATGGTCATTGGACTCACCGCGTCGCCGTGTCTCCCCGTCCCCGCTTCGTTTCACTGGCTGCCTAATCGCCTTTATACACCCCCACTCGAATGTTCCTGAACCTGGCCGGCGCCGCACCATGGCCGGTGTGGGCAATCTGTGAGGGCTGGCCTTTGCCACAGTTGGGCGTCCCCCACATGGTCCAGTGCTTGTGGTTGCATATGGCGTCGCAACTGTTCCAAAATTCAGGTGTTATACCAGTATAGGTACAGTTCCGTAGCATTCGGTCCAACTTACCATTTTTTATCTCGTAGCCCATTTCAGTGCCGAACTGAAAATTGTAACGCTTATCGTCGATGGACCATGAACGGTTGGTCGCCATATAAATCCCCTCATCGGTGTCTGCAATCAGGTCTTCAAGATCCCACTCACCAGGCTCCAGGCTGACGTTGGTCATACGTATGATGGGGATACGATTCCAGGACGACGCCCTCATGCATCCATTTGAGACTTTGCCCAACCTCGAAGCAGTCTCACGAGACATGAGATAGCCAACGAAATTACCATCCTTGACAATGGGTGTGGATTGTGCCTTCACTCCCTCATCATCCCAACCAAAAGTTCCAAGTCCAAGAGACCGCACACTGTCAGCGGTGATGTTGACCAGTTCAGAACCGTAGCGGAAACCATCCAGTTTCTCCGGTGTAAGGAAAGAGGTACCAGCGTAGGCAGCTTCACTACCCAAAACACGATCAAGCTCGATGGGGTGACCACATGATTCGTGCACTTGCAGGGCCATCTGGTCACCAGCCAAAATCACCGTGGTTGTGGTGTCAACCGGGCAGGGATCTGCAGTCAGCAAGGCAACAGCTTCCTCAGCAATACGTTCACCGTTGCCGGGAAGATCCCATGCCAGCACGGTCTCCCAGCCTGCGGTGACTTGCTGGCGACCGAAGGAATTGGGATAAGAGCGCGCCTGCACTTCACTCTCACCCACCGCAGTGGCAACTATGCCACCGCCAGTTTCGATGATGGTCTGTTCAGTTAAGGCACCCTCCGTGCTGGCAAACCATTTCCTTTCGCGAATAATAACCAGATTCCCCTGTCTTACACGCACACCTTCCACGCGGGCCATCTCGGCATCAGCCGTTAGGAGCACGTCCAACCTTTCTTCCAAAGGAATGCTGAAGGGATCTATTTCTACAGCCGTTTGATAGGTGCCTCGACTCGTTACCGGTGGACCGAGATCTACCATTTCGCCCTTAACCAGCCCGGAAGCGCGGGCGATCTCTAGGGCGTGCTGGGTGACTCGGTCAAGCTCTTCAGCTGCCAAGTCACGGCTAGACGAGAAGCCCCAAGCACCGTTTATTAGCACCCGGACACCGAAGCCTATGGACTCCGAGAAGTTGAGCGCCTCCGCTACGCCATTTTTCACTTGAATGCTTTCCGTACGATTCTCCACTACCCGGATATCCGCATACTGGGCGCCCCCCAACTTTGCAGCGTCGAGTGCGCGGCTCATGAGAGTGTCCAAAATTGTTCTCCTACTTTCAAGTAAAAGGGTTTAACTCTACTCTACGGAGTCCGTTGTCCGTTGAGGAAGATGCTTCGTTGTCTTGATTTCTGCAACGGACTACTGACCACGGACAACTGACGATTAATCCACTTCAAAATGCTTTTCAACAAAGGGTAAAGCTATATCAATGGGTTCTGATCCCACAACATGTTCCGCGCTAGACCGCACCTTCTCATTCAAGGGGCAAATAGCAACACCAAGACCGGCTCTTGTTAATAAGGGGATATCAGCAATTCCGTCACCGAAGGCAACGACCTGTTCCTCTCCAACAGAATACCGCTTCATGACCTCGTCCATGATTTCTCCCTTATTATGCTCATGGACCTGGATGGAAATGGTACCATTGAAGATGTCTCCATCAAACTCCAGTTCATTACTGATGATCTCTTCCATGCCGAGCTCTCGGGAAGTGACTTCATTAAATATCGATAACCCCGAGCTAATCCCCACACAAGGGATCGAACGGTAACTGAACCAGCCAATCAGTTCCCTGGCGCCTTCTCGAAAGGGGTTAGCTTTCAAAGCTGCAACCATTTTTTCACGCGAATGTCCGCGCCAAAAAGATGCGTCCAGACGTGCCCATTCCTCATAGGTAATTTCTCCCCTTTTCCAGAGATCGGGGAGATTTTTTGCCTGTTCGGCCACCCCTAAATGATGGTGCAGGTGAATCCATGGATCTCTCACCCGCCTGAGTGTT
>JASFEM010000120.1:0-10237 GCA_050124835.1 Syntrophobacterales bacterium | reverse complement strand
CCGGTGAAATGCGGTCTCCACCCCGTCTTCCGCTGCCTTGCGCAACATCTGCTGCGTTGACTTGCAGGTGGTTACCTGCATGATCGGTAATTCCTTCTTCTTCTTCTCTTTTACCTCTTCTGCCATATTGTTCTCCTTAAAAAAATGTGGATTGCTGAGCTCCCTGGATTTGGAAGCTTAATTCTTGTGGGAAAGTTTTTATCTTAAGAGCAGTAATCATGCCAGGTTATGTAAGATTAAAATACAAGTAATATCAATTAGTTAAAATAATAGAAAGAATAATTGTTTGACAATAATATTCCATTTTGGAATAGCAACCTTCCATTATGGAGGAGAGCACGCTAGCTTGACAGCCTCGAAGTTTCTGTGCCAGAGTTCGATGGATTGCAGATTGTAGATTTTGCTGAAGAAGTTAAATCTAGGAGATTAATGAGATGAGCCACGCAGAAAAGACAAAAGACCAACTCCTGGAAGAATTAGAGATGATGCGCCAACGGATTACTGAATTGGAAGTGACGGAAGATGCACTCAGGGAAGCCGAGGAACAATATCGTACACTGGTAGAGCAGGCAAACGATGCTATCATCATCATCCAAAATGAGAAAACGGTTTATCGTAATCCTACTTATTCAAATCTGATCGGCTACAGTGTGACTGAAACGATGGATCGCAACTTTCTCGAGTTCGTCGTTCCGGAGGACAGAGATCTAGTGAGGGAGAATTATTACAAGCGTTTAACGGGAAAACCCGCTCCAGATAAATATGAGGTGAGACTACTGACTAGGCACGGTGGGCAAGTGACCATGGAGGTGAAACCATGTCTCATAGATTACAAAGGTGAACCAGCAACCATGGTGATCATGCGCGATGTGACCGAGCGTCGGCGGATGGAGGAGGCTTTAGTACACATGCGTTCAAAGCTGCTGGATCTGGAAGAAGACGAAAGAAGCAAGATATCCAGGGTGCTCCATGACACCATCGGTCAGAACATCAGTATCCTCGATTTTAACCTTACCACCATAGAGGAGGTGTTGGATGAGGCCAGCCTCGAGCCCATAACCAGACTCATTATCAATATGCGTAGTGTGATTCGTGAGACAGGTGACCGGCTGAGGGATATATCCAGTGGTCTACATCCACGTCTAGTTCAGGAGCTGGGCTTAGTGGCAGGTGTCGGCAACTTTATCGAACGTTTTCAACGGACAACAGGACTGCAAGTTGACACCTCCATCCAGGCCGACGGAGTAGAAATTGAGGAAAATGTGGCCGTGAATCTCTATCGCATTATTCAGGAGGCATTTACCAATGTTGTCAAGCATTCAAGGTGCAGCTCGGTGGTCTTTGAGATGACAACGAAAGACAACTGCCTCCAGGTATTGATTAGGGACGACGGCATAGGCTTTAGCTTTGAGGAAGTCAGCCAACGCGATATTGATCAGCGGGGAACGGGACTTTTTATCATGGAAGAACGGGCTAAGGCTATTGGCGGGAGCCTGCAAATCCATTCCGAACCAGATCAAGGCACAAAAGTACAAGTGGAGGTGTGTGTGAAGGCATAGAGGAAGGAGACAGGAGTCAGAAGCCAGCATTCAGGAGAAAAGCGACCAAAATTGAATTCCTCTCAACTAATTGCAGGTGACTACTCCTATCTGGTGCCTAGTGCTTGGTTCCTAGTGCCTAGTTGAAACTGCTGCCCGCTGCTCCCTGCCAGCTGTATTTCCCTATGCCCTATGCTCCATGCTCTATGCCTTTCCCGCCATAGGCCAGGAGACCGTAAAGGTGGTTTCCCGACCTGGGACACTGGAGGCTCCAATCTGGCCTCCGTGGTCTTCCACGATGCCCTGGGCAATGGCCAATCCCAGCCCTGTCCCTTCTTGTTTCCGAGTAAAAAACGGTTTAAAGATCTGATCCAGGTCGTCGGGAGCAATACCCGGACCATTATCCATCAACTGAATCCACTGGCGCTCCTGTGATTGGAAGCTGACCAGCCTGAGCGTGCCTTTGCCGTTGAGTGCTTGCAGCGAGTTTATGGCGAGATTCAGAAGAACTTCTTTCATTTTGGCCCGGTCAAAATAACACGGGATTTCTTTAGCAGCGGGTTCGTAAATGATCTTCACGTCTTTTACGAGTTCGGGGTCCTGTTGGAGCTGAGCCACCGTTTCGTGCAGCAGCTCAGCTACCAGCCCACGGGCCAAATTCGGCTTACCTGGTCGGGCGTAGGCGAGAAACTCTGAGAGCTTTTCTTTGAGCCGAAGTGTTTCTTTCTTGAGAAGAGAGAGCACCAGTTCCTTTTCAGACCCTTCATCACTATCCTTTTCCAGGAGTTTGATACCTGTGAGCAATGCCCCCAGGGGCGTGCGGATCTCGTGGGCCAGGCCCGAGGCGATCTCGCCCAAGAGAGCGAGGTGCTCCTGACGTCTCAGGCTATCCGCCTGCTTGGCCACTTTGTCTTCAAGATTCTGTGAGTATTCCAGCAGCTTGGCTTCCAGCTTCTTCTGTTCAGTGACATCACGCAGGATGTGGAGACGGGAAGTGGAACCATCCGGATTGGAAAGTGGTGAGACTAACATGTCATAGGTGCTGCGGGTGACAAGCGAGGTCCATTCCAACCGATGGGGTGGACCGAAAACACCCATTCCTTCGTGACATTGCAGACAGTTGCTAGAGGAAAGGCCGAAGAATTCGTGACATCTGTTGCCGACGCCGTCACCAAACTGGAAGCGCAGATCCTGGTTCATAAACTCAATACGGAAGTTGCGGTCGGTTATGAACACTCCGTCGGTGAGATTCTCGAAAATGGCACGCAGACGATCCCGTTCGTCCCGGATCCGATCGTTGGTTTCCTTGGAGACCTCCATCATGGTTCCCCTGGGCAGTCTTTTGCTCCATCGTGTTTCAAATCCGAAATCCGAAGCACGAAGCACGGAACAAATCCGAAATTCAAATTTCCCAATGTTCAAAACTAAATGGATCAGCTGAGTGGACTGCTGGTTTTGGTCATTTGGATTTTGAAAATTTGAATTTGTTTCGGATTTCGATATTCGATATTCGGATTTGTTCAGGTTTCTTTAATCGGGTGCTTCTATGCCGTACTTCTTCATCTTGCGCCAGAGGGTGTTGTAGCCGATGCTGAGTTCTTTGGCTGCACGGCTGCGGTTCCACTGACAGTGCTCCAGCACCCTTCGTATGTGTTCTTTTTCCATGGCTTCCAGGCTTAGATCGTCGCTCTTGACAGACGAGCCGAACTCTTCCCCTGGAAGCGTGCAGGCCTCCAGGGGGAGATCAGCAGCCTGGATCTCTTGGCCCTGGCAAAAGATCAGCGCCCTTTCAATGGCATTTTCCAGTTCACGGACATTGCCGGGCCAGGGGTGGGCCTCCAGCCTTTCTACCGCTTCCGCTGAAAGGGTGCTCTGCCTGCGGCCCATGTGGTTCGCGTAATGAGCCACAAAGTGTTCTGCCAGGGGCTTGATGTCGGTCACCCTTTTTCGGAGAGGGGGTAAGTAGATGGGGATTACCTTGAGGCGGTAGTAGAGGTCCCGCCGCAAATGGCCCTTTTTAACCAGGTTGGCAAGGTCCTTATTGCTGGCTGCGATGATGCGCACGTTTACTCTGTGCTCAGTGGTACCGCCAACCCGCCGAAAGGTGCCATCTTCAAGAACCCGCAGAAGCTTCACCTGAAACCCGGAACTGGTTTCACCGATTTCATCCAGCAAGAGGGTGCCGCCATCAGCAACCTCGAACAGCCCTTTTTTATCCTTGATAGCACCGGTAAAAGAACCTTTGACGTGACCAAATAGCTCGCTTTCCAGAAGATTTTCGGGAAGAGCACCACAGTTAATTGCCACAAATGGCCCGCCGGCCCTACGGCCAGTATGGTGAATATACCTGGCTATAAGTTCTTTGCCGGTGCCGCTTTCACCTTCGATAAGCACGGTCGAGTCGTTTTGAGCAACCTGCTGGACCAATTCCATGATCTGTCGCATTTCAGGACTTCCTGCGACAATGTGACCAAGGCCAGTGTGTTGGGCTACCTCTTTCTCCAAATAAGCAACCTGACGACGGAGTTGCCGTCGCTCAACTGCCTTTCTTAAAGTGAGTACCAAATCGTCAGGATCGACCGGTTTGGTGAGGTAATCGTAGGCACCGGACTTCATGGCTTGCACAGCCGTGTCCACAGAGCCAAAGCCGGTGATAAGTATAACTTCGGTTTCCGGGGAGCGCTCTTTGACTGCAGCCAGCACCTGGAGGCCGTCGGTTTCATCCAACCGTAAATCAGTAACCACTGCTTGAAATTGATCAGTGGCAATTCGGCGGAGTGCCTCATCACCGCTGCCCACAGCAGTAACCAGAAATCCCTCTCGTTCCAGATACAAGGCCTGGGTGACCCGCAGGGAATCGTCGTCTTCGACCAGTAAAATATGACTTCCTACCATAAGTTGTATTTTAACCACCAACCGAGAAATAACAAGGGATAAGACTGTGGTTGTATTCATGTATCGCAGGTGGAGGCAAGCAAGATAGTTCTAATCTATCTCAGGTAGGGATCATCGGCTCGGGGCTTAAACGTTTGTGGCGATGAGTTTCTTTGAGTGAAATCACACTTCCATCTCAATCCTTGTTGCCAGTTTTACTTCTTTTTTCGTTGCCGGGAAGTAGATTTTGAATGTGGTGCCCACGCCGGATTCGCTGAAACACAGAATAAAGCCGCCATGGTTCTTGACGATGCCGTAGACCACGGACAAGCCTAGGCCCGGACTGTCGTCCAAATCCTTTTTGGTATAGAAGGGATCGAAGACGTGCACCAGGGTTTCTTGGCCTATGCCGTGGCCAGTGTCAGCCACGGTAAGCAACACATATTCCCCGGGTACGGCTTCTGGGTGGGTTCGACAAAGCTCCTTGTCCACAATCGCGCTTTCGGTAATTATGGTAATCTTGCCGCCTTTGGGCATGGCATCTCTGGCATTGAGTGCCAGGGCCAGCAAAATCTGCTCTATCTGAGCCGGATCTACATTGATGATCCTCAGATCATCTGCTAAATGGAGTTCGAGTTCGATGGACTCAGACATGGTTCGATTCAACAACTTCTGGGCCTGTTTCACTTCTTGGTTGAGGTCAACAGGGACCCTCTTGCTCTCTGCAGCGCCGCTGAAGGTTAGCAGTTTCCTGGTCAAGCGCGCGCCCCGAAGTGCAGCATGCGTAATATCTAATAGCTCTTGATAGAAGGGGTCATCCTTTTTTCTGTCCCAAAGGAGCCGTTCAACGTAGCCCTGTACCGTTTGAAACAAGTTATCCAGTTCTTGCGCAACTCCGCCCGACAAATTGGCAATGGCTTCAATTTTTTTGGCCTGGAGGAGTTTGGCCTCTAACGTTTTCGTTTCTTGCTCGTTTTGCTTCTGATAAGAAATATCGCGCACCAAACTCACCCAACCAATACGATTGCCTTCCGCCTCTTTGAGCTCCATTACGTTGTGCTCGGTGGGGAAAACCGTTCCGTCTTTTCGCTTCATCGCAAACTCGGGTAGATGTACCGAGCCATTGTCGGCTAAGTTTGGGTAGAGGTGGTCTTGGAATTCTTTTAATGCCTTTTCGTCGATATGCAAAAAGTTTGTTTTTCGGCCCAACATTTCCTCACGACTGTAGCCAAAGATCTTTGTGGCGGCTGGATTGCAATCTAAGATTATTGGCGGAGTGGCCGCGTCCATAATGAAGAGTGCATCTTGCTGAGAAATGAAGACTTTTTCAAACAACTCTTTGGACTGTTTAAGTGCATTTTGGGCCTGTTTGCGTTCACTTATGTCATGAATAATCGAATACAAAAGCTCTTTACCATGCAGTCTTATCGGACCACTGTAGACTTCAACATCTCGGATTTCTTCATTTGCCAAACGATGACGGAAAAAAAAGTGGTGGCGTTCTTCTGACTTCGCTCGCTCTATTTCCTGAAATACCTGCTCGCTGGATAGCATATTGATATCGGTAATCTTCATGCGAGTAAGTTCTTCCCGGCTCCAGCCATAGAAGTAGGCAGCTGCGGGGTTGGCATCTATTATCTCTGCACTCACCGGATCAATCAGTAACATCACTGAGTGGTTGTTATTGAAAAGGCTACTGTAGCGTTGTTCACTCTCGCGCAACTCCTCCTCTGCTCGCTTTCTTTCGGTGATATCTGTTGAAATCTCAATGACTGCGGACGGTTGTCCATCCTCATCTCGTAACGCAACATTGGCAGTGCAATGAAAATATCTTGTATTCCCGTCTTGATCTTCCACTTGGGTGTCATGCTCATGAATCTTGCCATCCTCAAATGACCTGAGGGTCAGGCAAGGATAAGGTTCACAAGGCTCTTTTCTTTGATGGTACGCTTCATAACATTTCTTGCCAACGATATCGTCCCCGAAGATTTTTTTGGCAGTCTTATTGGCCCAGATAATATTTAGCTCTTTGTCCATCATACTCATGTGGTCCCCAATGGACTCCAGCATGGCATTCCATTTCGCCTCACTGTTCTTGAGAGCTTTTTCAATCCGTTTGCGCTCTGCAATTTCAGCATTCAACTTTTCGTTTGAGTGCAGAAGATCGGCGGTGCGTGCTTGCACGCGCAGCTCCAGTTCCTGCGTCGTGTCCAGTAACGCTTCCTCGGAGCGTTTGTGTTTGGTGATATCAGTGACCACCGCAAAACTGCCCTTGAATTGGCCATCTCCGGTAAAAATAGGTTTTGGTGCCATGTGGACAAATACTTCCTGTCCATCTTTCCGAGTTAAGGCGATCTCGTAATGATTGGTTTCACCCTTGCTTCCTCTGACAAATTGTTCTTTAAATATTTTCTGCTCAGCTTCCGAGTGGAAGTCAGTGGCCAAATGGCCAATCAGTTCACCTCTGGAATACCCTATGATTTTGCAAAAGCTATCGTTGACGAAGGTAATTCGCATGCTTCCGTCCATTATGACGAGGCCATCACTCATTGTCTCGATCAGCTTGCGATACAAATCATCCTTGACTTGCAGCTCTTCTTCGATTTGTTCAAGCTGGCTTTCTGCCTTTTCCAATTCGGCCGTCCGATGACGGAGTTGCACTATTTGACTTCTAAGTTGTGCTCTTTCCGTATCCCGATCTTTCATTTTTACTGACTCCGAGGGCTGTATCGAAAGCGTCTGGACTGATTAATGTCGACTTGAGCTATTCATCCCCAAGGTATTACTGGGACTTTGCAAATATGATGCCTGAGGCTCCATTGGCCCGGACTTGTACACGCAAAGCCGGCAAATAGATGACAGTGCATTTCGCCTCAGATAAGACTGCCAGACATTTTATGCTCGGCGATAGGTTTTTGGCATTTTTGTTGCGAGTGACACAGGTACACGTGGGAAAGAAAGCATTGGGTATTTAGCTGCAGGGCGAGAGCGGTGGTTGCAAAAGTAGCAGGATATTAACTAATCATTTAGCCAAGAAACAATAAACCCAGGAACCACCCATGAAAAGGTACTGCTTGGTATTTGCGATGCGATCATTCCAGAAAACCATCTACCCGTTACTGGAAACGACAACCATCGGGCGGGGCTCGGATAATTCCATCACAGCTGCACATCCAACTATTTCACGCAACCATGCCAGAGTCAGTTTCCTTGAAGGATCCTGGGTGGCAGAAGATTTGGGAAGCACAAATGGCATCATGTTTGGCGATGACCGGGTAGAACATCTGGTTCTCAGACCAGGAGATAAATTCAAGATCGGAGAAATCACTTTTCAGTTTATAGCCCAGGAGGTCGGTCAGGAGAAAGATCAAGCTCTTGATACATTGGAAATCCTATCAGCCGTCATCGAAGAGGAGGACATACCTCCTGGTCGAGCGAAGGGGAAACCGTGGGCGCAAAGACTCCGGGACGCCATTGCGGCAATTCCTTTCTTCTCTGGAGTGGCAGAAACAGAGCGCAAGAGGCTAGCCGATACTGCGGCTATCCACGTTCTCAATGATGGAGAGATAATCATAAGGGAAGGTGATCCCGGCCGATCTATCTTCATTGTTTTAGACGGTCAAGTCAGGATATATACGAGGGATTTTCATGGTAAAGAGTTGGAGCTTGCCGTCTTGGGGGAGGGTCAGTTCTTTGGGGAGATGTCATTTTTGAGTGGCAAACCTCGATCCAGTTCTGTGGCGGCAATTGATAATTGCCTGCTTATAGAGCTAAGTTTTACTAATATGCGAGAAGTTGTTCGACAGCATCCCTCCGTCAAGAAGATATTGTTGGAATACTACAATGACCGTCTAAAAGACTCCCAAGAGAAACGCGCCAAGGTAGGGATGGTAGAGCGGCGGCGTCATCCTCGACTAAAGGATGGGCTCGAGGTGAACCTTGTTGGGTTTACCCAAACCACCGCGGAAGGTGAATCAAGCCTCGGTTCCCTAAAGGCTACTTCTCAAAACATTTCCGAATCTGGAATCAATCTAGTGGTCCAAGGGCCGGTGCTGGATGCAATTGACCATGACGACCAGATGAGCCTGGAGATTGAGCTACCGGAGCCATGGGGTAAGATCCGCACCCTGGGTGCTATCCGCCGCATTCAGCCCCATCCGGACGAACGTGAGGTGACGGTTGTCGCTCTTGAGTTTGTCAACCTATCAGCTGAAGATAGCCAGAAGCTAATCGAGTACATCTACGGGGAAGATCATAGCGGTCCCTGATGGCTATCACTTTTCGATTGGATTTTCGAACCTCTGTTGCCCTCCAATTCCATCATACTTTCACAAGAGAAATGATTCTTTTACCGGTATATTCTGCCACGTCAGCCAGCCCGTCAACGGGAAGATGATTTGTGGCATCAGCGGCGAACAAACAGGTGACGGACGCGGGAAACTCCTCGTCAGGCAGATAAAAAATGTAGAAGAGGGAGATGCGCGGCAGAGGATAGAGGGTGAAGGAAAAATCACCACTGGGGGCATCCGTATTGATTGTCCCCGAGAAGTGCTCGACAATGCGCTTTTGTTGGTTCTGAATGTCCACAACATGAGAAACGAGAACCTGTTCGGAACGGGCGACAAAAGCTCCTTGATACGGTCCGCTGTCAGGTAATTCCTTAAAAGATTGCAGCGGCTGCAGCACAAGGGGCTCATTCTGAACATATCGGGCATAGAGGGCAATGAGGATGCCTTCAGCTCCAGTAACAGGTTCACCCCCCAGGCTGATAGTCTGTGCGCATATCTCGCAGTTCTCGCCGAAGGCCTGGAAGTGAAAACACTCACCGTCCCGCTGCCCAGGCAGCGCCTCCTCGAGTACCTGCTCGCCCCGCGCCCAGGCCGCTTTTAGGTGCTCTCTTTGTATGGCCAGGTAGGTGTCACTCATACTGTTCAACCCTTTATGACATTAGAAAAGACGAAGTTATTAGTTATAGGTTATACGTGAAAATCATACTTACTTGTTTTGGATTTACGAAGAGTACAGTTAAGACACCCGAATAACATATTATGTCATTAAGGTTTCGCTTTCTCGGTCAAGGCCGCACGGAAACAAAACTGGCAAGGTAACCAATTATCACCGGAAAAATGAAGCTGCAAACGAGTCTGGTAAATGTTATCTGAAATCCCAGCAGTGGAATTTCGAAGGCGATGACCCGGTTAATACCGATGAGAGCCCAGGCTGACAAGTAGGCGATTAGGGGTCCTATGTGTGCTCCCGCTTTGAACATGGCAGCGACTATAGGGAACTGTATAAAAGGACCGCCCGGAGCGACAGCTCCCAGAAGGGTCCCGATTAAGATACCCTTGAATCCACTTCCTTCTCCCACCCAGCGGATAAGAAGTTCTTTTGGAAGCAGCACCTCAATCAACCCGGCCACAAAAAAGGCCAGAATCAAGACGGGTATGAGCTGCAATAACAGTCCTCCCCCTGATTTTACGGCTTGGATGGGAAGCTCTGGACTCTTGTGGTAGGCGATTCCTCCCAGTATGACAGAGAGGATCAACATGACGAAAAATGCTATTTTCATACTAGGGTCTCCATTTCTCAAAATAGAAAAAGTGGCTTATTTGACGAAGAAAACCTGGTCTTTTCCCGCATAGCGGGATCTTCGATGGGCCAGATCAAGTTTCAATGGCTTTGCCGGTTAAAGAACACCTTGGAATGTTGGAACAATGGGTCTAAAGGCACCAGTTTAATACAATAGACTGTGGAACTAGCAATAATTAAGATGTTTTTCGCTCTTAACCCCATTATTCCATTATTCCAATCTTCCACTATTCCTA
>JASFEM010000119.1:0-10382 GCA_050124835.1 Syntrophobacterales bacterium | reverse complement strand
AATAGCAGAACTGCAGGGCTCACTCAAATAAGGCTTGGCAATCTGGGAGTGTTTGCCAAGGGTGTCGAGGATTATCGTTTATTGGCAGAGCATGTTGACAGGGAGGCTTATTGAGCATCAGAAGACAAAAGATAAAGGACAGCTGGCAGCAAGCAGCACGGTTGCTTGGGACAGACCGTTTACCTTTCGCCGTTCACCACTTACTCTTTGACCAGTTAACCAAATGCTGATAGGCATGAAAAACATCTTGCGTAGAGGCGAAGAACTCGTTTAGAATCAAAGGTCAAGAGACAATCGGGAGGCGAAGAATGGGAAATTGGACAGTGAAGAAGGTGCCTATCGAAGCTGCCAGCGAAGATGTGGAGGAGCGCGAAGGACGAATCCAGGGACAAGGCTCGGTTATGCTTGACGATTGTCCTTTCAAGAAGGAAGTCAAGGACGAGACCGGGAAGGTGATCCGAGTTGAGTGTGCCGACGACTCTGGAGTAAGAACCTGTGAGCCCGATGCGGAAGACTGTAAGTTGCAGCAGTGGATGGATTCGGTTAAAGCCTTCATCCGTCAAATTGATGTCAATGCCCTGTAAAGAAGCTGCTGTCGAGCGACGGGGCCTTAGGTGAAAGCGCGGGTCAGGAGTGTAGTGCTCCCCCGCGTTTTTAATTCCAACCCGGCAAACCACGTCCTCAGGGCTGGAATTCTTTGCTTGCCTTCAGTGGGCTGAACAGGCTGCTCAAGAAAGCAGATACCTGTTTTGCATGAGAAAAAAGAGTCTATAGCATGAATGTCATCAGAAAAAAGACCAGGCAAATCCGGGTTGGAAGCGTGCCGGTGGGTGGAGATGCCCCGGTGGTTGTCCAGTCTATGTGCAACACGGATACTCGAAATGTCAAAGCAACCTTGGAACAGATTAAACGATTGGCCGAGGTTGGTTGTGAGCTAATTCGGCTCGCCGTAGTGGATGAAAAGGCGGTTGAGGCGCTCGAGACCATCAGAAAAGCGTCGCCCACGCCGCTCATTGCCGACATCCACTTTGATCATCGCCTTGCTTTGTCCGCTTTGAAGTCGGGAGTAGATGGCCTGCGGATCAACCCGGGAAACATCGGTGATGAGAGGGCTGTGGCCAAAGTGGTACACGCTGCTGCTGAGCGACAAGTACCCATTCGAATCGGGGTGAACTCAGGCTCGCTAGACAAGGACCTTATGCAGCGCTATGGGGGGGCAACTCCCGAAGCTATGGTAGAAAGTGCTCTCCGCCAGGTGCACCTTTTGGAGTCCTTACAATTTTATGAAATCAAGATTTCCCTGAAATCATCCGATGTGATGACCATGGTGGAGGCCTACCGGATCCTGGCTGATAGGGTTTCCTATCCTCTTCATCTGGGTGTTACCGAAGCTGGAACTCTTATAAGCGGTACGGTAAAGTCAGCGATTGGCATCGGGCTACTACTGGCTCAGGGTGTGGGTGACACCATTCGGGTATCGCTCACTAGCGACCCCACGAATGAGGTAAGGGCGGCCTATGAAATCTTGCGTGTTTTCAAGCTCAGGGAGCGCGGGATAGAATTAATTTCCTGTCCCAGTTGTGGCCGCTGCGAAATCGACATTATCGGCCTGGCTCATGAGGTTGAAAACCGGCTATTAAAGGTGAAAACTCCGCTTAAAGTCGCTATTATGGGATGTGTGGTCAATGGACCCGGGGAGGCGAAAGAGGCCGATGTAGGGATAGCTGGCGGGCGGGGCCAAGGCATCCTGTTTAAAAAGGGAGAGATCGTCGCGAAAATACCCGAAACCCAGCTAATGTCGAGGCTTTTAGAAGAGATTTCGCTAATGGTCGGCGAGGAGATCGCATAAGGAAAGACAGGAGACAGGAGACAGGAAACAGAGGACAGCTGACAGCGGGCAGCAAAGCGTAATTTCCAAGAATCAAGTTTTAGGTTCCAGATTCGCCGTTAACTGTTTACCGTTCATTGTTTGCTATTTAACGATCTAACTCATTGACTGATTAATCCGATGCACCTTGTTACTGAGAGATATACTGGAGGAGAATTGCACCGATGAAAAGAGGTATTACCAAGCGAGATGAGGATTTTTCCAGGTGGTATACAGATGTGATTGCTGGAGCGCGATTGGCGGATTACTCGCCGGTAAAAGGTTGCATGGTCATCCGTCCCAATGGTTATGCCCTCTGGGAGAAGATGCAGTTTAACCTCGACAGGATGTTCAAGGAAACAGGTCATGAAAATGCTTACTTTCCTCTTCTTATCCCGGAGAGTTTCCTGGAGAAAGAAGCTGAACATGTAGAAGGATTCGCACCCGAATGCGCCGTTGTAACCCACGGGGGTGGCAAAGAATTGGAGGAGCCTCTGATCATCCGCCCAACTTCGGAGACCATAATATGGTCGATGTACAAGAAATGGATCATGTCATACCGGGATCTGCCGCTGCTGATCAACCAGTGGTGCAACGTCCTTCGGTGGGAGATGCGTACTAGACTGTTCCTGCGCACCACGGAATTTCTCTGGCAGGAAGGGCACACAGCCCATGCCACCGAAGCGGAGGCAGAAGAAGAGACCCTGCGCATGCTCGATACCTACCGGACTTTTGCCGAAGATTACGCCGCAATACCAGTTATTACCGGAAAAAAGAGCGAGCGGGAGAAGTTTGCCGGAGCCGTGCATACTTACACCATCGAAGCACTCATGCAAGACGGGAAGGCGTTGCAAGCTGGAACTTCACATAATCTGGGTCAGAACTTTGCCAAGGCTTTCGACGTGACGTTTCAGGACCAGCGGGGAGAGCAACAATTTGTGTATGCTACCAGTTGGGGGATGAGTACAAGAATGATTGGTGCCCTGATAATGACGCACGGCGACGATCAGGGTTTGGTATTGCCACCCCGACTGGCGCCGCTTGCGGTGGTCTTCATCCCAATTTTCAAGGGTAAGCAAGGCCATGGCGAGATCATTGATTACATAGAACAGATTGCGGCATCTTTGGACAAAGATTACAATTATCGTGTGGATGCGCGGGAAGAGTACACACCGGGTTGGAAATTCAACGAATGGGAGCGTGCTGGTGTTCCCATTCGTATTGAGGTGGGTCCAAGGGATCTCCAGCGCGATGAAGTTGTGGTTGTCCGCCGGGATACTGGGGAAAAATTCAGTTTACCCAAGAATGGGTTGAAGGAAAAGGTCAGCGGATTGCTGGAAGAGATTCAGAATTCCCTTTATGAGCGAGCACTACGATTTCGCGAAGAAAATACCGTTCGGGTGGATGATTATCAGACCTTCAAGGAAATTGTTGCTGAGCGCGGCGGTTTCCTCTTCGCCTACTGGTGTGGAGATCCCGAGTGCGAAGATCAGGTTAAACAAGAGACCATGGCCACAATTCGCTGTATTCCCCTGAGGGCTGAAGGTGAAGATGGTGCTTGCGTGCGCTGCGGCAAATCCTCGCGAGATCGGGTCTATTTTGCCAAAGCTTACTAATCGTTTCGCCCGTAGCGCGAACCGATTAGTGTTATAAGTTAACCGTTATTCGTGATTAGTTTTAGGGAAACCAATAACTAATAACTAAGTCGCAAGACTGCTATGATTCGTCTCAACGATATCGTTGATCAAATTCTTTCCTACCACCCGGAAGCGGACACCAGTCTCGTTGAAAAGGCGTATGTTTATTCCGCTAAGGCGCATGCAGGACAGGTGCGTTTATCTGGAGAGCCCTATTTGATGCATCCCTTGGAGGTGGCTGGCATTCTGGCAAGGATGAAACTCGATGTCTTCAGCATTGCCTCCGGACTTCTACACGATACTCTGGAGGACACCGACACGAGTCTGGATGACTTGAATCGGCTTTTTGGCGATGAGGTTACCCAAATAGTAGACGGTGTAAGCAAGATCGGCAGGTTCGAGTTCAGCAGCCTCGAAGAACGCCAGGCTGAAAACATGCGCAAGATGATCCTGGCAATGGCCCACGACATCCGGGTGATCCTCATCAAACTGGCGGACAGGCTTCACAACATGCGCACCCTCGACTACCATGCACCGGACAAACAACGACTCATTGCTCAGGAAACACTGGACATCTATGCCCCACTGGCCAGCAGGCTAGGGATTGACTGGATTAAAACCGAGTTGGAAGATCTATCCTTTTGCTATATCGATCCGGATATGTATGAGGAAATCATCGGTGGACTAAAAAGAAATGAGGGGGAACGCGAGCGCTATATCAAAGAAGTAAAGGGAATTATCCAAGAGAAACTGGCGGAGTTCGGTTTAAAAGGAAAAGTCAATGGCCGTCCCAAGCACATCTTCAGTATCTACAAAAAGATGGTGACTCAGAATCTGGATCTGGAACATATCTATGACATCATCGCCTTCCGCATTATCCTCGAGAACATCCGAGAATGCTACGAGGCCCTGGGAGTGATCCACTCACTGTGGAAGCCTATCCCGGGCCGCTTTAAAGACTATATCGGTATGCCCAAGGCCAACATGTATCAGTCTCTCCATACCACAGTGATCGGGCCGTATGGTGAGCGGGTTGAAATCCAGATCCGTAGCGAAAAGATGCATCGGATTGCCAACGAAGGGATTGCGGCGCACTGGGTGTATAAAGAAGGCAGGAGTGTTCCTGAAGGCGATAGCGAACGATTTGCCTGGCTTCGCCAGCTGTTGGAATGGCAGCAAGACTTAAAGGATCCAAAGGAATTTCTCGAGACAGTCCGCGTAGATCTCTTCCCGGATGAAGTCTATGTCTTTACTCCAAATGGCGAGGTAAGAGCTTTTCCGCGCGGTTCCACGCCGGTGGACTTTGCCTATAGTATCCACACTGAAGTGGGTCATCAATGCACGGGTGCCAAGGTAAACGGCAGGTTGGTGCCGCTCAAGTACGAATTGCACAATGGCGACATTGTCGAGATTATAACGTCGGCCAAACATGTGCCCAGTAAGGACTGGCTTAAGTTGGTCAAGACCTCTCGGGCTCGGACGCGCATCCGTCATTGGATCAAGACCGAGGAAAGACAAAGAAGCATAACCCTTGGCCGTGAGATTTGCGAAAGAGAATTCCGCAAGCATGGACTCAACTTTACCAAATACCTCAGTTCGGATGAATTTCTCAAAGTGGCCAAATCCTTCTCGCTGCAAAAGGTTGATGATTTGCTCGCCAGCATCGGTTATGGAAAGATCTCAGCCCTGCAAGCCATAGGCAAGCTCACCAGCCTGCTGGAACCGGATGAGAAACCTGATGAGATTCAGATTGAGCGAGTAGAGCGCAAACGACCGGCCGAACGTGGAGGGGTGCGGGTGAAGGGGGCGGCTGACATTCTGGTGCGCTTCGCCAAGTGTTGCAATCCTCTGCCCGGTGAACAGATAGGTGGGTACATTACGCGGGGCCGGGGAGTTTCAGTGCACCGGGCCGACTGCCCAAGTCTGCTTTCCGGAGGTTTCGAGCGGCGTATCGAGGTTGAGTGGGAACGAATCGGGGAAGAAGTCCACCCAGTGGGTTTAATGGTGATCTGTGCAAATGTAAAAGGCTTACTCGCCGCCATCAGCGGTACGTTGAGCAATCACGACATAAATATTCTAGAAGCCAATATCCGCACTCGGGTGGATAATCGCGCCGAGTGCAAGTTTGTCGTAGAAGTCAGGGATACAGACCATTTACAGAGGGCGATTGCAGCGGTACGCAAGATCAAGAACGTCATTGAGGTGAAGCGCTCTTCAGTACTGGATGTCCACTAACGGCAGATATTTAGGGATTGGAAAATTTAGGATGTGGGGTAGAAGAAAGATAGTTGAGGGATTTCAGATCACAGATCAAATCTAAAGTTTTGATTTTTTGCCTTGTCAATTGAAGTTGAATGTGTTACACAGCTCGACTGCTATGAAATTACTGAGCTCTTTTAGATGGAAAGCATCGAGCTAGATAGAATTTGGCTAATTTCAGCTCTTATCGGAGGTAATAACTAATGGCCAGGGTTTGCCAAATATGTGGGAAGCGACCCCGATCAGGACACAATGTCAGCCACGCCAACAATAAAACCAAAAGACGATGGTACCCCAACCTACAGCGTGTGCGCGCTCTACAGGATGGAGCTGTGCGGTACGTACGCGTCTGTACTCGTTGTTTGCGATCCGGCCGAGTCCTTAAACCTGCCTAAGCCATTTGAGGATTACGGGGATTGAGGAACTTTAGACTGGTGTGGGATTTTGCAACTCTTGCTTATTGCTACACTTCAAATCCATTCTTCCTGAATCCGCCAATCTACAATCTACAATCTACAATCTGAAATCTCTTTATCTCATATTTCAAAGCATTTGCTCTCAGTGGATCACCACCGGTGGTTCTTTATCGCCGCGGCTTTGGATGGAGCCGATGTGGAAAGCCTTCTGGCCAAGACCGTGCAGAAGTTCGAGGGCATCTTCCAGGCTTTTGGCAGGCACTACAAGCACAAAACCGATGCCGTTATTGAAAACTCGATACATTTCCTGCTGAGAAATCTTTCCCTGTTGCTCAAGAAAAGGAAAAATATTTGGCACCTCCCAACTTTCTTTCCACAACTTTGCCTGGCAAGCTCCGGGAAGAATTCTGGGCAAGTTATCATAAAGGCCACCGCCGCTGATGTGAGCCATACCAGTGACCTTGTACTCTCGCAGGACTAACTGGACAGCTTCAGTGTAGATGCGCGTGGGCCTCAGCAGTTCTTCGGCCACGCTGCAGTTGCACTCAGGAATAATATCATTGGGCGACAAGCCAAGTTCCTGGAAGATGATACGGCGGACCAGCGAATAGCCATTGCTGTGCAGGCCACTGGACGCGAGGCCGATGATTTCATCACCTACCCCTATTTCTGAGCCATCTATGATGGCGTCTTTCTCGACGATGCCAACAGCAAATCCTGCGAGATCGTACTCATTATCACCGTAGAAATCCGGCATCTCAGCAGTTTCTCCGCCGATAAGTGAACACTTGGCCTGCCGACAACCCTCAGCTATGCCAGAAATGATTTCGCTTACCAGATCAAGGTCCATGCGGCCAATGGCCAAGTAGTCTAGAAAAAACAGCGGTCGAGCACCCTGCACCAGAATGTCGTTTACACTCATGGCCACCAAGTCAATTCCCACTGTATTGTGGCGCTCTGCCTGGAAAGCAACTTTAAGTTTGGTGCCGATGCCGTCTGTCGAACTCACAAGCACGGGCTGTCTGTAATCAAGCTGCCCAAGGGAATAAAGGCTGCCAAATCCACCCACATCAGTGATGACACTAGCGTGAAAGGTAGATTTAACCAAAGGCCTGATTCTGGAAACCAACTCGTTGGCAGCATCCAGGTCCACGCCTGCTTGCTTATAGAGATCTGCTTCTTTCATCCGGCCTCCATTTCTTGACTCCATCCACACCCTCCTGGGTGCGGACACACTCGTCCATGCTGAAGTGGCCTGTTGTTCTGACTCGCGTAAGGTTGCGATTCCAGCTCTTGCTTCAACCGGAATCCTAATTCGGTACCGTTCTGCCGCTTGAGCTCCATTCTAGAAATGGTTTAGAGTAGTGTCAATCGCTTTCGCATGACGGAAAAACTTTTTGACAAGGTATTCTGCTTACGGTATTTTGACAAATCTCAACGAATAAGGATGGTGATAAATATGGTTGAGCCTCTGATCAAATTTAGCCGGATGCGTCGATTACCTCCATACGTTTTTGCTCAGGTGAACGCGCTCAAAATGGAGCTGAGACGAGCCGGCATGGACATTGTTGACCTTGGTATGGGTAATCCTGATTTGCCCACCCCACAGCATATCGTTGACAAGTTATTGGAAGCGGCACAGAAGCCTCATAATCATCGTTACTCAGCCTCACGGGGAATTACTAAACTAAGAGAGGCCATAGCCAACTGGTACGGCACTCGCTATAACGTCGATATTGATCCGGAAACGGAGACTGTTGTGACGATTGGGGCCAAGGAGGGTCTTTCTCACCTGATACTCTCTCTGATAAGTCCTGGAGATGTCGTCTTTGCCCCCAACCCGACCTATCCAATTCATCCTTATTCGGTGATCATTGCAGGGGGTGACTTGCGAAGCATTCCCATTGAAAAGGGCAGGGACTTTTTTGAAGATCTTAAGGTAGCCACCAAGCAGACTTGGCCCCAACCGAAGATGTTGATTATTTCTTTTCCTCATAACCCAACAACTGAGGTGGTTGATCTGGAGTTTTTCCAGAAGATATGTGACTTCGCCAAAGAACATGAGATCATCGTGGTGCATGACCTGGCTTATGCAGACCTGGTATTCGACCAGGATATTGCCCCGAGCTTTCTCCAGGTGGAGGGGGCCAAGGATATCGGTGTCGAGTTCTTTTCTTTGTCAAAGAGCTACTCTATGCCTGGGTGGCGTGTTGGTTTCTGTGTGGGAAACGCTGAAATCATTTCGGCGCTCACCCGGATAAAAAGTTATCTTGATTACGGCATCTTTCAGCCTATCCAAATTGCCGCGATTATCGCACTGAACTCAGATCAGTCGTGCGTCAAGGAGATCGTCAATGTTTACCGCTCTCGACGCGATGTTTTGGTGGATGGGCTGAATCGGGTGGGCTGGCAGACTGACAAGCCCAAGGCGACCATGTTTGTCTGGTCGAAAATTCCCGAGAGATTCTTGGATATGGGTTCGGTGGAGTTTTCCAAGTTCTTGATTCGTGAGGCCGGGGTCGCTGTTTCGCCAGGCCGAGGCTTTGGCGAATACGGCGATGATTACGTGCGGTTCGCCTTGGTGGAAAATGAAGAACGAACCCGCCAAGCTATCCGGGGTATTCGCCGGGTACTGCGCTGATACAAAGCGTATTGCTCGCATAGGTGAATGCTCCATCGAAGGCACCAGGAATGGACAACTGTCCACTTTCTGGTGTCTTTTTGGTCTGCGCAGAGCACAGACCGCTCCACGCAGCCAGCAGCTTGCAGACCTTCGACCCAGCTTTCGCCCAGGCTACGGCGGGCAAGCAGGCTCAGGGTTAACAGGCGACAGGCAGAGTAGACTAGGCACTAGGAACTAAGCACTAGGCACCGATAGACAAAAGAGTGAATAGCCTTTAGGGGTGCGTGATGGATGAAATTCAGGTCGGTTTGATTGGATGGGGCACGGTGGGCTGTGGTCTCGCCAAGGTTCTTGAAGACAACAGCAGGATGCTTCAAGAACGTTTGGGTGTTCCTTTGCGACTGAAAAAAGTAGTTGACGTGGACCTTGAACGACCCAGGCCGGTCGCTTTACCAAAAGAAATCCTTTCCGATCGGGTGGAAGACATCCTGGGTGATGACGACATTCGAATTGTGGTTGAGCTTATTGGCGGTATGGAGCCAGCGCGCACATTTCTGCTGGAGGCCATGAAACGCGGGAAACAAGTGGTTACCGCGAACAAGGCTCTATTGGCTGTGCATGGTAGTGAGCTGTTTGCTGCAGCCCTTAAACATCGGGTCAACATTGCCTTTGAAGCGGCTGTTGGTGGGGGCATTCCCCTCATACGTGCGTTGCGAGAAGGGTTGGCAGCGAACCGAATCGGACACATATACGGTATTCTAAACGGCACCGCCAATTACATCCTTACCCGGATGGCTCGAGAGGGAACCACCTTTGCTGAAGCGCTGGATGAGGCGCAGGCACATGGCTTTGCAGAAGCCGATCCCACCCTTGACGTGGAGGGAGTGGATGCGGCCCACAAGATTGCGGTTCTCAGTTCTCTAGCTTATTGCTGCGAGGTAGACTTTGATCAGGTTCATATAGAGGGTATTAGCCAGATCGATCCGTCCGACATTCGCTTTGCCGAAGACTTTGGCTATCAAATAAAGTTGCTGGCCATCTCAAGAAATGCCGGTGAAAGGATAGAGGTTCGAGTACACCCAACAATGATTCCCCAGGAACATATGCTGGCAAAGGTGGAGGGTGCCTATAACGCTATCCATATTTCCGGTGATGCGGTTGGAGAAGTCATGCTCTACGGCCAGGGTGCCGGTATGATGCCTACCGGTAGCGCGGTGGCCAGTGATTTGGTGGATTTGGGCCGTGATCTTCTGGTGGGAGGTGGCGTGCGGATACCACCCCTGGCTTGCGAGGGCGGGGCGGTGGTACGGCGCGAAATCAAGCCCATGGATGAGCTTGTGATCAACTATTACTTCAGATTTTCGGCGGTGGATCAACCCGGGGTGCTATCCAAGATTTCCGGCATTCTTGGCAATCATGATATCAGTATCGCTTCAGTGATCCAGAAAGGGAGGCAGGTAAAGGGTTCGGTGCCGGTGGTGATGATGACCCATGAAGCGAGGGAGCGTGACGTACGTCTGGCTCTGGCTGAGATTGACGAACTCCAGGTTGTAACGGCGCCCACTCGGTTAATCCGGGTG
>JASFEM010000118.1:0-10425 GCA_050124835.1 Syntrophobacterales bacterium | reverse complement strand
GATCCACGAAGGAGTGGTGGGTTACGAGGCCACCCCTTCTGGTAATAACCTTTATTTCATCCTACCTAAATAGCCAATGTGATATCGAAAAATCATTGCTTCAAACACCAGATTACAGTGAAATCCCAAATTACAAGCACCAAGCTTCAAGGTGTCAGGTTTCAGGTGTCAGGTGTCAAGGAGGGAAAAAATAAAGCTGAAACCTGAAACCTGAAACCTCATTTATTGTGATTTGTTATTTGGAATTTTTGGTGAGTCCAATATTCCAAACCAGCCCGCTATCCACATCCATAAGGTCTCACCGGAACAGTTTGAAATAAAAAAGAGGGCAAAGCACTTTGCCCTCTAGATTCATGTAACTTGTGGTGCCGAGGCCCAGAGTCAAACTTTGGTAAATTAAATTAGTAACTTACCGAAATCTAAGTGAGTTCTTGTGAGCTTAAGCAAGTTCTTGTACCACCCTGGCTGCATAATTGCACATTTTCGCATAAAATAGCCGCTAGCTTAATGAACCGCCGCATGTACATGTTGACCGAGAAAATCAGTCGTGTAAATTTTGGCTTAATCCCGTTTCACTCGCCCGTAATCTTCGTTTTAGCGCGAGAGAATTGCGCAAGATAGCCTCGGTCCTTGAAGAAAACGAGCAACACCTGTTGGAGGCATGGCATGAGTACTTCGGAGATTAAACCCGGCGAACGCGTAAGAGATGTCAGTTTTACAGAAGATGCACTCAGTGTCGATCTGATTGACGGACGTACAATTATAGTGCCACTCGCCTGGTATCCCAGGTTGCTCCATGCCACACCGGAACAACGAAATAATTGGGAGATATGTGGTGGAGGCTACGGCATGCGCTGGCCTGATATTCATGAGGACTTAAGCACGGACGGATTGCTCCGGGGAGCACCAGCCCCTCGCGGCAAGATCTCAGAGGTCGCATAGGTGGATCTCCAGTGACAGGATATGCCCAGGCCGAACGTTGTAGAGGGTAATTTTGAGCTCTCAGGACCCATTAGCCCCATCTTGGCGACTCGCCCCAAAAAACCACCCCCAAAATCGCTCCAGAATCGACGATCTCACCGCCACTAATACCTGGGGTACCCCCTATTGTGCGCATTCAAGTAAAGATCTGATGGGAAAGCGGTGGGGCTCCGGGCTGCCCCCAGGAGCTCCCTCCATGCCTCCTCTAACAAAAGAAAAAAGGCAGTTAAGAAAAAACCTCAACCGCCTTGAGCATCTTTGTTCTTGTGAATGAGCTAAGCCCGTCTCGTTCCGTAATTATTGGAAAAGAGGTCTTTGATATCATTTCTTTTGATATATGTTAGACTCTTATAGGAAACAATCGTTCCAATTGGAAAAGCTAGGAATAGGACATACAAGAAAAATTTGAAAAGATAGTATCCCCATTGCTTCCTTATCAAAAGACCAATCGCGGTAAGTAAGTACCAAGCTGACATTGGAATTACAAAATAATAATGTTCTTTCGGGTAGTCTTCAATATAAAGAGATATATAAATCGTATAAAGACAGCCAATAAACAAAATAAACAAGGCGAGCCCATAATATTTTATAAATCTTGTCCCTTTTTGCATATAACTTACCTTATAGTTGTCATAACTTACCGCTTATAGATTCTGTTTTCTCTCCACTAAAACAGTGGTGATGTATAAGTGTCTATACTGGTATAACCAATACCAATCCCTTTGCCGCCACCACCCACTGCAATCCCTTTCTTACCACTCTCAGTCTCAATTGTCGTTACTGAGAGTAAAATATGAGTAGTTCTTTCCCTTGCCCAGCCAAAGAAATCTTCCATATCACCCTTAAGTTGACCAAGAATAAGGCCAGCTCCTAAACCAGCACCTTGAACAACATCCCCACGACATGGGTCTGCTTTACCTGTACTCTTGTATAATCGCAATTTCCTCGTTTTAGTATCAAATGCTATTCCAATTGAACTCGAAGCAGCATAACCTCTTTTGGATTCCGGACCGGGTGATTTACTAATAAATGCTGCAGCGCCAAATCCAAAAAACAATACATCAGTTCCAGTTGGATCCACAAAATTGATTGGATTGTTTACGCAGTATCCATAGAGATCAACATCTCCACCAGCAAACAGTATCGGATCTTTGGCCGTAAGGAGTAAATCCGATGCATTTTGATCATAAGTGAAGCGATTTCCTTAACGCAATCGCCGGCTTAGATCCTCTTCGGCCCTAAAAATGGGGGTGCCAAAAACTTTGAACCCCAGACGCGAGTTTTGAACAAACTCTGCAGATCCCGTCATAGGTGCATTGTCAAAGAGCTGCCTATTCACCCGCACTTTAGCAGCAACAGGAACCACATACAAGTTTTAGGCCAAGCAGATGAGAGGTCGCCTAAAGGAGCGCTTGGCTGCAATCAGAAATGGACTACCTGTGAACAGAAAGGTTTACTGTGAGAGCCCTGGAACAGGCAGGCCTTTAACTGTTATGGCTGATGTGATATTGTGTGATTGTTCAAAGGGATTTGATCATCGGAGGAAAGAGCATGAAGTATAGGATTTTCATTGAGCAGGATGAAGACGGCATTTTCGTTGCTGAATGTCCTACACTGCCTGGCTGCATCTCACAGGGTAAAACCAGAAAGGAAGCTGTAGCAAACATCCAAGATGCTATCCGGGGATATCTAGAAAGCCTGAACAAGCACAGCGAACCCATTCCTCCCCCCATTGATGAAGAAATAGTTGAGGTTGCCTTGTGAGTAAATTGCCAGTTCTCTCAGGGCAAGAAATCTGCAAGGCCCTGGCTAGAATTGGCTACCAAATTGATCATCAAACTGGTAGCCATATTATTTTGAGGAACGAAAATCCTCCCCACCGACGACTGACTGTGCCTATGCATAAGGAGATTGCAAAAGGCACCTTGCGGGCAATCATCCGTCAAGCTGGTCTTAGTAGAGCTGAGTTTCTTGATTTGCTTTAGAACACGGGAAGAATCTATTCTTCTAAAGGTTGCAGCATCACTCTACTAGCCCTCAGGTCGTTTATGCTAACCAATTTTGGTTTTTGAAGTCCGTTCATCTGATACTATATAATCAGCAAACAAAAAAGCCGTGCCAGTCCTGCCCTTCGCCGGGAATCACGGCTCTTGCAGGTTCTTACAGAAAACAGCCCGATTATCAGACGACCATCGCCCCGTACCATCCAGCTTGTAAAAAGGAAAGGCGGCAAAAGAAGAAGCGCCAGCCCTTTTATATTCTGTGAAGTGCTTAGATTGTCCCCTTTGATCACGTGGGATTTTGATTCTTTGCTAATCTGTGGATCTTAACTTTCTTTTTGATGAAAAAAATCAAAAATAAGGCACTCAGAAAAACAAATAAAGAGGACACTAGAATACCAATGTTATTTTCAGAAGCACCTATGATACATCCAACCAAACCTCCCAACAACCCACATGTTGCACAAAAATAGAAGAAATTCCTAAACCTTATCATTATCGAAAAATTCGTAGTCATCTTAGGTTTCCTAAACGTTAGATGGAATTGAGTTTAATAGATACTGTCTTATAACATAACACCACTAGCCTATATTCTGTGTTACTCAAACCTTTCGTCATCATCAGACTGAAACTTAGCTCCGATAAAACTTAGTAACCTATGCAAGGCGTTCCACTACCCCAAAAAGCATCCGGCAATGATTCAGTCTCAGAAGGTGGTTTGAGTTTATAACGTATATACTCTATTAAAGCTGCGCCTGGATATGGTTCTCCTAATAGCTGAGAAACAGCAATAAAAGCGGATATATCAACCACAGTACCTATGATAACTGTTGATGGTGAGGGTATCGCCTGTAAGCCACCAGCTAAACCGTATACTGCTATTATTGCTGCACCAGCTTTTCTAATCCCACTAACTTCGGCCTCTTTGATGTCAATGACTGTTGTAACAAAAGCGCCAATTTCCATTGGTATCTGATAGGCTGGATGAGGTACTGGGATAATGTCAGCAAGTTGTATCGCGGTTCTTATTGCGGCTGATTTACTTGGCTCATCTTCGACTAGGCCCTCTCGATCGACCCAGTTGATAGGATCGTTTAGGCAATACCCATAAAGGTCGATACTTCCACTTTCAAAGAGTATTGGATCCTTTGCGGTCCATCTTCCTACATCTGGGTCATAGTCACGGAAGCCATATACTCCGATGCGCACACCCCCCTAGAGAGGGCTATTTTTTGGACCCCCGAGGAACCTTCTATCTGTCAAAGAGCTCGCTTTGACTCTAAAGCAATATCCTTGCCACATCAAGGAGATAGTGCAGTTAAAGAGAAAAGGTTTAACCTCAGGTTGCTCCACATTGCAGGAAGTCGCGGAGTTTATCCTGCCGAAGGGCGGGACTCCCCTCGCTACGCTAGACATAATGCGCTCCACTATGTCTCCTTCCCGCTAGGCTCTTTTCTGTCCAACCCCTTCGCCACCCCCGGGCAGCCCTCTGCATGCCCGTCCGCCCCAGGGGCTCCCTGGCGTCCTCCTCAAAAAATGAAAAAGGCGGTTGAGAAAAAGATCTTAACCGCCTTCTATTGTAATTACCTAATTCTTAAGATGTGATCCCTATTTCACTCTGGTACCGATCCTGCTTAGTCGCCTAGACCAATATATGTAAAGGGCCTTCCCTTTTACCTTCTCCAAACGAACAACGCCAAACATACGACTATCAAGGCTTTCGTCCCTGTTATCACCCATTACAAATAATGTGCCTTCAGGGACAATTATAGGTCCAAAATTATCTATCTTTTTCATTATCTCAGTTGAAGTGTGTTGAGTGTACGACTCCTCAACAAGTTGGTCATTCAAATAGATATTCTTATTTTGGCCTTTTATCACGTCTCCTTCAACAGCTATCACTCTTTTCATCATATCCTTTGCTGAGTCACTTGGGTATTCAAATATTATTACATCTCCTCTCTTTGGTGATCGATTTCTATAATACTTATGGTCTATTATAATGCAATCACCTTGTATCAATGTTGGCACCATTGATTGTGAAGACATCTTGTAAGCTCTGAACGGTCGTATTTCCTCTAAAAACTCATTACAAGCTGTGAGAAATATGGTCAAAGCAATGATAATAGGATAAGAACACCATTTTTTATACACCGACAGGTTTGCCTTTTTAAGGATAAAATAGGTCCAGTGTGACTGACTGTCTGTCAAGTTAGATATATTCATCAAAAGGACCTATCAAGCTCGGTGGGTCAGAGCTTTATACTTGTTATCAGACGCCGACAGCTCTCAGTCATCTCGCCATTCACCCCTTCATAGTGGAAACTATCGGCTAAAGGTGAGCCTATTCCACTTTTCGTCCGCCCCTCCTTTTGGTTTGGTACTCGACTAGTAAACCAAAAAGGCAACCACTAACCACACCGCATAGCAGCAAAGCCCCTATACTAAATGCAACTTCAAATGATTTTGAAAGAAAATAGGCGAATAATGAAATAGCTATTGTTATTAAAAGACCTATAATACTTATCTTAATTTGACGCTTATACGAATAACTGTCAGGTAATTTAATTTTACCTTTCCTTATTCGTCGATGCGTGATTATCACAAAAGGTATTACAATAAGTAATGTTATAATTATAATTGAATATTGCATATCTTTAAATGGTGAAGTTATATTAACATGTCACAATTATTTAATATTTTAATAGCTTATATTTTCCATATGAATTTGAGACTGTTTCCTATACCTCAGCCCATTAAAATCAACTCTATATACAAAACCCATGTCTATTTAATATTCTATAAGCATATAGATGTTATTTATCTTATTTAACAGCACACGCGGTGAACTGATCTTCATTTATGTGGAACTTTTCTAGCATGGGTTCCATTATTGTTCCTGCCTCTTCAAGCTCTCTATCAATCCCTTCGATTTGTGGATCTAGTATTCTCATTCTATGAAGATCCCATTCTTCATCTGCATTCAGTTCACTAGGAAAGAGGACAATTCCTGCAACTGTGGCAGCTCCGCCGAGGACGTTAAATGCCGTGGTTGATATGAGGCCACCTAGTTCGGCTGTTTTCAATCCGATAGTTACAATTACACCTTCAACATCGCCTAGATTTAATAACCCCAGTGGATCAATCCAATTGACCGGGTCATTTAAACAATATCCGTAGAGATCAACATCCCCTCCCCAGAATCCGATCGGGTCTTTGGCCGTCCACCTACCTAAATCTGGGTCATAGTCTCTGAAGCCGAACCGCACGAGGCCTGTGTCTCTGTCGTGCAACCCTCCTGCGAAGCCAAATGGTATCTCAAATGATGGATTCGTATCATTTATGATATTTCCAAATGAGTCGTAGTCAATCCTTTTTACCACGTTGCCTACGGCATCGGCAACCGCTCTCAAAGATCCCACCTGGTCGTAGGTGAGGTAGTAGGTGGCGCCGCCTTTGTCCATGGCAACGGGCATGCGGCCATCTGCATAGAGGAAACGCGCCAGAAGAAGATCATTGCCATCATATACTGCCAAAAGCCTTGTCAGCCCCTGCCAGAGATATTTCTCCGTGATAGTACCATCAACCTTTTTTGCAATTCTCCTGCCAAGAGGATCATGAATGTACTCAATGGCAGTTCCATCCGGAAGTGTCACACTCAGCAGCTCTCCGCGAGAAGAGTAGCTATAAGATGTCACCTCGTAAGGTGCCTCCGCGCCAACTGTCCTGGTGGTGAGATACCCATCCAGATCGTACTGGTAGGCGGCATCACCAGCAGTCAAGAGATGATCCTCATCATCATATGCGAAAGTCCTTCCGGCAATACCTCTCAGTGAGTTCATCTCATAGGTCCGGGTTCCTACACTGTCGTACTGGTATTCCTCGATCGGATTTCCATCCTTGGTCACCGTGAGCAGCCTTCCCATGGGGTCATAGGTGTAGGTGTAGCTGGTGGTCACTCCATCAACCGTCTCTGTCTTATTAGTAATCCTGCCCGCATTGTCTCTGGTGAGAGTCCAGGAGGTGACAGCCTGACTCGCCACGGTAAAATCCTGACCTGCAACTTCCCCATAGCCGTTGAAAGTACGGCTCAGGTTTAGAGCACCACCAGTGACGGACTCAGGCAGCCCATTTACTGCATTGCGGCCGATCGTAAATCCTCCTGCTCCTGTCAAAAGCCCATCGTTGTCATAGGTGTAATTGACCGTTCCACCTGCATAGGTAAAGCCCGTAAGATTGAAGTCAGTGTTGTAGCCGTAACTCAGAGATTCATTCAGGGTTCCACTCAAGCTCTCTAAAGTGACAAGGGAACCGTCATAGCCGTAGGAGATCTCCTCTGTACCTTTGGTTATCGCATCCACCTTGCTGCCGCAAAGATAGGTCAAGTAAACATTTCCCTCCGGTGTCTGGATCTGCTCCAGCCTGCCGTTTCCGTAAATGTTACTAATCTGCTTTCCGGAAGGAAAGTTGACCTGGACAAGTCTCCTGTCCCTGTCATACACGTAGGTGTAACTGCCGCTCAGAGGTGTAGTGTAGGAGCCATTGAGATTAACCAGGTTGTAGCCGAATCCGTGGGGGATATTCGCCGGATTAGTGAGCACGGTCATGTTGCCATTCTTGTCGTAGGTAAAGCCCACAGAGCTTGTATCCGGTCGGCTGATCCCGGTCATTCGCCCCAGTGCATCGTAAAAGTAGGTTGTGGTGTGATTTTCAGGATCGGTGATGGATTCAAGGAATCCTTGTGCATCATAGGTAAATGTAGTCTGCCTCGTGTTGGTAGTAATTGAGGTTAACCGACCTGTGGTGTCATATCCGTAAGCTGTATCATAAAGACCGGGAATACTGAGACTTGTGGTGAGCAAGGAATTGGGATCATAAAAAGTGGTCACATTTCTCCCTTCGGGAGAAGTAATGGTCTTTGTCGCTTGTAGGGTATCGGTTACAAGCGTTGTGGCCTTTCCGTTTACCGTGACCGTTTCTGTGATCAGATCAGGCACCTCATCTGCGTCAGTATCCTCGTAGGTTTTGTCCCTGGAGGTGATCTTTTCCAAGCCGGCCGGAGTGCTCTCTGTCATCTCCTTTACATACTCGAACTTGTACTCAGCATCGAGGCCGTAGTGAAAGTCAAGATCCATGCCGCAGGGAAGTGATTTATTTACAGTTAATCCGTCTGCAGAACGCGCAAAAAGTGTCTGTGCACCCGTGGCATCCGTGATGGTGGAGGTGTAAGCCCCGGTGGAATCGGTATTATCCAGATACGTTATGAGGTTGCCCTCCCCGGTGGTAAGTTGGGTGAAAATATCACCGTTCGCATATGTAAACCTGGAATAATGGTAGTGCCCTCCTTCTTGGTCTGTGGCATCGGTCAATCTTCCAATGGAGTCAAACACGTGCTCGAAACGATTGCTCTCAGGCTCTATCTTGGCGGTCAGAAGGCCATCCGGGGCGTACTCAAACCTGTAGTAACTGCTGTCAGGGTAGGTAATCCGGGTGAGATGATAATTTTCATCTACGGTCAGAGTTGTGGTGAGGCCATCAGGAGATGTGATCGAGGTGGGCACACCATTGCTATCCCTGTTGATAGTGCTCTGGTTGCCGAACCGGTCGGTTATGGAAACCAGGCGGTTCTCTTCATCGTAGCCAAACTCATAAAGGACAACTGCCGTATCCAGGTCGATGGTTTGTTTATGGCGCCCGGAACTGGCAAGAATGTGACCCAACCCTTGTTCTTCAGCAAAGGCTACATCCCCACCAATTGCAACACCAGCAAGAGCAGAAGGTGGACCCACCTTGCGAATGCGTTGGTTGGATCGATCCGGAATGTAGAGATTTCCCGAGGCGCAGATCGCCACACTCCAGGGTTTGTTCAGCTGGGCCTCGGTCGCCGGCCCGCCATCACCACTGTAGCCTGGCACTTCAGTGCCTGCCATGGTTGTGATGATGCCGTTTGTATCCACCTTACGAATACGGTAATTGTCAAGATCAGCAATGTAAATGTTTCCTGCTGCATCAACGTCTACACCGATGGGATGAACAAGCTGGGCCTGGGTGGCTGGCCCGCCATCACCTGTGTAGCCTGGAACGCCACTGCCGGCTATGGTGCTAATGATGCCGCTTGTATCCACCTTGCGAATTCGATGGTTGTCGAAATCGGCAATATACAGGTTCCCCGAACTATCTACCACTACGTCTCCCGGTCCCTTCAGCGAGGCCTCAATGGCCGGGCCGCCGTCGCCGAGATAATAATTCGCCGGGCCACCTGCCACCGTGGTAATAATGCCGTTTGGATCGACCTTTCTCACGCACTGATTCTGTGTGTCAGCTATATAGATGTTTCCAGAGGTATCTACAGTCACATTGTTGGGAAGGTAAAGCCGAGCCTGGGTGGCCGGCCCGCCATCACCTGTGTAGCCATTTTGTCCATCTCCAGCCACCGTGGTGATGATCCCATTGGTGTCAACTTTACGAATGCAGTGATTCCACCCGTCCGCAATATAGAGGTTCCCTGAGCCATCCACGGCAACACCCGTGGGAAAGTTAAGCCTGGCTTCCGTAGCAGGACCACCGTCACCGGTGTAGCCGTATTGTCCATTTCCAGCCACTGTGGTAATGATCCCATTGGTGTCCACCTTGCGTATACGGTTGTTGTCCCGATCTGCCACATATACGTTGCCCGCGGCATCCACTGCCACGCCCCTGGGAAAGTAAAGCTGGGCCTTATCAGCCTCGCCGTTGTCACCGCTAAAGCCCTGAGTACCGTCTCCGGCAATGGTGTCAATGATGCTGACATTATTTTTAAGGATACCGCCATCACCCTTGTGCAGGGTTGAGGGATCGGCGGGGCTGAAGCGATGGTGGACTGAGAGGGTCCAGCCCTCAGCTATGATATCCCTTGCAGCGCTTCGCTGGATGACGATTTCATTTTTCCGCCAGAGGATCAGCTCCTCTCTAGCCGAAATTCCGGTTACCTCATCACCTGCCTGGGCGAATGCCTGCTCAAATTCTGCTCGGGCCGAGTAATAAACTGCATCGTAGACAAAGCCCACGCTGATATTGGCCGTTGCCGGAGTGCTGACCCGCCTGCCCATCTGATCCAACCCGTCCCAGATAAATTCCGCCAGCTGATCAGGCAGCGGATCCAGGATCTGTTCCAGGGTGCGGCCAGCTACCTCCACCCGGACGACAATCCTTTTAAGAGTTGCAGGGACCGTCTCCCCACTTGCAGGTACCGTGATCTGGTACTGGTAGCCAGGTACCCTATCGCTCCCGTAGTGCAGGGTCATCTCCGTGCCCGGAATGGGAATGTCCTCATGGAAGATGCGGCTTCTATCTTCCACATAGGAGCCGGTTAGGGTCGGGCAGGTTTTGATTTCCAGTTTTTTCTGATCCGCTGATCCGATGCCCACGGGATTGGCAGCAATGGCGCCCCCGGGCGGGCCAAAAG
>JASFEM010000117.1:0-10429 GCA_050124835.1 Syntrophobacterales bacterium | reverse complement strand
GGGAGACGAATATAAGGAGCGAGTTACCAAACAAGCATTCGAGGAGGCCATTCGCCTGTTTGAGGCCACAAATTCAGCGGGTCTTGCCGGGGAGGTAATCACCCTACTCAACGGGTAGGACAAGGCAGACCTCTAGACCAGGTAGTCAAATGCAGGGTGGGCATTGCCCGCCCGATTTAATTATGGCCACTGTCTAAAACGGTATACGTAGGCCAGTGGCCCAGTGAAAATGGCCCACTGTGGCAAAGGGAAGGAAGAGAAAATGATCGACATGGGTCGGGAGGTCACACTTGAGTTCATTAGAGTAACGGAAGCAGCAGCCCTCAAAGCAAGTCGCTGGATGGGAAGGGGCAACAAAGAGGCAGCCGATCAAGCAGCCGTTGACGCCATGCGCGGTATGCTGGATCTTGTCAGTATACGTGGTACCATCATTATAGGTGAGGGCGAAAAGGACAAGGCGCCGATGCTCTACATTGGTGAAAAGGTGGGAGGCGGCGGCTTGCGAGATCCGCAAGTGGACATTGCCGTCGACCCCATAGACGGGACAACCCTGACATCCAAAGGGCTCCCCAATGCCATCGCAGTGATCGCCGTGGGTAATCAGGGCACCCTCGCTTCTTTTCCTAGCTATTACGTGAACAAGATCGCGGTGGGCCCTCGGGCTAAGGGTAGCATCGACATCAATGACTCAGTGCAGGCCAATCTGGAAAGGGTAGCCAAGGCCTACAATGCCCGCACACGAGAGTTGACCGCCATTGTCTTGGACCGTCCCCGCCACTCCGAGATAATTGACCAGGTTAGAGAGACTGGTGCGCGAATCAAGCTAATAAGCGACGGCGACGTAGCCGGGGCCATCGCCACTGCCATGGAGGATTCAGGCGTGAACATCCTATTTGGCATAGGTGGCGCCCCAGAGGCGGTTCTGGCCGCTGCCGCCCTGAAATGTCTCGGCGGAGAAATGCAAGTAAAAATCTGGCCGCGGGACGATGAGGAGCACCAGAAAATTGTGGATATGGGTTACTCGGAGGAGGATTTTGAACGGGTATACGGAACCGAGGATATGGTCAAGGGAGACAGTATCATATTTTGCGCTACGGGCATCACCGGTGGCGACTTCCTGCCCGGGGTTCGCTACGAGGGCAATGTCGCCATCACCCACTCAGTGGCCATGCGCGCAAAAACTACAACAGTGCGCTACGTTACTGCCCACCATCACCTGGACATCAAGACAATTCCTTCGCGAACCGAAGCCCGCGAAATCGAAATCTAACAAATATCTCTCTTACTTTTTTCTCCCAGTCCTCTGAGGACTCGAGCGAGACCGCAGAGGCTGGAGAGCGGGCGAGAGTTTCTTTGTCCCTTACTCAAGCACAATCTTGTGATTGACGAGTGACATGCTCTTCAACTTCGCCTCCAGCACCTTCTGCTCGCCGAAGATGTTGGCCAGGCGAATATTTCCATCTTCGTCGTGCTCCAGGATGTCTACAGCCTCAAGAATCAGCTCTTCTTTGCCGCCCCTGAGCAGATAGGCGTTTGCTTCACACATGATGCTCACCTCCTACCACCAAGAAAATAGGGCCACGTTAACTCCCAGAGGATACAAGCCTTCGTGGCCCCTACATAGAGCAATTGTCATTCAGCAGACCTTCTTGGTCGTTCAATTTTCAATCTATCATTGTGCAAAAGCTTTGACAAGAAATAATGAGTTAGGAATTTTAGTTTGTGAGTTACAGGCCGCAGGGCCTAACTAATTAAATCCGCAATCCGAAATCTCCTTTACTGGGCGTGCATTCTTTGTTTCTGCTCTGGTGGAATCATGGCCTCCACCGGGTTTTCGGGAATAGCACTCGCAATCATATGGTAACGAAAAAGCTCGCGTGCGACCCTTAGCACATCCTCTGCAGTAACCTTGCGGATAAGCTCAGGATAGCGAGCATCCCAATCGTATCCCAAGCCAAGAACCTCGTTAACAGCCGAACTTCGGGCCTGGGCACCATCCGTTTCCAAACCCATCTGGTGCATGGTAATGCACATGTCCTTTGCTGCCTGGAGTTCCTCGTCCGTCAGCGGCTTCTGCTGAATGCTAGTTAGCTTTTCCAGAATGATCTCAACGACTCGCTGATAATTGGCCATGGTGGTCTGGGTGAGGACCCCAAAATGGCCGCCGTCAATGCCAGAGTTGGGAAAGGCGTGGATGACGTAGACCAGACTTTTATCTCCTCCCCTCAGGGACTCATGCAGCCAGCCGCTCGGGTAGCCAATGCCTGACAAAACCGCATCGATCACATCCATGGTCGGACGATCAGGATCTTTTAAGGTCATGCCATTTGTGCCCACGTAGATGGCAGCAGACACCTTATCGGTTTTCTTCTGAATGCGGGAATCAGCAGTTAGTGCAGCGGTAGTTTCCTGAATGACAGGCTGGACCAGTTTGCCAGGCGGCCACTTTCCGAAGAGCGACTCGACCTTGGCCACCACTTCTTTTGGGTCAATATCGCCAAAGATAGCAAGCACCGCATTATTGGGCATGACCGTTCGGCGGTAAAATGCTTCAATGTCGGCTCGACTCATTTTCTTAACCGCTTGCTCGGTGCCAATGAGGTCGTTTTGATATGGATGTTGTTTATAGTAGTGCTGCCGGAACAGACGACCCACTTCACTTGACCACTGCTCATCCAGACGGCGGATGGCCAACAAGGTGTCCTGGCGTTGCTTATCGATTTCCTTCTGAGGGAAGCTGGGATTCTGGAGCACATCTGCCAGCAATTCCAGCCCCGTGACAAAATCATCCTTGAGCACCGACAGTGCCGCATAGTAGGTATTTCGACCTGCTCCTGATTCAAGACTACCGCCTAACCGCTCTATGGTTTCGGCGATCTGCCGCTTGCTTCGCTTTTTGGTACCCTTAGTGAGAAGTTCCATGGTGAAAGAGCTCACCCCCTGCTGATCTTTCGGCTCGAAGCGCTGTCCGCCAAGACCGAAAACCTGGAAATCGACTATGGGAACTGAGTTGTTGCGCTTCAGAAGAAGGGTTAGACCATTTTCCAGGGTGACCTTCTCGATATTTTCCTCCATCATCGGGGTCGCTACTACCTCTGCCTGAGCCCGCTTCTGCGGTGGCGACAGTATGGACACCGTGCTCATCTCTTTACGCAGGTAGGTCCGCGCCACCCTTCGGATCTCTTCTCTTTTGACAGCCTTGATCCTTTCCACGTACAGACTGTCAAAATAAGGGTCACCGGTAGCCGCAAAAGAGTTGGCCAGACTGGAGGCCATACTGGAGGCAGTCTGTTTTGAAAAAATAGCGTCAGCAACTATGCTGCGCTTGGCCTTTTCTAGCTCCCTGGTTTTCACCAAGTCTTTTTGCACGCGTGCTATTTCCTCCCAAAGAGAGGCAAGAGTAGGCTCAATTTTCTGGTAATCCAGGCTAAAAGAAAAGGTGAACTGCCCGGGAGCATAAGACGGGGTCCAGCTTGAGGCGTCCACCGAAAGCACCAGTTCTCTCTCATCTTTTAGACCGAGGTAAAGTCTGCTGGTACGCCCCTCCCCCAGAATTATCGCTAAAACATCGAGAGCGTAGAGATCCGGATGGTTTAGCGGAATAGTATGGAAACCGACGATCATCGTCGTGAGCCTGGCGGGGTCAAAGGATTTCTCTGCTCGCCGTGGTGCGTTCTGGGCAGGCTCAGATTCAAATACTACCGGAGGATCAAAGGTACGCACCATAGTCTTGCTTAGATCCAGAACTGCCCTCAACGCCTCGTCTGTTTGCACATCCCCGACTATGGTTACCACCATGTTCTGTGGCGTATATCTTTGCCTGTAGTAGTCAAGGAGGTCGTCGCGGCTAATTTCCACGAAGACGTCTTCGTAGCCTATCACCGGATGACGAATAGGGTGCTTGAGATAAGCGGTCTGGACAAATAATTGCCATAACTGTCGCCCAGGATTAGTCTCTCCAAGTTTGAACTCCTGTTGGATAACCGCCTTTTCTCTGGCCACCTCTTTAGGATCGAGAAGAGACTCAGAGACGTAGGAGAGCAAGAGCCTGAGTGCTTCACGGTAATGTTCAGCCGTCGTGTTGATGAAATAGACGCTGTGGTCGTAACTGGTGTAAGCATTGCTGGCGCCGCCCAATGATCTGAGGATCTTTTGCGCTTCGGCCTCGGTAAACGACTTCGTGCTGCCTCCGGCCACCACGTGTTCAAGGTAGTGTGAAAGTCCGCCGAAAAAGTACTTGTCCTCGTAGATGGAACCCGTTTTGACCAGCACCTGAGTAGACACTACCTGAGAATCATGCTTCTCCCGAATCAGGACGGTCATACCGTTTCGCAGTTGCAAAAAGGTGTCACCCGCTTTAGATGGCAGAACCTTGTTTACCCGGACTGCCATATCTGCGGGTAGAGCCAGGCCCTCGAGACCAGGGATCTTCAGTGCTTCTTTCTGGGCGAAGGCTGGGGTAACGAGGTTTATTATGAGCAAAAATAGCCAGACAAGAATCGTTCTTCTCATGCCAGTAAGCCTCCCGTAATTATAAGTCATTAGCTCATTTGGCTGCGCCGTCATTAGGTCATTTAGCTTGGTTTTCGTCAATGGTCATTCCATCGTCGGCCATTATTTGTTCGGTAGGAAGCGCCCACATAGGTTTGACTGCTTGCGATTTATGGTTAACTGTTCACCGTTCATTAATTTAGACTTGGCTTCTACAACCGTCTTGTGCTCAAATATTAATCACAGTTTAACCAACCGTCCAGCATGCACCGACTTTTTCGAAAGTAAAGCATCCCCCGGCATAGCCGGGGGCTTTGGTCCATGAGCCGACCCGAAACGGTGGCACCCCCGTAGGGGGCGATTGAGTAAACCATACGCTTTATGGTGCCAGAGCCATCCCAATTCTCCTCCCCCTTGACGGGGGAGGACAAAGGTGGGGGTGAAAAATAAAATGACTCCATCTCATTGTTTTTCCCCCTCCCCTTTTTCCCCTCCCGCCAGGGGAGGGGAAAACTTATTTGTCGGTTTCGCACCGTTATCCATAATAATGGAAGACGTTTAATTATCTTTTTACAAGCATAGCTAAACTATACCACCTGCACAGCAGGTGGGTTTTGAAACTACTAAGGGTCCAGCCCTGTGCCATCTATTGACAACTCAAAAGAGCTTGAGTTCCAGGATGTGGTGACCGTCTTTCTTACGCACCACAGCAAGGTCCTCGTGTTGAAAAGAAGCAGTAAGGTGGGTACTTACAAAGGACGGTGGGCTGGGGTCAGTGGCTACCTAGAAAGCGAGGATTCTCTAGATCAAGCCTACACTGAGATGGCCGAGGAGGTCGGTCTCAGCAGAAATGACGTTACCCTCATCAGAGTGGGCGAGTTTCTAGAGGTTGTTGATGAAGCTCGAAAGCGTTGCTGGCGGGTTCATCCCTTTCTTTTCCGGGTTGATGAACCGGACAAAATTAGACTTGATTGGGAAAATACAGAGATGCGTTGGATTCGCCCGGATGAGCTTGTCGGACTAGAGACGGTGCCTGCTCTCAAAGAAACGCTCGAGCGAGTGCTGAAGGATGACTAGGTGCGGACACCAGATGTGACCTGACATTCAAGTGAAGCGCTTCTGGAGTACTGGAGTAATGCGATAAAGAGCTGTAAGAGATTCAAAAATCTTCCAATACTCCAACACTCCACTTCTCCATCACTCCAATAAAAGGCCGCGCCTCTTGGGCGTGGACGATGTTCCTATGGACTGGATTGAGAAAAAGATACAAGGAATTGTGAATGACCGTCGTCATGGCGCTGCCCAATTGGCCAGTACCGCCATCAAGATTCTCATGGGCGTCTGCAGACGAAGCGAGTCCTCAGACCGGAAAACACTACTTCTCGAGGTTAAGCGGACCGCCTTTTCCCTGGCAGAATCAAGACCTTCCATGGCCCCCATTCGCAACTGGAGCTTTGTGTTTGCCCATCGATTCCGCCAGCAGACGACCGCCGGTCTTTCCATTCGAGATGCGAAACGCCAGGGGATAATTATAGGAGAGGAATTGCTGGCACAGCAGAAAAGGTTTGTCCACCAACAGGTAGAGGCTGCCAAGGTCTTGCTCGGGCGCTGTAGGTGCGTGCTTACTCTGAGCTATTCCTCAACGGTAGAATCCATTTTACGCCACGCTTTGCCTAACGGATGCCGGGTGATTATCGCCGAATCCCGTCCTCTAATGGAGGGACGTCGTTTATTCAAAAACCTTATCGATACCCCTGCTGATCTCCGGATGATAACCGATGCTCAAATGGGTCTGGTTGTCCCCACTGCGGACCTGGTGCTGGTTGGTGCCGACACCGTCCTAAGTGATCTGGCGGTGGTAAACAAGACTGGCACCTATCTGGCGGCCCTGGTTGCCCACAGCCACATTCGTGGTTTTTTCGTTGCTGCTGATACATACAAAATCAACCCTGCCGTGGATTCCCACAACTGCACGCTGGAGTCCAAATCCGGCAAAGAAGTGTGGCCGCGTCAGCAGGACTATTGTCAAAATGTCTATTTCGATATCACCCCGGCACAGTTCGTGACCGGTTTTGTGAGTGAGCAAGGCATTCTTGATGCTGCAGATATGCGGGCACACGTCCTGCGCTGGCAAAGGCTGGCCGATACCCTCGAGATCGACCAGCGCTAGCCTGGTTCAAAAAGGGTCAGCGGTGATCATTCGTGTCCAGGGATCAGCGGTTTCAGCTTTACAATGATGTGAGATTTACCTTATTTCCATTACCCGCCGACTTTGGCAGATCACACATCCCCTGGTTGAAGTGGTTCTAAGAGCTCAAAGATGGATCGGAAGGAGTGGCGGATCGGGCCGGCTCTTCAGATAAAAGCCTGTGCCCAGTCACTTCTTCGGCAGGGATAGTGGAGTCCAGGATCAGTTCCTCGTCTTGATTGTAAACCAAGATACGGAAGGACTCGGAGTAATCGAAAGGAAAGTAGAATCTGCCGGTTACGTACTTGAAATAGCGAATATTGTAGCCAACGGACTTTCGCAATTTCACCGGCATCCCTTCAACCAATTGCATGCTGGGAAAGGAGACGAAACGAGGTTGGTGTGGCGGTCTCAGTGAGGCAATGATCGCCACATTACCGGATATGGGTTCACCCAAAAGGTTTACCAGCTTGAAATCAAAACGAAAGCCCTCTCTCGCATCATCAAGGCGGGCGACCTTCGCGTCATCGATCTTGGCAGGGGACTGCAGTGGAGGTTGAACGGTTGCTGTTAAGGTAGTGTTGCGGGCTTCTGATTCTGGGGGCTCTACGACCACATCTTTTTTCTCTCGCACGGGTTCAGCCTCTTCCTCTGGCTCAACTGCCGGCTCCACCTTGATTTCTGGAAGAGGTCCCCCCTGCTTCTTCGAGCCCTCCTCAAATTCACCCACCATCTGGTCGAGCAAGGCAACCCTCTCCTGCAATCGTTGACGCTCCTCTCTTTCTTGGAAAAAAGCTTGCCCCGAGAAAAATAAACTTACCACCAGAAGAAGCAACAGGCCCAGGGTTAGGAAAAGAAAGCGGCGACTCAGGTAGAAGGAACGAGTTTTACCCTTGTGTCTGGAAAAAATGGTTACTAAATAGTCGCTTTGCCTGCCCGAATTCATCAAGGGCTAATACCTCACATCGAAGCTCGGAAGGGCGGATCGTATCCCTGCTCACTTCGTGAATCGTTGATCTCCACTCGATTGTGGCCGAATTTGGAATAAATCTTATGCCTGGGGGAGGCTTTCGATGGGATCTGACTGAGATTGGATGTCGGACTGATCGTTTTCCTTGACAGACAAACCATCTTCCAACTGCGGATATGCGGATTCAACGTCATCCATCATCTTAAACAAACCATCAACCATCCCGCCTTCAGCAACGGTAATTGTAGTTGCCTCGATGTCTCCGGTCACCCGCCCCGTGGCAGTGATCTCCAATCGGCTCCGAGCATTGATATTGCCTACAATTTGGCCTCCTACGACAACAGAATCTGCGTAGATATCAGCCTCTACTTTGCCCTGGCGGCCAACTACCACCTCACCTTTGGCCTCGATTCTGCCTCTGATGCTACCCTCCACACAGACACTGCAGTCGCTATGAATTGAGCCCTCGAAGACAGTGTTGGCCCCAATGAGGGTATCCAAAGAGAAGTTTTGTCCCTTTTTATTCTTATTCTTGTTGTTCTTCAGTTTCATTGTCCGCCAACCTCAATTCTCAATGGGCGCACCAGGAGTCGATTTGCCCTTGCATTGAGAATGTAGTGAAGAGGATTCACACACCTGTCACCCACCTTGACCATGTAATGGAGGTGGTGACCGGTGGAGAGCCCGCTGTTACCCATAAGGGCGATGACATCCCCCCGCTCGACTTTCTGGCCAGGGCTCACGTTGCAGGCGGAGAGATGACCAAAGGTGGTGATTATTTTTCTTCCGTGATCTATCTTTAGATATTTACCCAGATATTTGTCATATCCTTTTTTTATAACTTTGCCATCCGCAGGGGCAACAATGGGTGTACCTTTGCGGCTGCTGATATCCAGCCCATTGTGGAACTCTTTTAGGCCCGTAAACGGACTGCGTCGCCAGCCGAATCCCGAGGAGAACCAGTAGTCATCTACTTCTACTGGGATAATGCTCGGGGTGCTGTCCCAGGTCTGCCTCTGGCCCCGCATGATCCCCACCAGTTCTTGCAAGTCGGATTCCAGACGCTCAGCCCTCGCGAGGATGGAGACTTTTCTGGGCTTGGCAGGAAAAACCGTACTGCTGGTCACCATTGCATCTTTGGGAGAAATGGTGGAAAGATCTGGGGACGGCTCACCCCCTTGCCCAAGACCGCTTGGCTCTCCCTCATTCTTGTCCAGACCAAGGAAATTCCGGATGGTGTTCTCGTCTTTTTGGATGCGCTCCATTGTCTCGCGCAGGGCATTCAATTCTCTCTCTTTTTCAAGGAGATAGGAGTTTTCATCCCGTAACTGCAGATAGTCACGATAGAGACGATTTCCAAAAAACCCTCCTGTTCCCAACAATATCCATGAGATAACAAGCAAGCCCACAAACACGTACAAGAGAACTGGGGGAAGAGAAAAGGTCCGAGATTTGGAGCTCACCGATGGCATCCACATTATTGTTATTCTTTTTCGCTTCATTCCCTCACCTGTCTTTGAGTATTACAGCTGTGTTCAAGAAAGACTCTTGATGATGGTAATTGATCGGAAAAGTTTTCGGATTCCAAATCCCGGTGAGTTCCGGGCAGAAAGGTAATTGTGAAGTGGCTAATTCCCCTTGAAAATATTAGCATAATTCCGTCTCAGAATGGGGCCCAGCACAGAGATGATTCATGGCACATTGGGCCCACTTTTAATTAAAACCGTAAGGTCTGTCAAGCTTTTTTTAAACCATCGCGGTAGCTTAAGCAGCTCCAGTAAGGATCTACCGCCTCCAGGGATGACACTGTCATCTCTCAAGTTCATTTGTTCTTTAAGCAAATTTTGCGCCAAAATATGTGCCCCTCCCCCTTTTCAACAACTCGTCGGAAAAGAAAGTTCAAGTAATCACTTATAATTATTGACGTTGGCTCCTGTTTAGTATACAAATAAATACACCGACATCGCATAAAGGAGGTTTTTCCATGCAAAATCGGCCCTCCGACCCCCGAGTAAGTATACTCAAAGATATCTCGCCGCTGCTTACGTCCGTGCTGGACACTGATAGTGTATTGGAAATGATCATTGAATCGGTGACCAGGCTTATGGAGGCAAAAGCGAGTTCCCTTTTGTTGGTCGACAAAAGTAGGAAAAAACTCTACTTCCAAGTTGCAACAGGTGAGGCGAAGGAAGAGGTTAAAAAATTTGAGATAGAGTTGGGTCAAGGTATTGCCGGGCATGTGGCCTTGACCGGCAAACCCTTACTCATTCCCGACGTCTCTAAAGATTCCCGTTGGGACAGCACCATCAGTGAGGCAACTGGATTTGAAACCCGGTCCATCGCCTGTGTACCCATCAAGAGCAAGCAGGAGGTTATTGGTGTCATCCAGATTATTGATCGCGAGGATGGTCAGCCAATCCGCGAAGCCGATATGGAGATTCTCAGCCATTTTTCAGAACTTTCTTCCGTCGCCATTGAACGGGCCCGTAACTATAAAGATATCGTTAATGAAAATATTTATCTGAAAAAGGAGTTGGAGTCCCGCTATGAAATTATCGGTGTCAGCAAGGCCATAGAACAGGTGATCGCCGACGCTGTCAAGGTTGCCAACTCCAAGACCACCACTTTGATTACCGGCGAAAGCGGCACAGGCAAAGAACTCGTGGCCCGCCTGATTCACAAGATAGGGCCGCGGCGTAAGAAAAAGCTCATGGTGGTTAACTGCGCAGCTTTCACCGACACCCTTTTAGAATCTGAACTGTTCGGGCACGAGAAGGGTT
>JASFEM010000116.1:0-10444 GCA_050124835.1 Syntrophobacterales bacterium | reverse complement strand
TGGGCCATGGCCACCGGCTTTCTACTTTTCTGGACAATCAAGCACCTGGTGGGCTTGCGGGTGAGCAGAGAAGAGGAACTCCGTGGCCTAGACATTGATGAACATGGCATGGAAGCCTATTACGGGTTTCAGATATTCACAACCCAATAGGTTGTCTGGAGTAATGGAGAGATGGAGTAATGGAGTAATGGTATTTAAGACACGAGATTGCAGATTGGTGACTTTGGAATCTAATGACTCCTCCCAATGCACCATGGGTAAATCTAAAATTTACAGCCCGAAATCAGCAATTTTCAGTACTCCAGCACTCCAATACTCCAACACTCCAGGAGTGGGGTTCTCAATAGACCCTTTGCATTCTGATCATACTTTACGCATATGGAGGATTCTATGAATAGCGACAATGCAAGAGTTTTACTGCAATCAACCCAAAGTGTGAGAACGCTATGGGCAGGCGCTATCTCCCGGGACTTTGTCTATGCAGTAGCGCTGAATGCTGCGATCTGGACCTACTTTTTGAAAGGGTATGTGGAATCTTTTCCGACAAATCCCAGTGAGGCATTTACTTATCTGGCTGTCGCTGCGGGACTGTCCTCTTTGATATTGGGTTTGTGGCGAGTTTTTACCCGACACACTTACGACCGCATCGCCGGCCTTTACCCTGATTTGTTAGTATGTGAGCAGAGTCTAGAGGTTGAGCCCAACCAGGGAACAGCCGGTTACCTTAGGAGGGCAATTCCAAGATTAAGTAGAATTCTTTCAGGCGAGGAATTGAATTCTAATCAGAAGAGTGAGGCGGTGTCTTTTCTGGTTAGGAAGAAGAGTATGGGAAGACGCAGTCACATAGTGATCGATATCATTGTGCTCGCTGTGATTATAGGTATGTTTGTACTCTGCGTAAGCATATACTCAAAAATCCAGCTTTCCCTGGCAATTGGCTCGATCATCGCCACCATCATGGGGTTCTTGCTGCTGCTGTTCTCAATGCTCTCTTTTCAGCGGTATCCTTCCCAGGCTGTTATTACGGCAGCAATCGCCAAGTATGAGGAAGATTAGATTGCAGATTTTAGATTGCAGATTGCAGATTGCGGAATACCCCAGTCTGGAATTGCCTAAATCTTAGATCTGAAATCCCCAACCTCTGTTGAAATAACCTTTCCCACCCAGCCCCTTTTTCTGGTAATAATGACAAAATTGGTTTTTCAGATAAGCTTATAAATTACATTTTTGTATTTTTATACCCCTTCTATACAACAAAATTGTAATTTTTTAGAGAAAGACTGATGTTGCTAATTTTATGTAAATATTCAATATTTATATATTTTTTTGCCAAGAGCTCCTTTGGCACATCTCTTGCCGTTGACTTCTAACTGGTTTCTTGAGTTCTATGACTCCCGGGAAACTCATCCCCAAAGTAAACAGCAACAGTAAGTGCATCAATCTGGAAACCGGTAAGTAAACTATTACCGAAGAGGAGGAAAAAGCAGATGAGCGAGACAAAAACACAAAAAGATGTATTGAAGATTGTGAAAGATAGGGATGTGAGTTTCATCCAGATCTGGTTTACCGATGTCTTGGGCATGCTGAAAGGTTTTGCCATTACTCCCAGCGAACTAGAGGGAGCCCTGGCCGAGGGCATGGGGTTTGACGGCTCTTCCATTGAGGGGTTCGCCCGGATCGAGGAGAGCGACATGGTCGCCATGCCCGATCCCGCCACCTTCGAGTTCCTCCCTTGGAGACCCAAAGAAAGACCGGTTGCCCGGATGTTTTGCGATATCCTCCAGCCTGATGGCAGCCCCTATGAGGGAGACCCCAGGTATGTGTTCAAACGTATTTTGGCCAAAGCTGCTGAACAGGGCTATACGCTCTACTTGGGTCCAGAATTGGAATATTTCTATTTTGAAAACAACGAAGCCCCGAAGATTATTGATAAGGGAGGATATTTTGACACCCCTCCTTTGGATACAGCTGGAAGCTTGAGACGAGACACCATTTTCGCCCTTCAAGAGATGGGAATAGAAGTTGAGTACAGTCACCACGAGGTTGCCCCGAGCCAGCACGAGATTGACCTGCGTTATGATGAGGGGTTGAAAATGGCCGAAAAAGCTGCAACTCTCAGGATCGCGGTAAAGGAAATCGCCAGGCAGAATGGAGTCTACGCCACCTTCATGCCCAAGCCCATCTTTGGTGAGAACGGCAGTGGCATGCACACCCACCAATCTCTTTTCAAGGGGAAGGTAAATGCCTTCTACGATGCCAGCGACAAGTATCACCTCTCCGATATGGCCAAGTCCTACATTGCCGGCATTATGCAGCATGCCCGGGAAATGGCGCTGGTAACCAACCAGTGGGTCAACTCCTACAAGCGACTGGTTCCAGGTTACGAAGCCCCCGTCTACGTTGCCTGGGCCAGGCGCAACCGCTCCACCATGGTGCGGGTCCCCATGTACAAACCCGGCAAAGAAGTGGCAACGCGAATCGAGTTTCGCTCACCCGATCCCGCCTGTAATTTATATCTGGCTTTTGCCGTGATGCTAGCTGCCGGGTTGAAGGGAGTAGAGGAAAATTACCAACTCCCAGACCCCGTAGAGGAAGACATCTATGAAATGGATGAGGTGGCGAGGGAGCGTGCTGGGATCACCTCCCTTCCAGGAAGCCTTTTCGAAGCCATTCAAGAGATGGAAAAAAGCGCCCTCATGCGGGAAACATTAGGGGATCACATTTTCGATAAGCTCATCCACAACAAGAAGATCGAATGGGACCGCTTCCGCACCCATGTGAGCCTATATGAAATTGAGAATTACTTGGCGATTCTATAAATAAAGGCAAAAGGCGCAGGGCCTTTGCCCAGCATGCAGCAGACAGCCAGCAGCTGGCAGGTTTTGAAGAGGATCAGCTGCCCGCTGTCAGCTGTCCGCTGCCAGCTGTATCTTCCTATGCCCTATGCCCTTTTAAATCCGAAATCCCAAATCCGCAATCCGCAATCCTATTGCCTTGCGCCATTTCCTACTTGGACTGCAGATGACTGACAATCGCACTGAAAGACTTCTAGAGATCTTGGCCGCGACCTACGGTACCAACCCCTGGAACTGGCACACTCGCCAAACTCCTTTCCAGGTTCTTATTGGCACTGTCCTCTCCCAGAGGACCCGCGATGAAAAAACAGACGAGGCAGCTAAGGCCCTGTTTTCCCGCTTTCCCTCCCCGGAAACGCTGGCCTCCGCACCGGAGGGGGAAATCGCCAACCTTATAAGACCTGCCAACTACTACAATACCAAAGCCGCACGGATAAAAGAGATCAGCAAAATCATTCTTGAAAAATATTCTGGTAATACCCCTGACACTGTCCCTGAACTCATGCAGTTGCCAGGTGTGGGGAGAAAGACGGCAGCGTGCGTCATGGTTTATGGCTTCAGGAAAAAGGCACTGCCGGTGGACACCCACGTACACAGAATATCCAATCGCATTGGTCTTATAACTACCCGAAATCCGGAAGAAAGTGAGGAAGAACTCTGGAAGGTGATTCCGCAAGAATACATTATGGTTTACAACGAGCTCATGGTGAAGCACGGTCAGAATATCTGCAGGCCTATCAGCCCACTTTGTCAAAGGTGTCCTATCGTCAAGTACTGTGCGTACGGTTCCAAGAGGAAGGCATCGGGCTAATGTCCCGTGTCCGTTGTCCGTGGTCAGTTATCCGTGGTCAAAAAACTTCATGTTGGCCAGTTCAGCTTGTTATCATGCTGATTAGGAGAGTTTACCGGCTTAACCGGCAAACAGACTAAACCGGCCAAACTGTTCTAACTGCCCTTCTCCGAATTCTTGATCTTACCCATACCAGACAAAAGTACCAGCAACAAAGGGGCAGTTTTGTTAGTTAGAATGAAATATGTTTTGCAAAATAAAATTATTATTGCAATTTTTCCTTCATTTCTCTACAATGGTATTACGTCTCTCTCGGGAGAAGCATCATTCGAACCGTTGCCTGAAAGAGTATCTTCCTGATTATCAGGAGAAAACATTGGCCACAACAACCTATATATCCCCAAATCAAGTTTTTCCTCACATCCCCCACAGAGGGGTCCGGGAAAAAACATGGGCACTGCCTTTGTCGGCCGTAAAAATCAGAATCACAAGGAGGTTGTCATGTCACAAAATTGGGGTCCGCACTTTATTGTGCCGTCGGAAACCTTAAGAGCCTTTTCAGGAAAAGTGCTCCTGAGGGAAACTTATGACGAAGAATTATTGCAAACGGAACTGCGGGAGTTGGGACTTTCCGGCCATCCGATCAAAGCCACAAACCCTTGGTACTGTAGGAAAAAAGGGACGGAGACATGGATCAAAATCGGTGAATCCTCTGATCGTGAACAAAGCTTCGCGGTTCCCTGGGATACAAAAACTCTAAAAAATGGCGAATATCAAGTGTTGGGGGTAATGCATGTCTTGGTGAGGACAGAAGGCGAGGATTTCATTGTTGCCAGACAGAATATTGTGGACGTTGTGGTTGAAAACTAGGTCGAAGAAAATTGCCCTGGAGGCGCCTTCCCGGACCCCTCAGCCTGCTTATCAACTGATTTCTTGAGGCAAGACATCGTATCTTTCTTACCCACACCAGGTCTCCTCGAAAAAATCAAAGCTGTCGATACTGGGGCCTCCAATAAATAGACGACGCAAAAGGGTGACCTATTTGAAAAAAGGTTTTTATCTGGCGCCAATATTTCTTGTGGCGAAATGGTTGAAGGTAATTTTTTCTGCAAGCGTACCGTTTTTTCAATTGTTAGATAAGCCCGTGGGACAAAAACCTTGGGATGGAGTAAACCTTGTCGCAAATAATTCGTAATCGGATCTCTCCTCGTTACTTCCAGCGGGATCCTATCCTCTTTAACAACATAAAACTCGAACCAGATAAGGCCTACTTTATCTACATTGGCGATATCAAAAACCACGGGCTTAATGCTTTCCTAATCCCATATCTTGAGAGAATATACGGTCGCCCGGTGGACTGCATCGCACTGGTGCCCGATGTTCTGGCTCACTATGGTTACCCCAACTTGGCAGTGTTGAACAAGGACTCTTACCGATATCATGCTGACAAGGGTATGATGGTCAATTGTCGCCCCACTGCCGGCCAGTTCGCCCAGCAGATATCAGCCAGCCTTTTGGCTCAAGAGCTTCTTGAGAACATCCTCAGTGAGCAAGACTTTGTCTACATTTACATGTTCGAAAGCAGGCCGGAGATGACCCTGGCAGACGGTGAGAGAGTGAAACTCCTTGGTCCAGATCCTACTGTGGCACACCGTTTCAACAATAAAATCATCCAGTACCAAATGGCCTGTGAGGTGGGAATCCCCGTACCCGAAGGTTTATGTTGTAACTGCCTGGAAGACGCCTTGGACTCAGCGCAGAAATTTTTCCGCTCCGGTGAAGAGGTTTTTGTCAGTGAATCATACAGCGCAGCCGGGAGCAACAGTACTTTCGCCTGCAGCTGTGAGGAAATCCGGCAGCGATTCATTGGGTCTGACCAACCCTACCTGGTAACCAGACGTGTCCCGCACAGTTATGACCCAACCGTATTGGCTGTCGTGGCTAATGAACAGGAAGTTTACGTTGCATCTGTTGCTGACCAAAGGATGGAAGAAAACCGTTTCCGGGGATCCACCTTTCCTACCGTTTTAGAAGAAGAGGTGGTCAAGCAAATCAAGGAATATACCAGGTTAGTGGGGAGATATATGGGTTCTCAGGGCTACCGGGGCATGTTTGGTTGTGACTATATTGTAAATGATAATGGACAGATTTACTTTGTTGAAGTTAACGCCCGCAAGCAAGGTACTACTCTCGAATCAACCCTGACCATGCTCTACAGTCTGCCAGGCCATCCCAGCCTGTCGGAGATCGAATTCTGTGCCATCACCAGGGGAAGACTGCCTCACGGCCTCACCGAGATGGATCCCACTCGATCTGAAATTTCTTGGGGAACATACAATGTCAAAAGTATGCAGGACATCCGGGTGGTTCAAAAACTTCCCTATTTCCAAAGTGAGGCAGAAATATTTCGCCAAGTCTCTCAGGCAAAAGGCGTCTCATCCAGGGCAATAGTAGAGGATCACCTGGGTCCTGGCGTCTATCAACGAGCTGGCGGTTTTGTTGGCAGGTGCATTTCGGTGGGCAAGACTTTTGCGGAAATGCACGGTCAGCTCGAAAAGAGAGAGACTCAGGTCAAAGCAAGCTTCCGTCCCTGGCATCATTAAAGGTAGATCCAGGATATCTTTATCAAGGAGAGTTCCACATGAAAGATTCCGCAGTAAGAAAGCAAGCGGTGCAGCCAGACCCCATGAAAGTCGCAGCGGATGACCGAAAAGTAGCCCTTGCCCGCTCGGAAGAAGTAAGGGCGCTCATTGCAGAGTTCCTGAAGGTCAAAGACAAAATCCCAACCGGCCTGAAGCTGGAGAAAGAGTATACAACGGCCAAAAAGCGAATACTCAAAGTTCTCGGCTCCACTGAGAAGGACTGGAAGAACTACAAGTGGCATCTGAAAAACCGCATCGAGGACGTGGAGACTCTTGGTAAAGTAATCCGGCTTACTCAAAAGGAGGTGCGAGAGATCCGCAAGACAGGTGAGCAGTATCGCTGGGCAATCTCGCCATATTACGCAAGCCTTATTGATCCGGAGGACAACGGCTGTCCCGTGCGGCAGCAGGCTGTTCCCAGCATTAAAGAGCGTCTGGACACCTCTGAGATCAAGGATCCCATGATCATCAAATACAACTCTCCTGCTCCCTTGATCTCCAGGCTCTATCCGGACCGACTGATTATTAATGTCACCAATATGTGTTCCATGTTTTGCCGCCACTGCCTGCGACGGAAAGATATTGGAGGTAAAGATCTTATTTACTCTCGCAGTCAGCTTCGCGAAGCACTTGACTACATCCGGGAGAACGAGGAAATCCGTGATGTACTGCTGACAGGAGGGGATGCTCTGGCTTTGAGTGACGATCAATTAGACTGGATCCTCACCGAACTCGACAAGATCCCCCATGTGGAAATTAAACGGCTGGGCTCCAGGATGCCCTGTGTCCTGCCCCAAAGAATCACTTCAGAGCTATGTCGAATGTTGGAAAAACATGACCCAGTTTACCTCAACACCCAGTACAACCACCCGAAAGAGATTACAACTGACGCAAAAAAAGCCGTTGATATGCTAACCAAAGCCGGGGTGGTTGTTCGTGACCAGACAGTACTCTTGAAGGGCATCAACAACGACCCTCATGTGATGAAAGTGCTCATGCATGAAATGTTAAGGATCAAGGTAGCTCCTTACTACATCTTCAATTGCAAGAAGGTTGAGGGTATTCGCCATTTCCGTACTTCGATCCAAGAAGGATTAAACATCATGGAGCATCTGCGCGGCTACACCTCGGGCATGGCGGTCCCCACCTATATCATTACGGCACCCGAAGGCAGGGGCAAAACGCCAATTGCGCCACAATATCTCTTGAACCTTAACTTCAACGGTGACGCGCTCATCCGCACCTGGGGAGGACACGTTTTGCAGTATGAAGATGAAAAGTCAGAATAGTTTAGATCCGCAGGAAGTTAAGAAGATCATTGGCTCGCTCAAAGGAGATTTGCTGGTTCTCCTGGACAAGATGGTCGCCATAAACAGCTATTCTCATAATACTGCGGGAGTGGTGCAAGTGGCTCAGGTGGCGGGCCAGGCTCTTCCCTCTCCCCTCCAATTGCAAAGTTTGACGATTTCTGGAAAAGAAACCCTCTGGACCTGCCGCCATGGTCCTTCTGGGAAAGATCCCATCCTCCTGGTCGGACACCTGGACACGGTTTTCCCTCCGGGCACCTTTGAGGGCAGCATGGTTTTTCAGGACTCCTATCTGCTCGGGCCCGGCGTTGCTGACATGAAGGGAGGGCTTGTGGTGATTCTAGGAGCTCTCCGGGTTTTGGAGCATTTAAACCTGTTGACGAAGATACCGCTCCTGCTGGCTTTCAACGGGGACGAAGAAATAGGCTCTGCCTGCTCAGGCCATGAGCTCGAGGAACTGGCCCGTTCCAGTCGCTTGGGTTTTGTGTTCGAGTGCGGTGGCCCTGATGGCTCAGTCGTAACTTCCCGGCGGGGATTGCGCCGTTATCTATTGGAGATACAGGGTGAGGCTGGCCACTCGGGCACTTATCAGGGTGCCAAAGAAAGTGCGGTGGTAGAGCTGGCCCATCAGATTCTGAGACTTGAAGATCTAAATGATCTTGAGGCTGAGATTAGCGTTAATGTGGGGCGAGTGAGGGGGGGCACCGCGGTAAACATCATTCCGGCCGAAGCTGAGGCTGAACTAGAGGTGCGTTTCTTTGAGGAACAACGAGGTGATGAGATCGAGAAAAGAATCCGCACCATGGTAAGATCCTCACCTCGGTCGAAACTGAAAATTAGACTTACTCAGCGGCACGGGCGTCCCGCCATGGCGTGTACACCGGCAATTTCTCGCCTTTACCAAAAAACGGTCCGGACTGCTAAAAAAATCGACATTGAACTGCCCGAAGAAGCCCGTAGAGGAGCCTCAGATGCTAATCTTCTAGCTGCAATCAATCTTCCCATCATCGATGGTCTTGGTCCAGTGGGCGAAATGGACCACTCAGAGAATGAAAGAATCCTCAAGAGTTCCCTTTTCCAGCGGGTCGAATTGCTGGTTCACCTTCTCTGGGACCTTCGGGATTGGACACCCCACTAAATGCGGATTTCGGATTTCAGATTTCGGAATGGTAGTGACATGTCCTGATAAATAATGCTAAACTCCGCGCTCTGCGTTAGGTGATACCACTTCTGCCTCACTCCGGTATTCATAGCCGTCCCGTAATCTACTGTGTTCGACCGCATCTTTTAGAATCGACAGGAAGTGCTTCAGCTGAAAAGGCTTGCGGAGGTAAGCGTAAGCACCTTCGTATTTGGCCTCCAAGAGCGTTTCCGAGCTGGGAGTACCAGTAGTTATGATAACCTTGGCGCGCGGCTGTATTCTTCTTGTGGTCCTCAAAACCTCTATACCGCTGGCACCCGCCATCATCAGATCGGTAATAACCAAGTCGAAGGGCTGTTTCTCGATGAGGTTCAAGGCCTGATGACCGTCGCTGCAGGTATAGACCCGGTAGCCTGAAACCTGAAGCAACCTCGCCATCATTATTCGGAGTAACTTTTCGTCCTCGGCAATAAGGACCTGTGGAGGTTTAATTACCCCCGATATTGGCTGGGACCCAGGTGAAGAAGAGCTGATCTCTGCCATGGTCATGTCTCCTATCATTTTATAAAAAGCAACAGCCATGCCATGGATCAGAAAGGCGACAGGGTTCGGGGGATATCCATAAGAAAACGTATTGATTCCAATATGATGTATTATGCACTTCAGCATACCCGCACGGGTTTAGTACCATCTTTTAGGGGTATAATAGTGCCAGTAAATGCACTTCAGTATACAACCTAAAAACCCAGTTGATTTTGAGTTCACTTTTTTAAACATAGTACTGATAAAAGCCTACTGGTTGACGCCAACCAAGATCTTGTGCAACAGTTGACCACGGCAGGCGTGAAGACCGGACCTGGAACGGAAGCGCTCGGTGAGTAAAGCCAACGGCATGCAACGAAAAATATACCACAGACATGGCTTGAGGGGTGCTCTGATTGTGTTGCTAACCCTCTTACTCTATATCCCGGCCCTGCAAGGCGGGTTTATTTGGGATGACAACTGGTATGTGACAGATAATCCGAAGCTTAGATCAACGGAGGGGTTGGCCCAGATCTGGGTGGAACCGCGCTCGAGCCCGCAGTACTATCCTCTTGTTTTCAGCACGTTCTGGGTCGAGTATCAAATGTGGGGACTAGATCCAGCGGGGTACCACCTGGTAAATGTGCTGCTGCACGCTGTCTCTGCGGTGTTGCTCTATCTTTTACTTAGTCGGTTAAAGGTGCCGGGGGCATGGTTGGCATCGTTGGTGTTTGCTTTACACCCGGTTCAGGTGGAGTCGGTGGCTTGGATTACCGAACGCAAAAATGTGCTGTCAAGTTTATTCTACTTTGGCTCGGCACTATGTTTGTTTCGGTTTTTTGGGGTGAACCATAAGGGGAGAGAGCCGTCGCATCGATGGTGGTGGTACGGATCTGGCTTTTTGCTTTTTATCTGCGCCTTATTGAGTAAGACGGTGACCTGTTCGCTTCCGGCCGCAATACTTCTGGTTCTGTGGTGGAAGCGTGGTCGGGTACGTTGGCCCGAGCTATCGGCCCTGGTGCCTTTTTTCATAGTCGGGGTGGTCTTGGGTTTTTCCACTGTTTGGTTGGAGCGTCACCATGTGGGTGCGCAAGGCTTGGAGTGGCAGCTGTCTTTTGTCGAGCGCTTTTTGGTTGCAGGTCGAGCTTTGTGGTTTTATGCATGGAAACTTGTCTGGCCAGCAGAGT
>JASFEM010000115.1:0-10477 GCA_050124835.1 Syntrophobacterales bacterium | reverse complement strand
ATCTCTTCAAAATCAGCAATTATCGTGCCACACATAAAATAGAATAAAATCAACATATTGAGAACATAAAACCTTTTTGTTTGTTTTATTTTAAAACAATATAGAACAACTAAGGGATTCCCTTTTGGTGCGAAATTGAGACTATCTGACACACTACCTCTGCCCGACGGTCAAACCAGATTGTGCTGCTTCATTTTCCTCCAGAGGGTCGATCTACCCCAGCCAAGAAGTTTTGCCGCTTTGGTCCGGTTGCCCCTGCTCTTCAGCAGGGCCTCGGAGATCATGCGACGTTCCATCTCTCGCCAGTTGAGCCGATTGTCAGCCACCGTCTTTCCTATACTCTCCTCCATTCCAGGGTAACTGCCCATTTCGCTGACCTCTGATTGCAGGGGTTCGTCCCATGGTCCACCGAGATAATCAGGTAAATGTTCTGGCTTTATCATGGTTTCATGGCAAACATTGGTGGCATATTCCACCATGTTGGCCAACTCGCGCACATTGCCCGGGTATGGATACCGTCTGAGGATCTCAATGGCTTCAGGGGAAAAGCCTCTGATTTTCTTTTGAAACTGTCCGTTGAATTTGTTGAGGAAATACTCCATGAGCAGTCTGATATCTCCTTCCCGCTCACGGAGGGGCGGTACTTCGAGCTTCACCACATTGAGTCGAAAAAGAAGGTCTTCCCGAAAATTTCCTTGCCGCACCATGGCCTGCAAATCACGATGGGTTGCGGCGATCAGTCGCACATCGGCTCTTGCGCTTCTGGTCCCGCCCAGAGGGATAATTTCCTTGTCATCGAGGAAGGTCAGAAGCTTGACCTGAAGGGTCAAAGGTAAATCACCGATTTCAGTTAAATAAAGCGTCCCTCCGTCAGCCAGCTGGAAGCGACCCGGCTTGTCCCGCACGGCACCCGTGAAAGCGCCTCGTTTATGACCGAAAAGCTCTGATTCCAAGAGAGTCTCGGGCAAAGCACCGCAGTTGATCTTGATAAAAGGCCCTTGAGCTCTGGGAGACACCCGATGGATCACCGAGGCAATGAGGTCTTTGCCGGTGCCAGTCTCGCCAGTTATTAGCACTGAGGAATCCGTCTGTGAGATAATGGGAAGTATGTCAAAAAGTTTTTGCATCTTGGGGCTGTGACCAACCAAGTCAGCGAAATCGTGCGCTATTTGAGTCTTTTTATCTAACTCACGGAGCAACGAAATATCCTCGATGGTCTCTATCACCCCTAAGGTTTGTCCTTCATCGCCCTTGAGGACAGCTGCGTGAATCATAACCGGAATTTTTTGTCGTTCCCGGTTGATGATGTTTCCTTCAAGATGAACAGCCCGGTCACTTTCCAAGGCCTGTTTTGCCGGACAATTTTGAGTACAGAGGTTATTCCTGATGATGTGAGAACAGCCGAGCCCAATGGCCTCCTCGCGGCTGAAGCCGGTCATGGCCTCGAGGGCTCGGTTTATCGCCTGGAGACGAAGGTTTGTGTCCAGAACAGCGACCCCCACAGGAATGCAGTCTATTACTTCGTCTACCTTGACACCTTCCCTTGGAAAAGAAAAAAAATCCATGGTGAAAATCTCCTTGACACCTCGTAATATCAAGGATAACAGTTATTCCCGACAATAAGATCCAAATTAAAACGTACGCCAGAATCGAAACATTGTCAACAAAATGAAACGCAATGAAACAAATCCTTTTAGAGTGCAAGAAGCATCGGTGGAGGATTTTCCAGCCATCCTGGCACTGGCAGATGTGCACAGAGATGAATTGGGGGAAATCGGCCGGCACCGACAGTGGTTGTTGAAACAAGTAGAAAGGGGAGAGGTCTTCGTCGCCAGAACTGGCGACGGCAAACTGATGGGCTTCGTTGTTTTCAGTCACGAAAGTCTCAGGGAACAAGGAAATACCGTCGTATTCTATCTGTGTATCAGTAAAGATTATCGGGGGCAGGGAGCTGGAAAATTACTGATGGAGGCAGTGGCATCCGATGCGCGAATTTGCGGCAAGAAAATCATAGATCTGAAATGCCCGGCTCACGCTCCGGCAAACCACTTCTATAAGAGCATTGGCTACGAGTTGCGGCGGAGTGAAACAGACCGTGAGGGAAATCGTTTAAATGTCTGGACTGTACGCCTTTAAATAAGCTATTTTTGCTAAAAGATAAGACTGAGCTAAAGAACAAAAAAACCAGGGCATGCGGCCCTGGTTTTTTATCATCCGAATAAGGGGAGTTCAGCTTTTGACCAGCTAGTGGCCGCCGGTCCCCAGCAATCCAGAGGCGCCGAGGCAAAGGACCAAGACTTCGAGGATGACGAGCACTATGAAGGCGATATCTTTCTGTTTCACATAGTAAGGTAGAATGACGATAAAGCAGACGATCGTCATCCCCGCCAGCAGGGCAATCCCGATAAAATTGAGAAAGTCGCCTTTCCCGAGCAGGGTAGCCCATCCCCACCCTGTGGGGATGTTGGCCTCGTGCACATACTGGCTCACCGGCATGGACCAGTATTGCGAAACCTCGTTGATCGGTATGTAACTTTCGAAAAATCCAGTTACGTAGACGGCGAAGGTGACCAGCAGGATCGCTATGGCGCCCCAGCTGCCATAAAAAAGCAGGTTGGCATATCTGATCTGTTCGGGTGGGGCTTGTGGTACCTCAGATGTCATTTTTTCACCTCACTGATTAAATACCAAGACCTTTCATAAAGGCCCTAATTCCAGCAAACAGAAGCACTATAATGACGATGTAGCGGATGACTTTCGGTTTCGCCACCGCCAGAATTCTCACTCCCACAAAGGATCCCAGCATGAGTCCTACGATGGAAGGCACCGCCATCAAGGGAATGACGCAGCCTTGATTGAGATAGATCCAGGCCGCGGACGTATCGGTGATGGAGAGCAAAAACTTGCTGGTTCCCACCGAGAGCTTCAGGGGTGCCCCCATGAGCAAATTGAGCACGGGAACATTGGCCCAGCCCGCACCGAGGCCGAACATACCGGCCATGACCCCAATGGCGATAAAAAGAATCAGGCCTGGAAGGGTGCGGTGGGTTTTCCACTCGATGTTTTCTCCGGTGGATGGCTCCAGATAAGCACCGGCCATTTTAAAGGCGCCGCCTATACCGTCCTGCTTTTCCACAACCGGCCGCTCCACGTTCTTGGAAAAGGTGAGCAAGGCCGCGATGAAAATGATGGTCGCCCCCAGGGCAATCTGGATGATGTTGGTGGGAAGAGCAAGACCCAGGAGAGCACCAACAATGGCACAACTGGAGGCAATGAGGGCAACCGGCAGGGCGAGGCGGAGATTGGCAAAGTTTCTCTTGAGCAAACCCGGCCCCGCTGCCAGAGCCCCTGCCAGGGCCACCAGCAACCCTGTCCCCCTGACAAAGTCAAGGTGAAATGGAAAGAAGCCGCTCACCAGGGGCACGTAAAGCACACCGCCACCCACTCCAGCCAACACCGCCAAGATCCCCAGGATAAAGCAGAAGACAAAGAGAACAATAGGCCAGAACCACCAGGGACGTTGCGAACCTTCTACAGCAGCCGCTTCTGCTGTTGCCCATGCGGGTGAGGATACTAACCATAAAAAGAGAAAAATCACATTGACCGACACAAATCTGCAACAGTTTCTCAGCATGGACTACCCTTTAATAAATTGGAACAAGTGGACCGATTAAACCCTATGGAGAGACCGAAATGGCACTACGTGCAATTTATAACAAAGTCTCGCCCAAGCTAGCAAACCCTTCCTATTTCTGTCAAGGTAAAACTACTCTCCAGGTTACGTGTAGTGAGGCAGGAACATCAACGGCAGAGGGAGTTTCCATCCGCCAGGATGAAATCTACGATTTGGGCCGGTACAGAAGTACTGGCCGGGTAGTGCGTCGAATAATCTGGAGTGATTTCTCACTCAGGATGTTGAAACGACCAGACTTGCCAAACCCCTGAGCTCCAAGCACCACGAGATCGTAGTTATCCAGGGATATTTCTCGTAGCACTTCTTCAACCACATTACCCTCCAGAAGCTTGGTTTCAGGTTGGTGTTCCAGCTTCTTGAGGGTGGACTCCCCCTTGAGCACACAGGCATCAGCAAACTCCTGGCTTTCCAGGTCGTCGGTATCTCGGACATGCATCAGGGTGATTTCGGGCTTTTGCTTCAACAGCATGGGGCCGATAAAATTGAGAGCTTCTTCATCACAAGAGGAACCGGAGTAAGCCACCAGCACCCGTTGTATGTTTCTCAGTTCTCTGACAATGAGCACGGGTCGGTTGGCGTGATTGATGATCTGGGTGTGGACCTGACCCAGGAGCATCTCCCGGAGGGCTGAAGAGTGGTGACAGCCAAGAACGATTAGGTCGACGTCATTATCGCTGGCTTCACGAAGAATTACCTCCGCTGGATCCCCCACCAGAATCCTGGGTTCACAAGGGACCTTCCCCTCGAGGCATATCTCACAGGCATCAGAAATGGCTGCCTCGACCTCTTTGGCTTGCTCATCAATTTTCTTCTTGTGATCCCTTTTTAGAAAGGGAATATCGAAATCCTCCAGCATGATGTTTCCCACATCCTTCTTGACGTGGATGGCATCCACCTCAGCATCAAAGTGTTCCAGCAGGTGGCACGCATACCGAAGCGCCAAACGTGACTCCAGATCTCGGTCGACCGCAACGAGAACCTTCATAGGACCCCCTTTTTTCTTACGTTTTCAAGCTCGTGTATATCTACCGTTGGCCCGATATCAACACTAGCGGGTAGTTTTTTCGATATAGGAAAGGATAATCATTCTGAGAAAACTTTACCAGTCTCCAAACCACCACCATGGCTTTATTGTAGTGGATCCGGCCCTTTTCCACCTGGCAGCAACTTCGGGCTAATTTATCAGAACTCCGAAGCAAGTGCAAGTTTTAACAAACTCAAAATTGACTTGCCCATATATTGAAAAGAATGGTCACAAGCACAGCACGGACAAGCAGGAAAACGGTGTGCCAGTCTCCAATGACAACCCACTGAATTTATGAGATTAACACAACTTTTTTACCCAAAACTGGTTTGACCAGAAATGGGTAAAATTACCCATTTTATGTACGGTAAAAAATGGGTAAAAATTTGTCGTAGGGTATGATTTCCTTAAAGAAAAACAGGGGAAGTCCATTTGTAAATAAGTAAACTTCAGCTGCAAAAAAGATACTAATTTACAAATGGACTTCCCTCTTTTTTGCCCTACTTGGTTTGGCCCGACCCCGCCAGCCCTAGCAATACAAGTTTGGATCATAAGCGTCAGCGGTTTATAATGGTGTAGAGATAGTCTTCCTACTTTCCTATAGCGCCCATGAGGTATGTAATGAGACTCTGTTTTTTGACACTTTTCTCGAGTCTATTGCTCACCCTCAGTGTACCTGCATTCGGTGATCAGGATCTAAAAGGAATTCTAGAGGCCATCGTTAAGATACGAGCTGTTGTCCCGAGTAGTGCGCGGACGGCTGGTTCTCTTGGAACAGAGAGAGAAGGTGCTGGCGCGGTTATCGATTCGAACGGTCTCATTCTCACCGTAGGTTACTTGATCTTGGAGGCGGAGAGCGTAGAGGTGGTGAGTTCCGATGGTAGGGTGCTCGGAGCCACATTGGTTGCTTATGACGATAATACCGGTTTCGGCCTTGTGAGGACAAAGGAACCCCTTGAAGTTACCCCCTTCAAACTAGGTCACTCTGCAGAAGTCCATGTGGGCGACAATTTGGTAGTGGCCAGCTTTGGAGGACCCGAATCCGCAGTCCTTACTACTGTTGTCTCGCGGGAAGAGTTTACAGGATACTGGGAATACCTTCTGGAAGATGCAATATACACCGTGCCATCTTACCCCAATTACGGCGGCGCAGCGTTGATAGGTAGCGATGGGAGTCTTTTGGGTATTGGATCTATCTTGACTCAGTTTTTCATGCAGGGAGTGGGAGTTGTTTCTAGTAATATGTTTGTTCCAATAGATTATCTCAAGCCCATTCTTGCTGATTTGATTTCTCAAGGTCGTTCTTCTGATCCTCGAAAGCCTTGGTTAGGCTTCCACGGGGAAGAGACAAGGGGGCGTGTCTTTGTTATTCGAGTTTCACCAGATGGTCCTGCTGAGAAAGCAGGATTGAAAGTGGGCGACATTGTTCTCCAGGTTGGCAAGGAACCGGTGGAAGGATTGTCTGACTTCTATCGAAAGGTGTGGGCTCTAGGTCGAGCTGGTGTTAAGGTGCCTCTAAGTGTTCTCCAGGGCGCCGAAATACGCAATATCACAATCCACTCTGGCGACCGCTACAAATATTTACGACTTCGTCCGATGAGAAAAGCGGATTATCGGTCGGTAGTTGGAACAAGCTCTCACCTTGAAATCTCAAGGATTACTTCGCAGAAATGGCCATTTTGATCCGGCTTCATGCTTACGGCTCCCGAGGCAACCCCCGAATACCGCTCTTTTTGCCCCCAAAAATGCCATTATTGCCCCAAAATCGCCCCATTTTTCAACATCATTTTATATGATATCAGCTACTTAGTTTGGACTGACCCCATTTGCATTTGAATTTGTAATGAGCTTGTGTACGACGTGATTGCGTGCGAAAATATCAATCAACAGAAATAAATCAATTATTTGTGAAGCAGTAAATGCAGAAAGCATCGGGGAGGTCCTTATGCTATCAACAAAACTAATGGAATTTTTGGACAAGCATAAGATTAAGCACGAGGTCATCAGTCACTCGCTGGCTTACACTGCTCAAGAAATCGCTGCCTCTGCGCACATCCCGGGGAAGAAACTGGCCAAGACTGTAATCGTCAGGATCGATGGCAACGTGGCCATGGCCGTCCTGCCGGCTTCCTACAGAATAGATCTCAAGCTTTTTAAAAACACCATTGGAGCAAGGAAGCTTGAACTTCTCCAGGAGGAAGAATTCAAGGACATGTTTCCGGACTGCGATATTGGTGCGATGCCACCTTTTGGTAACCTTTACGACATGGAAGTCCTGGTGGCTGAAAGTTTGGCCGAAGAAGAGGAGATTGCATTCAACGCCGGTTGCCATACGGAAGTGATTAAAATGGCATACAAGGACTATGAAAGTTTGGTGAAACCAAAGGTGATGAAATTCTCATTTAAATAAGCAGAAAAGGAATGGGAAAATCTGAAATAGAAATTGTGAAACAAAACCTGTCTTTCAGGCATTTAATTGAAACCTTGCAACTGGCCGGCGTGCAAATAAATGATAAGCCACATCATATATCCTTCTACATAAACTTTCCTGAACCGCATCTGGCACAAAAGGCAGCAGATTTCCTGGATAGGGTTCATAAGAGAGCATTTGGATCCGATCTGTCTGGAGCCACAGTGCTTCGTACAGAAAAAAGCGAATGGCAACTTATCATAGGAGCCAGAATGCAACTCGACCCTGATGTTTTCGAACTCATGGAGAGGGTAGCCAAGACGTTGGCAGAGATGTTTGACGGAGTCTATGATGGTTGGCATGACGATACTGGTTTTTTGAACACAGAGGAAATACAAAAGGCCATCGAACTCATGGAAATCAAAGAAGGAGAAGCCTGAATGTTGTTGCGAGGTCGGACCAAGCTATCACATTAGAGTTTATGAATAAAAGTCCCAGAAATAGGTGTTTTCAGGGCTTAGAGTACCGTTTTTGACCCCAAAATCGTAGCTCTAAGAAACACCGGTTTTCTTTACGCTTGTTTAGCTGCCCCTTAGAATGGCCTTTTCAGTATCAAAACTGAGCTTTTAAGACCTATTTTTACCCCCTAAACAGGAACTTTTAATAATTATTTTAATCTGTTGACTTGGTCCGACCACCGACCCCACGACCCCTGTTCCCCCACCTGACCGAAGAGTACAAGAAGATACTTTTCGGGAAGGCTGTTAGGGAGGAATATTCAGCGGGGCTTGTGGGTAGACTAAGGAAGTTGGCAAAGCAAGCAGGGCTCTCTGATAAAATGAGTCTAATTTTCTGAGGGCGCCAACTTTACTTTCCCGACGGACAAATCATTGAAAGGCACATTTAAAAAACTGCTCCTTCTCCTCCTAGTTGGGCTGGGAGTTGGGGCGTTAGTCTTAGGACTCAAGCCGTGGCTTTTTTCAACCACCGCACCTGTCTCCGAGACCCCTGTAAAGGTGACTGAGATTCAGTGGTCGGAGCAGGGTGAGTGGATTGTCCCTCGGGATGCCGTTGCCGAGATATCCACAAGCACAGAATCTTATGTGCTCCGGCTCAAACATTTTCGAACTCAACGCTTGCCTGTTACAGTGGTCAATGAGACCGGCGACGGCATTTTACTCCACAGTGACAAACTCAACCCCGGAGACCTGCTGGTAATGGAACCCGCCTCTATCCAGTCTCCCCAAGCGGTAGCCCCCACAGAAGGAGTGGACGATGAGACACTGATCTACCTGACATTAGAGGCCGGGATGGCTGCCGCAATGGCTGAAGACTTGGACGAGAGTGTGCGTTTTGTCTCCCCAGACTACCGGGACAGTCTTGGATTCAATTTTGCCTTGATGAGGAGGTTGCTAGAACGGGCATATGAGGAATTTAACGAACCTCGGATTGAGCTCACCCAACCTACGACCATCCAAGTCAAAGACAATCAGGCGATGGTGCAGGCTAAAATTACGGTGACTGCCATCTATCAGGACCGCCGCAACTACCTGCTTGGTGAGCTGGAAAATCCCGACAGTGTTCTCGTAGTCATGAATAAGTCTGCCAATGGCTGGAAGGTTTCCCGAATCGAGGGGCTCAGGCCACTCGGCTTTGAGGAGAATTTCCTCAAGCTTTTAGGAGCGCAGATTGGGCTACCTCTCACTGATGCTGAGAGTTTAGAGAAAAAACAATTCTGCATGCCCTGCCGGCAGAGGATGGCAGAGCGATTCGGTCTGAAACGTTAAAGACCTCAGAAATGGATGAGAATTCCAAATTGACGGGGCCGCGATGAAGGATCTCAGGCAATCAGGGCGGATTATTCAGGAAGGAAGGACGCTTATTCTTCCATTGGAAAAGCTCTGAATACGGATTTTCTTCAACCAATTGATGAGTTAGAGACATTCCCACCTTTTCTCTGGCCTTCCGAATTTGAAGTCCGACAGAACGCGGGTATAAGCAAACAAAAAATATATGCCAGACTCTCCAATATCGCTCTTCTTGCTCCTCAAAATCGCCTCGTTTTTCGAGATCATTTTATATGATATCAACTACTTGGTTTGGCCCGACCCCGTGTCACTTCTTTCGTAGACAGATTGATCCTGAACTCGTAAGATATAGTCCCCTCAGAGCTCAATGTCCGCGATAATTGCTGGAATTAGTCCGAGAAAGGGATTCTGATGAAGGGCAACGAATTACTGCTTCTTCGGGAAGAATTGGAGCGTCGAGCTCGGGATATGGGTGCGCGATCTTTTGGAATTGCAGATCTGACTCCCGCACGTGATGCTATTGTGGCTCAAGGTGGAGAGTTTCTAGCAGGTTTCGAGCGAGCCCTTTCAGTCGGTATCGGTTTGGGAGACGGCGTAGTTGACCAGCTGCCGCGCCACAAAGAAGTTACGGTAGCCCGCACCTATGATCAGCTATATATTACCGTCAATCAGTCTCTGAATCGGCTGGCACTGAGGTTGAGTTCCATTTTGCATGAGCACGGATTTGAGGTGCTGATCATTCCGGCATCTGATGTGCTGGATAGCGAAAATGCTTATGGGCTTTTCTCCCACAAGCTTGCTGCTCGACTGGCTGGTTTGGGTTGGATAGGCCCCAGTTGTCTACTCATCACCCCGGAGATGGGCCCTCGTGTGCGTTGGGTGACCGTGCTGACTGACGCCCCTTTTGAGGCAGGCAGAATTCTTCCCGACCGCTGTGAAGATTGTCAACTCTGTGTGGAAGCTTGCCCTCCAAAGGCCTTCACAGGTCGGCGTTTTGATCCTGCCGAGCCCCGCGAACTCCGCTTCGACGTTCACAGATGCATAGAATATCGGAGATACCTTCAAGACAAGGTTACGGGAGTTCGGGTTTGTGGAATGTGTGTTCACGTGTGCCCCTTTGGCCAAAGGTAAACCCTTCCTTCTTGTTAAAACGAAAAACCCCGGGACTAGGATCCGGGGTTTTCTTTGAAAGTGTAGAGGGTTTTTCCATGACCTCCCTATGAGATTTTCCCAATATCGCTCTTTTTGCCCCAAAAATGCACTTATTGACCCAAAATCGCCCCGTTTTTCGATATCATGTCATTTGATATCAAATACTTAGTTTGGCCCGACCCCAATTCGCAATTCGCCAGGAGCAAATGACTCAGCATGTTCTCGGTTCAACCCAAAATCTAGTAGCTAGTCCCCAAGGGGTCAAAGTTTAGATTAAAGTATGAGATATGAAGTCCCACTGAAATGGTAGGAGAGTTTACATTATAACGCTGTAGGTCAATTCTCCGGTAATACTTGTGCTGTTTGGTGTAGAATCTCATTGGAGGAGG
>JASFEM010000114.1:0-10549 GCA_050124835.1 Syntrophobacterales bacterium | reverse complement strand
TGCTCTTACCCGAGCCGGAAGGTCCGGCCATGGCGGTAAACTCTCCAGCTTCAAGCTCCAGGTTAACTCCACGCAGGGCGTGGGTAAGAGCCTGTCCCTGGCCGTAGTCTTTCGTCACGTTTTGCAATCGAACAATGCTTGCCATGAATTTCCCCCTAACGCAGCTGGTCAACTATAGAGAGGCGCGTGGCGCGCCGCATGGGAATGAGACTCAAGATCAATGTAGCTACAAGGACAAGCCCTGTGGTGCCGAAGAGCAGTCCAGGGGTTAGCCGAGCATACATCTTGGTGCTTACGGCAAAGCCCGAAATGGTAAATCCCTCTTCCAGAAACGACTTCAGATCTATACCCCACACTTGCACTATCCAAGCAGCCAGGCCACCAAGGAGCAGACCTAGGGCACAACCTATGAGCCCCAAATAGAACGACTCCAGGAGAATTTGGAGCCTGAGTTGATCCGGTTTTGTGCCCAGGGCCAACAAAATCGCAAACTCCCGTTCCCGTTCCAGCACAGACATAAGAATGGTGTTCAAAATGGTGAACAGAATCAAAAAGACCAAGATTGCCTGAAAGATGAGGTTGGAACCTTTGTCCAACTTTATGTAGGAAGCAATTTCCGGTATTACAGTCTGCCAGGGAAGGACGGCAATGTCATCCTGGGCCGCCAACAGCTGAATCTCACTCAAGACACTCTCCTGAGCCTCGGGAACTCGCAGGATCACACCCAGCTGAGAAACACCTTGATCAGGTAGACCGAAAAGGCGTCGTGCAAACTCTATAGGGGCCTGGATGAAATACCCGTCAATTTCCACCGAGCCTGTCTCAAAGATTCCCCTGACCCGGCACAGTTCGTCCACCAGATTGCCGGCTGCGTCGTTGGTAGTTAGGACCATTTTCTTGCCCACTCCCAGCTTCAACCGCTGGGCAAGTTCACTACCGATTACAACCCACGGACCATCTTCGTCATTTAAATATCTTCCGTCTACCATGTGACGGGCCAGAGGTGAGGTCTCCAGCTCTACTGAGGGTTCTATACCCATCAGAGTAGCGCTGACGTTGCCCGAGCCGGATCGGGCTATGCCCTGGCCCAGAATGATCAGCTTGGTCCGCTCGACTTGGGGCAAACTTTCAATTTGGGAGCGTAGAGATTCTGGGGCCTTGATCCAAAGATCCACAGCAGGGGCATCACGGTACTTGGGGTTTTCCAGGGTAATGTGACCGGCCTGCATTCGAACGACTTGGTCTATTAATTGGGTATAAACACCCTCACCGATAGCTATAAAGAAAATGGCACAGGTTAGACCAAAACCAATTGAAAGGACGGTGATAAGGGTCCGTCTTCGGTTACGCCATATGCTTCGCCAAGCTAGTCGGACTATCATCTTCAGATATCCTGTTTGAAGAATTTAGGTTTAAGTACATTTGTTTGCCTAATCATAAGCTTAGCAGCCCTCCCAAATCCGAAATCCGAATATCGAAATAGCGAAGATTAGGAATTTAGGGATTCAGGGATTTTGGAATTAAAGGGCTAAGAGATGCTATCTGCCAGGTTTTCGTGATTACGAATTTCTCAATTCCCTAATTCCTTAATTCCTAAATTAGTTTCGTGCTTCGATATTCGAATTTCCCCTTATGGTCTATGTATCGCTTTCACCGGATCCAACCGTGCTGCAAGGGCCGCCGGGTAAAGAGAGGCGACCAAGCTAATGATCAGCATGAGCACCACAGGAATATAGACCATTTTGGCACTGATGGTCGCTCTCCAGATCGGGTCAAAGGCGACACCGCCCACCGAGTAGGTGCCGGCGAAGATGCTGAGATCAAGGCCGACTTCCTGCAGATAGTAAGAACCGGCCAAGCCCAAGAGTGTGCCCAGAACCGTCCCCAAAGCAGCCAGCACTAGAGCCTCAGCAGCAACATCCATGATGATGCGCCAAGGGGTAGCTCCTAGAGCCTTGAGAATTCCAAATTCTCGGATTCGCTCATAAGTCGCCATGAGCATTGTGTTCATCACACCCATTCCAGCAGCCAACAGAAAGATCAAGCCAAAGATCCAAATAAACGCGTCAAAGAGATTGACCATATCCGAGACCTCGGGCATGAGTTGGCGCCAGCTGTTTATCTCTTCTTCAGGGGCTCCAATCGAGAGCAGTTCTGTTAGTTTGTCGAGAGGCACCATTCCTCTGGAATTAAGGGCTACCTCATGAATCCGCTCTCCTGAAACAAAGAGTTCGACAAAGTCTGTTGCATGGATCAGGGCAGCGTTGCGATCGATGCTGTCTCCGGCAGCCTTCAGGATACCCGTTACTGTGTAGAGATCGTTGCCTAGAGAACCATCGGCAGCCTGAACCACCACCACGATCTCAGAGCCAATCTGGGCTTGCAGGGACCGAGCCAGCTTCTGACCCAGTACTAAACCGCGCTGCGGGGTCTCCGATAAAAAACGACCCTGGTCCAGATGTTGCGCCAGGTCAAAGGTGGTCCGCTCCGAAGCTGGATCCACACCCCAAAACCTTGCCCCGGCAGATTTGGTTCCAACGGCCACGAGACCGTACCCATAACGACGGGGTGCGGCGGCGACGTTTTTCTGTTTTGCGGACCGTAAAATGAGGTCGGGCTCGGTCAATGCCTTGTAGATTGAGTGATCCGCTCGATAGCCCGGAGCATGGACCTGTACCTCGCCCACCACCAGGTTCGTGGCATTAGAGACGGCGTGTTTCATGAGGCCGTCCATGAGTCCGTAACTGGCGATCAATATGGCTGTGCTCAAGGTTACTGCTGCCAGAGTGATACAGGTGCGCCTAGTGTTGCGCCAGAGGTTGCGCCAGCCATAGCGTAGAGTATTCACGACCCTCCCTTTTAGCGCTGCAAATTCCTGAGAGAAAAGAAGTCGTTGTCCAAATCGATGTCGAAATCCATTTCCTCATATCTAATCACAGTAGACTCTTCAGGTTTGTCTGTGGGAACCATGCTCACCAGGCTGGGTATTCTCCGACCACCCAACTGGGCAACATCAGAAAAGGTCATGGTTCGAGCCAGACGGAGATCCTCGTCGAAGTACTTGACATTCAGAGGTAAATAGTCCTTGATTTGGGCTGTAACCAGTACCTTGCCCCAGACTACGGCTGCATCCGGCTTAGGATGGCAGGTGACTTCAACAATTTCCTGGCCCTCCCTTTCACCTCTGAAGGTAATTTCGAAGGTATAGTCATCGGCCATGCGGCTCTCTTTTACCAGATCATCGTTGGTGAAATGGGAGCCCATCCAGGATGCCGCCATCATGGAAGAGGGCAGTTTAATTACCCTTTTGACTTTGGGCAGGTAGTTCCAGATGTCGTTTCCGGAACGTAAAGTTGCTGTACCCTTTTCTTTTTTGGGGGCAAGTATGCGAACAAGCGATTTGTTTTTACCTTTGCTCCACATCTCCAGGGATAATGACCGCTTCCAATGAGCCGTAGTGACAGTCATGGTTGCAAGCCCTTTGCTCGAGCTGCTTCGAAAGAGGTCGTCAACCTTGTCCAATATCTGTTTGGGGGTAAGAGCTGGTTTTTCTTGGGCAGTGGTCGGAGGATGATTCAGGAGCAGGACCAAAACCAAAATGGTTAGGTACGCTGTTTTCATAGACATCTTTAGGAAGGTTTTCATTTCGCCGCTCCAAAGCAGATGTTTCTATGTGAGGACAAAACAGCCTAGAAATTAAACATTTTTGTCATCATTGCAAATTCCGTTATTGCGGAATCCAGAAAGTCTTCAGGTTGCTGGATACCGGATCTCGCCCGCCAGAGGCGGACTCGTCTGGTATGATGGTTATTGCAAGATGCTTAACGCTCTCCTGAACGACCTAGGGCTCTGCGGTTAAACCACTGATGAGAGCCTCCATAAATTTCTTTGCTGCCCTCAAGTGATCGAAACCCTCATCAAACCATGCCTGCAGCAGCAAGGCATCCCAGGTTCCTACCAGTGCGGCGGCCACAGACTCGGCATCCACTTCCGGCCGAAATTCACCTCGCGAGATGCCATCACGGATGAGAATAGAAACAATCTGACGAAAATCCTTGTAGCCTTGTTTAAATGCGAGCTTGAACCGCTCCCGCATTTGGGAAGAAGCTGAGGCCGACCAGAACTCCATAACCAGTGAATACATATCTTTCATTTCATCCCAGGACTGCATCAGTGAATCGCTCAGGGCCGACAGCCTCTGGGAAGCTGATCCCCCCAAGGCAGAGATGCTGACTTTCGCCTTTGCCTCAGTCGCCTGAACGAACCATTCAAATACAGCAAAGAAGAGGTCCTCCTTGCTGTCGAAGTATTCATAAACCGTACCCTTACCAACACCAGCCTGAACCGCAATGTCTGCGACAAGCGTTCCACTGTAGCCACGCATGGCAAAGATCTGGGCTGCCGCTTCCAGGATCCGCTCCTTTTTTTCTCTTCTGCGGGCTTCATAAACCATTTGGGCTGACCTCAATTGACCGACCAGTCGGTCGACCTAAATATATATAATAAATAATATTTAGTCAATATATTTTATAATATCCGACCGACTGGTCAATGTCCCGATGTTCTCTGCAAGGGGTCCGGCAAGAGATAAGCTAGTGTTGACACTAAGTTATTGCCAGAACGAAAGTAATATAATTTCTTGCATAATGGCAATCTCTGTAAATCTATCATTACAGTCGTTGACCTTTTTGTTGTCTATCGATATAGTAAACGCACTCAGTAACCAAATTAAGTAACCTCCCGTTCGGGACTCCGCGCGGTGCGGTTGTTCCGAGCGGCATTTTTTTATAAGGAGAAGATAGAGATGAAGATAGAAGACCGAGCCTACGTGGCCATTGAGTACACCCTTTCCCTCGATTCCGCTGAAGTAATCGACAGCTCTCAGCCTGGTGAGCCCTTTGGCTTCGTGTTTGGTGCCGGTCAGGTTATACCAGGACTCGAGAAGGGGCTCCAGGGGATGGCGCAAGGAGAGAGTGCCCAGATCACGGTCGAGGCCGAGGATGGGTACGGCGAACCCAGCCCAGATCTTTTCCGCGATATTCCCCGCGAACACTTTCCTGCTGAAATGGACGTTGAACCTGGCATGGTGTTCGAGGCGAGTGGGCCGCAAGGTCCGGTCAGGTTCCGGGTACAATCAGTGAGCGATGAAGTGGTGGTGGCCGATCTCAATCACCCACTCGCCGGGGAGCGGTTACATTTCGATGTGAAGGTGGCAGAAGTTCGGGAACCAACCGCTGAAGAATTGGATAGACTTCGCGATCATAGTGGATGTACACCCGAAAACTGCGGCTGCGGCGGAACCCCGAGCGACTAAGAAAAAAATCAGCACTTCTAATAGAAAAAAGGCTGCAAGAACCCCATGGGATCTTGCGGCCTTTTTTATTCCGTCAAACGCCAACCTGTTTGTCCTTGTACTCCCCTGCTTGAGTAAAGGGTAGCCTCCACTTCCTGCTCCCCTTTATCCCCTCCGACTCGGCCGAGCTCGCCGCGGGCCGCCAGGGGAGGGGAAAGGGTATTTCTGGATGGAGGCTAGTTAGATCAAATTGTTTCAATAGGTATTGTCCTTGACAGGAAAACATTTGATGACCTACTAATAATGAAAAGAGCTCTCAACTGGACTGCAGGGCCGTACTCGTGCATCTAATTTTCTGTCGATTTATTCTTTGATCCTGCCGGAATTACAAAAGACAGTGGATTGACGTTCTATTCTTTGCGCTTTCTTGCGATGGGTCGCCACGGGATGGTCTCGCTGTCTGCGAACCAATGAAGATATTCTTAAACAGGGGGAGACAAACCAAGGAGGTTGCTATGAAAAATAAAAGGGAAATCCACCCTGCCATCTTCGAACTAAAAGATGATTTTGAAAAAGGAAAGCTGACCCGCCGCGAATTTATTCGCTACGCTGCCCTTCTGGGTGTGTCCGTAAGTATGTCTGGGTCACTGTTAGGTTGCGCCAAAGAAGAGAAAGAGCAAGTTCAACCTGCCGCCAAAGCCAAGCGCGGTGGAACTCTCAGAGTGTCGGGAGCAGTTCAGAAGGTCACCCACCCGGCGCAGTTTTCCTGGGTCGTACCCTCAAATCAGCTGCGTCAAGTGGCAGAGTATCTAACCTACACAGACGGCAACAATGTCACCCATCCCTACCTGTTGAAAAATTGGGAGGTAAGCGAAGACCTAAAGACCTGGACATTTAACCTGCGCCAGGGAATCAAGTTCAATAATGGCGATGAATTCACCGCAGATGACGTGATCTTCACCTTGAACCAGTGGCTCGAAAAAGATGTGGGGTCCTCGCTTCTGGGCATGGTCGGGGTTTATTTGAGTCCCACCAATATCGAAAAGACAGACAAGTATCAGGTGAAACTACACCTCAACAAGCCGGAGATAGCCGTACCGGAACATATGTTCCACTATCCCGCCCTGGTTCTCAATCACAGGACTTTTGAAGGCGATTTCATCAAAAAGCCGCACGGCACAGGGCCATACACCTTGGAACTCTACCGCGAAGGTGAGCGCTGCGTGCTCAAACGTAGGAGCGACTACTGGCAACAAGGGGAGGACGGCAAGACGCTGCCATATATGGATAGCATGGAATTTATCGACATGGGCAGAGAAATGTCCCCTCAGATTGCCGCAATTAAGGCTGGGGAGATTGACATGATCGATCTCAGTGATTCCGGAGGTACTGATGTTTACCAAGCCTTAAAAGACGATCCCACCATAACCATTCTTCCATCCACCACCGGCCAGACGAGGCTATTACGGATGAGGGTTGATATGAAACCTTGGTCCGACAATAGAGTGCGCATGGCATTGAAACTTTGTCAGCACCGAGAAAAGATTTTGGCGCTAGCTTATTTCGGTCAAGGTATGCAGGGTCAAGACGTCCACGTCTCCCCCATTCACCCGGAATACTGTGAAAAGGCAGTGCCCAAATATGATCCTGAGAAAGCCAAACAACTCTTGAAGGAGGCTGGATATCCTGATGGTCTTGAGGTCAACTTGGCTGTTGGCAGCGGCTGGAGCGATGTTGTGCGCTACGCTGAGGTGCTCAAAGAGGATGCGGCTCCGGCTGGCCTGAGAATCAATATCCAGACCATGCCCACTAGTCAATACTGGGAGAAGTGGACCGAGGTGGATCTGGGCATTACCCCGTGGACCCACCGGCCATTGGGTACAATGGTGCTGAACCTGGCTTACATTGCTGATGTTGAGGGCAAGCCGGTTCCCTGGAATGAGACTCGGTGGGTTGACCAGGAATTCTCCCAATTGCTCGAGCAAGCCAATGGTACCCTGGACGTGGATGAGCGTCGTAAGATTTTTTGTAAGTTGGAGGATATCCAAATGAGCAGGGGATCAATCGGTATTGCCTGGTGGCGAAATGTCTGGATGGTCACGCGAAATAGTGTACAGGGAGCGGAAGGCCATCCGACTCTCTACATGCTTTTCAATAAGGTGTGGCTCAAAGAGGCATAAGATAGAATCAGAGTCTGGGTCAGCCTTGCGTTATAGTTTCCACCCTTACTCTTAATAACTGATGTGCCATAGGAGAAGAGCGATTTGCATTCTCCATGGCACATCCCATATTCGACATCATTTGCTTACTGGTAAGAAAAACCGTTTGCCAACTTAAAAGAGCAATACCTTAACAATAGATAAAGCGATGGCAAAGTTTATCTTAAGACGATTTCTTTTGCTGCTCCTCACCATGTTTCTGGTATCAGTGGCTGTTTTTCTTATCACTGAATCCTCCCCAGGGAATGTGGCAAGGAATGTTTTAGGCGCTTTCGTTACTCCCGAGCAGGAGGCTTCCTTTCTGGCGCAGATGGGTTTGGATACGCCCATTTATCTTCGTTACCTTCACTGGCTTGGAGGCAGCGACTGGCATGCATCGCAGAAGGTGGGTTTGCAGTTGAAACGGGTCACCACTGAGCAGGGCTTTGTGGAGTGGTGGGCTGTGAGGGAGGATGGGGTCCTGGTCAGGTGGGAACTCCAGGGGGAGGATTTGATCGGGGAGGCCAAGTCCGCTGATGGCACCATCAATGAGTATGAGGATAACGAAAAATGGCGTACAACCGCAGAGGGTCAAGCCATTTTCTGGGGGGTGGACAACCAGAATCATGCAGTCAAGTGGGTAAAGGGTACAGATCGCAAGGTCTGGACTTTCGTCATGGGAACCGGGTGGATGGAGACCACCGGGGGACCAGTGCGGTACATACCTTTAAAGAAAGGATTCATCCGAGGGGATCCTGGAGTGTCGCTCAGAACCGGGCGACCTGTGGCTAAGAGTCTCTACATCCGAGTACGGAACTCTATGGTGCTTGCTGGAATAGCCTTTGTGCTGGTCATGCCTCTGGCATTGTTGCTCGGTATGCTCGCGGGACTCAAGGAAGGGAGTTTACGGGATCGGGTTCTTTCCATCGGCGGTATGGTTTTCACTGTTACCCCGGAATTTGCCACCGGAATCTTCCTAATCTTAATTGTGGGTGTCTGGCTGGGACTGGTCCCGGGCGCAACCGTCTTTGGCGAGAAGGCCCCCTGGGAGAGGCCGGACATGCTTGTTTTGCCGGTCCTGACCCTTACTCTAATCGAATTGGGCTATGTCCTACGCATTACCAGAGCCAGCATGGTAGAGGTGATGAAGTCGCCTTATATTCGCACCGCCTTTCTCAAAGGTCTACCATACTGGCGAATTGTCTTCAAACACGCAATAAGAAATGCTTTGATGGCTCCGATCACTGTGATCATGCTCCACGTAAACTGGCTAATGGGAGGGATCGTCATCGTGGAGGTTGTCTTCGGCTATCCCGGGCTGGGCAAGTATTTGCTTGAGTCCGCCTTGTTCAAAGATATCAATGCGCTGGAGGCGGGTGCTATGGTTCTGGTCATTATTGCCGTAGGTACCCAGCTCCTGGCAGATATTATTTATACGTTCTTGAACCCGCGTATTCGGTATACGTAGGAGGAGTCATTGGTCATTAGTCATTGGTTATCTGAATGAGGAAAATCATTCACCAGTGGTCACCCCCGAAGCACAAGTGACGAATGACATTCGGAAAGAAAGCTATGGAAGTCGGTGATCAATCAGTCACTCCTGTCGAGTTGGAAGCGAGACCTAGTCGCCTAAAGCGCATGTGGCAAGGACTTTCCATTGTCTTTGCCTCCAAAGCGGCGACGGTCGGTCTAATAATTGTGCTCTTTTGGTTGTTCGTGGCTGTTTGCGCCCCATTCCTCACACCCTACACGCCTCTAGAGCAAGACTGGAAAGCTCCTAATCAGGGGCCATCCAGTGCACATATCTTAGGCACTGATGAGCTCGGGCGTGATCTCTGGTCTCGACTGATCTATGGTGCACGCTTGGTGCTGGTAGTCCTTCCCATATCCGAGAGTTTCTGGTTACCGGGGGGTACTGCTCTATGGGGCGTATTCGTGGGTCTCTTGGTGGGCACGACACTGGGTCTGATTAGTGGCTATTATGGGGGGTGGATTGATGAGATTGTCATGCGGATTCTGGATGCCATGATGGCCATACCCGTCATTCTCCTCTATCTACTTATTATGGCGGCTCTGGGAGCTTCTGCTATGAACGTTGTCATAGCAATTACAATAGTGGGAACTCCAGGTATTGCCCGTCTGGTTCGGAGCCTCACTCTTGACATCAGGACACGAGAGTACATAAGGGCTTCGGAGACTAGGGGTGAAAGCCCCTGGTATATAATGTTTGTAGAAATTCTTCCCAATGCTCGCGGACCGATTATCGTGGATTCCATGTTGCGCGTGGGCTACGCTATCTTCGCCATGGGGACTCTAGGTTTCCTAGGACTAGGGCTACCTCCCCCATCCCCAGACTGGGGCAGCATGGTGGCCAAAGGTCGAGAATTCATCCTGGCGGGCAGCCCTTGGGCCGCTCTCTGGCCTTCTTTGGCTATTGCCTCCCTGGTGGTGGGCCTCAATCTGCTGGCCGATGGGTTGAGGGAGGAGAGCATGAGGTATCAATAATGTCTGTTGTCAGTAGTCCGTGGTCAGTGGCTTGTGTAATTTCAGGTATCTGAACCAAAGAATGATGACTGAATCGTTTTTTGGATACGCCTAATGACTTAATTCCGTGCGTGCACTTGAGGCCTGAGCCATTCCCTCCGCTTACGCTCGGTCTGCTACCCTTGCAGGGAGGAGGTCCTTCAGACCGAAGGTCATGGCAGCCCGAGCTGCGGATGTTGCCAGCCTCTGCAGCACCATGCAGGAAAGGCCATCCATTTTAGGTGGCAAAGGCTGGCAGCATACGCCGCTTTGGGTATATCCCAGCCCTCAAGCCCCATCTATGCGGAGTTGAATACATATGCGTTTTTTGGATTTATGCAACGGACGACGGACCACTGACATCTACAATCATAATTTCTGGAAAGTCGACAGATTCAGATGAACAGAGCTGATAGTACCCAAACCAACCCGGTCCTTGAGGTGGAAAACCTCAGCATTTCCTATGAGACTCGCAAGGGCGACATAGAAGCCGTGCGAGACGTCTCCTTCCAGGTCAGAGAAGGCGAAACCATCG
>JASFEM010000113.1:0-10885 GCA_050124835.1 Syntrophobacterales bacterium | reverse complement strand
GAGAAAACAGTAAAGAATAAATCCGAAATCCCAAAGTAACTGATGTGAGATGTGGGATGTGAGATCTGGGGATTCAAATTCAGGAATTTAGGGATTGAGGAATTTAGGGATTTTTCGAGACAAGGTTGAATTCCTTAATCCCTTAATTCGCAATTCGTGAATGCTCACATCGCATATCTCACATCTATGACACTTCTCTTATTTGAAAGTGAAGTGGGAAGTACGCAGGAAGCGGTCTATCATGCGGCCATAGTAAGAAACGGCTTCTCGGTCATTGCCATCCTCGTAGGTAACTTGTCTCTTGCCGTTGTCCTGATCCTCGCGCTTCTTGATAACGCCCTTTTCGCAAAAGAATTTTAAAGCGTTTTCAAAGGTGATCTTCGAAATACTTTCGAAGCGCTCCACAAGCTCCAGTTTGTAGAGTTTGTTGCCCATGGAGTTGATCTTTTTCATGAAATCGCGTTCACTGTAAGCTTTCTTAGAGAGATACTTGGTGGCACGAAGCACAATCGAGTAAGACTCGAGATAGCTTCTCAGCAAGCTGGAGAAACATGTAAGCGCTAACAGTCCCTGATGAGTGATGCGGTAGGTGTTCTCCTGGCTGTTGGAATCTCTTATGAAACCCTGGGAACTGAAGTAATTAAGCATATTGTCGATAGTCTCAGTGATGTTTTCGTCCGCATCGTAAACGAACTCGAACTTAAAGAAATCCCTAAAAAAGTTAAGATGCTCCTCAATACCTTCTATTTGAAATTCAAAGGCTTCCTTGGCCAGAATGGCAGAGGAAATATAGGCGGCCGGGAGCAGGAAGTGAATTATATTGTTCTTATAGTACTCGAGATGTAGTCGGTTGCTGTCGTCAACAGTGTAAATGCGCTCCTCCTCATCCGTCTCGTCCTCATCAGCCAGCACTTCAAGCCATTTGCTTTTTTCCATTAGAACTAGGGTATCCTGCAGTGTCCTTTCCAGGTCCTGGAGGGTGCCCGCGAAGCGGACTTTCTGTTGTTTTAGGTAATTGTAGTAATTACGGGTAATCAGTTTGATTTCAGCCAGCGAAATACCCCTCTTGGATGTGGTGAGAAACACGGCGGCCACAAGGGCGAAAGGGGTTATCAGTGAAGCTTCGTTGATGTTGTGGATAATGCGCCAGGCAAAATCCCGGTACATGGCGTGCCGCTCTTTGGGCTTCATGGTGTTAAAATCGAGATTAAATCGATTCATGTAACTTCTGAGTGACATGGGCTGGGAAAATTTAACATAAACTCTGCCATAACGTTTTTTGAGGAGGCGCCGGGCGCGGACCAACTGGCTGAGATTTTCCTGCTTCTTGCTGCTGCCTTTTACCTCCTTCAGGTAGGCTCCCTCCTCCAAAACCCGATCATAGCTGATGGCCGAGGGTACGAAGATCAGATCGTCACAGTAGCCTTCCTCCACCGCCTGCATGAGAATGGCCAACAGCCCCAATTTTGGCAGTACCAGCTTGCCGGTTCTGCTGCGGCCACCTTCGATGAAAAACTCGATGTTATGGCCCTCCATGACCAGGGTCTTTATATAGGTCGCAAATACCTCGGTATAAAATTTCTGCCCGCGAAAGCTTCGGCGGATAAAAAAAGCCCCAGACTTGCGAAAAATGGGACCGAGAGGCCAAAAGGCGAGGTTCTTGCCTGCGGCAACAAAGGGGAGATTCAAGTGGTGCTTGTAGAGCAGGTAGGAGAGTATCAAGTAATCGATATGGCTCTTGTGACAGGGCACGTAAACTACTGGTGCATTCTGTGCTGCTTGTTTGACTAGATCCAGCGACTCCACCTCCAGATCAATGCCGTCAAATAAGGTGTTCCAGGTCCAGGTGAGCAAACGATCCCAGATCTGGACGTGGGCCAGGCTGAGGTCAGTGGCAATCTCGTCGAGATAACCATCGGCTTCCTTGCGAACCGCTTCAATTGTTCGGTCGTTGGAGCGGGCTCTTCGTTCCATTCTTTTTTGCAGGTCTTTATTGTGGAGGATGATTTCCTTTATTTCCCACCTGCTCTTCGTGACCGGACCTGTGACAACCCTACGGTGGCGGTCAATGCGGTCAATCAGTTCCCGCCGGAGCTGGAAAGGAATTTCGGAGCGTGACGAGACCTCGCTTTCCTGGTTAGCCAGCCACTCCCTCAAGTTGACAGGCTCCGCTACTTCCAGGACGTTGTGCTTGTAGCTACGGAGGAAGGCATACAACTTGCGCAACCGACCTGGCCGTTCTATGTCACCGAAGAAAATATCCACTAACCCCTTTTGGTGTTTTTTTGGTGCCTTACCATGAAAGATCAGGCTGGGCACCAGTATGATGGGTCGTTCCATCTGGCGCTGGGTCTCAATCAGCATGTGGAGAGGATCTTGTTCAACTGGGCCAAAACGCCGGTAGTACCCGACTTTACCCAGAAGGAAGAGCATGGAGCTCTCTTGGTTTAGAACCAGATCTCGATAGTACCCTGTCTGGTAGGGGTTGGGGATATGCCCCTCTTTAATGTAATGACGCAGAAATGAGAAGATCAGTCGTATGGCTTGGGGGGCGGGCAGCCAGAAGAGCGGACGCATATCTAAGGCCACTTGTGGCGACTGCAAGCCAGCTTCGGAAAGGCGTGAGTTGAGAAACAAAAAATCCAGCTCACTACGGTATTTCACTGCGTAGACGAGGACGCCTTGCTGCTCCATATCCGCAAGCAACCGCTGCTGTCTTTCGAGAAATGAGGATTTACGGAATAGTCTATGGAGCAGACGGCGCAAAATAGAGGCCGACATTGGACCAAGTTTACAACCCAGGTCTACCTGGGAGGTGGCCTCAGGGGGGGTGCCGCCTTGTTCAGAGGAACGATTTCGTTTAAAGAAGGCCATGCTCCATTCTATCTGGATGATCCGCATAAAGGAACAAGGCTTTTTAGCCCGGTCTATTCATGCGGATGTACCTGCTTTATGAACAATCCGCCCCTTGAAGTACTTCCGAGTTTGCCAAGGGCGATCGAAATCCTCTCGGCCTGCCAAAACGGATAATCATTTCTTGCAGAGGCCTAAACACAAATAACAACCACTTGTGAATAATGCAGGTTAGCAGATTTACAGTATAAAACCAACCAATTTTTGGACAGGAATTTTCCCATTACTACAGCTGACTCGCTTGCTCAGGAAAGACTGCCAAAGGCCCCTCTGAAGCACCCAACAGTTTTATGCTAGCGCTAACCACATTGGTCTAATGATGATAGTATTTTTGAGGGAATATGTGATTAAACGTGGCTTCGCATGAAGGGCTGAGGTATTCCCGAAGCGGCGTATGTGCCAGCCTTTGCTTCCTAATGGAGACAATTCCACCCATGTAAAACAGCAAAGGCTGGCAAATCCGCCGCTCGGTCTGCCTACACCTTCGATTCAAAGGACTTCCGCCGCAAGTGTAGCAGACTGAGCGTAAGCGGAGGGAATGGCTCAGCCCTTCAAATGTTCATGATGATTTGAGGGACTAAACGTTTTACAAAAAAGGGAAAGGCTGTGACCTTTCCCCGCTTCTGAGTAGTGCTCATGGCAAATCGAGGCTATAAGATTTCCATGGAACAATCGCCAATGATGATAATCGGATTATTTGGACACTTTTTTGCTGCTTGCAGACATTTTGGTTCTAGGTCCTTCGGGATTTCAACTCTGGTCACCTAGGCCTTCTTGCTGCCCTCGTGAAACCGGAGGACTTCAGGACATATCTGGACACAAATACCCGATTGGGCCTCCATAGATAAGCAAGGGAGATAATCAAAGAACGCACAAAAGAGATTTAGGATTGCAGATTTAGGATTTTGGATTGAAACAATCTGCAATCTAAAATCTCAAATATGCTCCCTCAGGCTGCTTTTTCCACCTTGACGGCGCACACTTTGAATTCCGGGATCTTTGCGGCGGGATCGTGGGCCGGGTTGGTGAGCACGTTGGCGCAGGTCTCAACAAAATGGAAGGGCATGAACACCATCCCCTCATCCACCCTGTCGGTCAGGGTAACCTTCACGGTGATCTCGCCCCGGCGAGAGGCAACCTTCACCTTCTCACCCTGGCGCACTCCCAAACGCTGGGCATCTTCGGGGTGCATCTCTAAGCTGCCTTCCGGGATCTCAGCATGTAGCGAAGGAGAGACTCGGGTCATGGTACCCGTATGATAGTGGACATGCACCCGGCCGGTGCTGAGCCAGAAGGGGTACTCGTCGTCCACCACCTCGGCCGGGGGCTGATACTCAATGGCGTGGAACAGTCCCAAACCCCGGGCAAATTTGTCTTTGTGCAAAAACTTGGTGCCCGGATGGTCCTTATCCGGACAGGGCCAGGCAAGTCCGTCGCCCTCTAAACGTTGGTAGGTGATCCCACCATAAGATGGGGTAAGCGTGGAGATTTCTTTCATGATATCTTCGGCACTGTCATAGTTCATCTGGTAGCCGAAACGATTGGACAGCTCCTGGATAATCTCCCAGTCAGCTTTTGCCTCCCCTACCGGTTCAATGGCCTTTCTGATCAGTTGCACCCGACGTTCGGTGTTGGTGAAGGTGCCATCTTTTTCAGCAAATGAAGTTCCCGGAAGGACCACATGGGCCAACTCCGCCGTGGGGGTGAGAAAAATGTCTTGGACCACCAGAAATTCTGTATTCTTGATGGCCTTCTCCACATGGCCGGCATCAGGATCGCTCACCATGGGATTTTCCCCCACTACATAGAGCGCTTTAAGCGAACCCTCGCTCAAAGCAGACAGCATGAAAGGAATGGTCAGCCCGATTTGGTCCGAGAGCTTGGCATTCCAGGCGTTTTCGAACTTGGTCTGATTATCGATGACATTTACCGCCTGGTAGCCCGAATACACATTGGGAAGCCCTCCCATGTCACAGGCACCCTGGACGTTGTTCTGTCCCCGAAGCGGGTTCACCCCGGTGGACTCCTTACCCATATTTCCGGTGAGCATGGCGAGATTAGCTAAAGATTTTACATTGTCAACCCCTGTGGTGTGCTGGGTGATCCCCATGCAATAGATAATTGTGGCTGCGTCAGCCTTGGCATAGTGTTCAGCAATCTTGACAATATCATCAGCAGAAACACCGGTAATCTCAGCGACCTTCTCCGGCGGATAATTGTTAATTAATTGCTTGAACTCCTCAAAACCTTCACACCTCTCCTCAACGAAAGCCTTATCATGCCAGTCGTTTTTCAAGATCACGTGCATCATCCCGTTCAGCAAAGCCACATCAGTGCCAAGGTTGTGGCGCACGTGGATGTCAGCCTTGAGTGCCAGCTGAATCTTTCTGGGATCCGCTAACACCAGCTTGGCCCCTTTCGCTATGGCGCGAAAGATCCGGGTGGCCACCAGGGGATGCGATGAAGTGGTATTTGAGCCGATGACAAAAATACAGTCGGCATCCTCGATCTCGGCAACGGAATTGGTCATGGCTCCACTGCCAAAGGCGGCGGCAAGACCTACCACCGTGGAGGAGTGTCAGAGCCGGGCGCAGTGGTCCACATTGTTGGTTCCCACTGCGGCACGAGCGAACTTCATGATCAGGTAATTTTCCTCGTTGGTGACTTTGGCAGAGGCAAGAAAGGCGATACTATCACTGCCATGAGCTTCCTTGATCTCCTTTAGCCTGGAGACGGTGTAGTCCAGGGCCTCGTCCCAGCTGGTCTCGGTAAGCGTGCCGTTTTTGCGAACCAGCGGCTTGGTCAATCGGTCGGGATGCTGGACAAACTCGTGGATGTTCCAGCCCTTCACGCAGAGTTTACCCTCATTGATGGGATGGGTCTTCGAAGGGAGGGTGCCAATGAGGCGGCCGTCCAAAACCTCCAGACACATGCCACAGCCGCAACCGCAGTAAGCACAGGTGGTCAAAACGGTTTTATAGTCCATGCAAGACTCCTCAAAATTTATTCAAGATCGAAAACCCGATCCTGTGGGCCAGGTCCAGTTTCAATGGCTTTACCATCAAAAGAACAGCTCGGAATGTTGGAATAATGGGTTTAAAGGCATAGATACGATGCGACGGAACCAATTACGATTAAAAATCTTCTCGCTCTTAACCCATCATTCCATTATTCCAATCTTCCACTATTCCTATGCCTTCTTCTGACTCCTTATCAATCAAAACCGGATCCTCAGATTCCGGATTCTCTCTTTCATCCTCAAATTGCTGCCGGCGGTTCGATGATTTTGTGCAGGGGAGACTGCTCAGTCTGATCTATCCCCGATCTGAATTGGAAGCGAGTCTCAACAATGTCATTGACCTTTTTGTAGAGTGCTCTCAGCGGAATGTTCGCTGGACAGGCTTCTTCGCATAGTCCACAATCCACGCAGCGCCCGATCATGTGAAGCGCCCTTACCAGATGGAACATGGGCAGGTCCGGCGGGATTTCCCCTTTTGCTACCACGTCCGCACTTTCAAGGCTGCACTCTTTGCAAAAGCACATTGGACATATGTTTCGGCAGCCATAACATTTAATGCATTTTTCAAATTCAGCTCTCCAGAGCTCAAGTCTTTGCAGGGAATCTTTTTCTTCCCACTCCACCGGCCGGGGGTCCTGCGGTTCAACTTGGTCGCCTTCCAGCCATTCATCAGGATAAGGTAGCGCGCAAGCACATGCTTGTGCCCGCTCTTCAGTACAAGAGACTCCTATAGCCACTACCTGTTCTAAGGGGATCTGATTCCAGGCGGTGAGAGCCTTCAGGGCGCGTTGGTCGCACCCCCTAACCAGAATGCCAAAACGCTCTCCTGCATGTTTTTGCAGGAGCATGGTCAGGATTTTGGTAAGGGGATAACGGGCATCACCTGCGGCTTCCCCGTCGCCGATGGAGAGTTGATCTATTTCGTCCGGGGAAACATATAGATGGGGCATAATGTGTCCATTTTCATTTTTCAACGCCAGAAAGCCTTTAATTTCGCCGGTACTGAGAAGTTCCTTTACTCTATCCTTAATGGCATCGTACATCTTTCTACTCCTGGTCAAACTTTGCAATTGGAGAGCAAGGGATCGGTTTGCAATGTTTCGAGAAAAGCAATTTCCTCCATTTCATTCGCTGGCACTTGCAGCCCGCAACTCGGAGTTCGCAACCGCCCACTGATAGTTCCAATTAAGGGGGCCCAAAGCACGAATCTTTTCGGTGAATTCTGTGATCTCCTCGGCAAAGCGAGGTCCTTCAGCTGCTGAAACCCAAACGAGGTTCAACCTCTCCCCTTCAATGCCAACAAATTCGAGTAGATCTTTCAGTACAGATACTCTTTGCGCTGTCAGATAATTACCATACTGGTAATGACATTCACCCAGGTGTCAGCCCCCAACGAAAACACCGTCTACTCCCATTTGAAAACCTTTCAGAATGTTTTCAAAAGAAACGGACGAAGAGCACATGACTCGAATAGGCCGCACGTTGCCTGGGTACTGAAGGCGACTCACGCCAGCCAGATCTGCACCTGCATAAGCGCACCAATTACATAGGAAGGCTAAAATCTTGGGTTCAAAATCCGCCATGTTCTCTCCCCCTTGGCTAGATTCCTCTCATAGATGCAACTATCTGAGCGTTGAGTTGCTGGCGGGCAAAACCAGCCAACCGCGCGCTCCCGGAAGGACAGGATGCGGCACAGGAGCCACAACCTTTACAAACGGCTATGTTTACCTGGCAGATGTGTTTATCGGGGAGAAAGTCGATGGCCCCGTAAGAACAACCGTTCAAACACCCCTGACACCCTACGCAGGTTTCCGGATCGATGTGTGCCACCAGAGCGCTGCTCACCCAGATCTTCTTGGCCAATACGGACACAGTTCGCGCCGCCGCCGCCATAGCTTGAGCCAACGATTCCTCAATGTCTTTCGGGTAGTGGGCAAGGCCGCACACAAAAATACCGTCCGTGGCGAAGTCTACCGGTCTCAACTTCACGTGCGCTTCGGCAAAGAAGCCGTCCTGATTGAGGGGAACTTTGAGATGCCGGGCGATCTCTTCGTTTGCAGCTGGTTCCATGGCAGTGGCCAGGTTTATGAAATCCGCCTGTATAGATAGGGGGCGCCGGAACATCTGATCGACCACCTCGACCACTAGCTCCCCCTCTTTTCCTACGGTCACTGTAGGTGGATCTTCTAAGCTATACCGGATGAACATGATCCCCTTTTCACGGGCCTCGGTATAGAGTGCTTCCTTAAGACCATAAGTGCGTATGTCCCGATAGAGGATGTAGATATCAATGTCCGGGTTGATTTCCTTTATCTTCATAGCGGTGATCAAACTATTGGAACAGCAAATTTGGCTGCAATAAGGACGTTCATCATTCCTTGAGCCCACGCATTGAATAAAGACAGAACTCCTGCCCTCGGTGATCATGGGGTCTTTGTGAACAACCAGATCGTCCAGTTCATGAGATATGAAAACACGAGAATCTTCGCCGTAGAGGTATTCTTTTGGGCGATACGGTACGCCGCCGGTTGCGACCACCACCGCGCCGTGATCGATTGTCGTTGCTTCCTGGCCGGTTCTTGCACTGGCGAGGGTAGTGCGAAAGTTTCCGACAAAACCGCTCAGGTAAGCTACTTGCACACCAAGATGCGCTGTTATTAGGGGGTGTTGACCAACTGCCTCCTGTAAATTCATTCGAAACGATTGGACATCCTCCCCTTTCCAGGTCCAATGGATGTGGTTCGCCTGCCCTCCCAGCCTGTCGGTTTTTTCTACCAGATGAACCTCATAACCACTCTCGGCAATGCTTAAAGCGGCTTGCATGCCTGCAAGGCCGCCCCCCACTACCAACGCCGCCGGGGTAATGTTCAGGTGCTGCTCCTCTAGAGCTTCAAGGAGAGTCGCCTTGGCCACTGCCATGCGAACCAGGTCCTTGGCCTTGGCGGTGGCAGCATCCGGGTCATTCTGGTGCACCCAGGAGTTCTGATTCCGGATGTTGGCCATCTCAAAAAGGTATTTGTTAAGGCCAGCCGCCTTCATAGTTTCCTGAAAAAGCGGTTCATGGGTTCGGGGCGAACAAGCGGCCACGACTACCCGGTTCAGTTTCTGCTCAGTGAAGACCCGCCGCAGATTGTCCTGGGCATCCTGGGAACAGGAGAAAAGGTTCTCTTCCGCATATACCACGTTTGGCAGCGTCTTGGCATACTCTACCACTTCGGGTACACGGACTATGCCGCCGATATTGACTCCGCAGTCGCAGACAAAAACCCCTACCCGCGGTATCTGAGCAGTAACGTCCTGCTCTTCCGGGTAAGTCTTCTCCTGGACCAGCGTACCTCGTACCACGGCCAGCTGGCTGGAGGCAGCGCTGGCAGCGGCGCTGGCCTGCATCACCGAGGAAGGAATATCCTTGGGCCCCTGGAGGACGCCACAGGCGTAAATACCAGGCTTTGAAGTGGATACGGGGGTAAAGCTGCTGGTCTTGGCAAAGTCGTGATGATCCAATTCGATGCCGAGTTTCTCTGTCAGCCCTTTTACACCAGGGTCTGACTCAAGGCCGACAGAGAGAACCACCAGGTCAAATTCTTCTTCAACCCTCCTGCCAGCTTCGTCGGTGTAACGGATAAGTTGGTTTCCGTTGTCATCTACGGTGACAATGTTGCTGATCTTTGATTTTATGAAACGCACGCCAATTTCTTTGGCCCGGTTGTAGTATCTCTCAAAGTCTTTACCGTACGTTCGCATGTCAATGTAAAATATGGCCGTATCGAGGGAGTCCTTACTGTGCTCTTTTGCCACAATGGCTTCTTTTATGGCATAGGTGCAGCAAACCGCTGAACAATAGGGTTTCGTCTCCGGGTGGACATCCCTTGAGCCCACGCACTGAATCCAGGCGATTTTCCTCGGCTCCTTTTCATCGGAGGGTCTGACCAGGTGGCCCTGGTAGGGGCCGGTAGCTGCAAGGATTCGTTCAAATTCCAAACTGGTGACCACATTGGCGGATGTATTATAGCCATAAATATCGCGGCTAGCCGGACTGAAGGCCCTGGAACCCGAGGCCAACACTACCGCTCCTACTTTGATGGTTAGTTGTTTTTCCTGGTCCTCAAAATTAACTGCCTCACTGGGGCAGAGCTTCTCGCATGCCTTACATTTGCCTTTGCCCTTGACGAAATAAATACAATTCTCAGCATCGATCACGTATTTGAGAGGAACTGCTTGGGCGTATTGCACATAGATGGCCTTGCGTTTGCCGAGACCGGCATCGTATTCACTTGACACCTTCTTGGGACATTTTTCAGCACATAAGCCGCAGGCGATACATTTCTCCATATCAACATAGCGGGGATACTGCCTGACTCCTACTTCGAAATTTCCGACCTCCCCAGAAATGCTTTCCACCTCTGAGAGGGTTAGAAGCTCAATGTTGAGATGCCGGCCGACCTCGACCAGTTTGGGCGAGATAATTCACATAGAACAGTCATTGGTGGGGAAGGTCTTGTCCAGCTGGGACATCATGCCTCCTATGGAGGCGGACCTTTCCACCAGGTAGACATAGTAGCCGGAATCGGCCAAATCCAGGGAAGCCTGCATGCCGGCAATGCCACCACCTACCACCATTACTGCACCGGTCTTGTTCTGTGTCATTTTTTCCTCTGCCTTTTGCTGAGCTTTCAGCCATCAGCCGTCAGCTTTCAGTTAAGCAAACCCTCTTTGCTGATAGCTGATCGCTGACCGCTCACATCCTGACTTATCCATAACAATTAAGGTTGACAGACTTTCTATACCTCCGCTGACTCTTCCAATTCCTCTTCCTCTGGCTCCGGTACAAAGAAAAAATCCTCGATGCCGTCAATAGGCAACTGATTCAGGTTGAGTCCCAAACCTTTTCCATCCATACCCATGCTCAGTCCCAAGAGCTGGGGATAGAGAACAGATGGAAGATTGTGGTTA
>JASFEM010000112.1:0-10962 GCA_050124835.1 Syntrophobacterales bacterium | reverse complement strand
CTTAGCAGTTCATAACTGCAAACAAGGTGCCAAAAAAGGAGCCGAAGCTCCTCTGTGTTCTTTTTAAATTGAATGGCCTATTTCTCAGAAAGGGGTAGATAAGCAGCAAAAATGGTCAGACTTTTCTCGAAAAGAGCGCATCAATCATTTCTCTTCTCTCTGTGTTGGGACACTGGGCCAATTCAGAAGTTAGCTGTGCCTTGTGCGTGGGCATTTTTTCATCCGGGTATCGACAGAGAAAGATCCCATCAATCTCTTCAGGATTGCCTTTACCTGCGGAACCTTTGGAGGATTTGGCGAGTATCTTCACTTTCGCATAACGGCAGCGGTCCTCGCTTGCGGGGTATGTTCGCGCAAAACAGTACTTCCGCACAAAGCGTAATTCTTCAGCCGAGGTCTTGCTTGTTCGCTTCATTGTGACCACCTCTTTTGCCGGACTTTTCTAAATAGCAAGCCTTCGAGGCCAACTAAAATCTTTGTCAGTACCGTATGTTAACACAGGATATGATGATATTGTATATAAGAAAAACCACTATTTGTGGTTACATCTTGGTTACAATGTGAAGTCTCACGTCCAAAATCCAAGAATTCAGTAGCTAGTAGTTACCGGTAGACGGTGAAAAGTAAACAGTAAACGATAAATCGTAATAGAGCATTCAATATCTCAAATCCCTAAATCCGCAATCCCAAATTCGCGCTTCATTTCAAGTTCTCTAAGACTGTCTGGTATAATAACGTTATGGCAAGGAAAGCCTGGGAGATAGTTTCTCGTGTCCTTAACAAATGGCGCCTACACTATCACGTTTATCTGTCACTGCTCGCTATCCTCATCGGTATTCTCGCAGCCTATGGTGCCCTTCTCTTTCGATTTGCCATCAAGTTTACCCAGTACTGTTTTTATCAGGACGCACGAGATATTTTGGCTTTTGCTGACACTCTACCGACCTACCTCATCATCGCTCTCCCAGCGCTAGGCGGTCTGCTTGTTGGGCCAATTATCTACTTTGGCGCCCGCGAGGCTAAAGGACACGGCGTCCCCGAGGTCATGGAGGCTGTGGCCCTCAGGGGTGGACGCATCCGTCCGCGCGTGGCCCTCATTAAAATCCTTGCCTCGGGCATTTCTATTGGTTCTGGGGGTTCGGTGGGTCGTGAGGGCCCCATTGTCCAGATTGGTTCATCTATAGGATCTACTCTGGCTCAAATCCTCAAGGTTCCCCACTTTCGACAAAGAACCCTCGTCGGCTGCGGTGCGGCTGCCGGAATTGCCGCGACGTTCAATGCCCCCATTGCGGGCGTTCTTTTTGCCGTAGAGGTACTGCTGGGCGACTTCGGCTTGACCACGTTTTCCCCCGTGGTGCTTTCCTCGGTAACTGCCACGTCTATTTCTCGATACTACCTAGGTGATTTTCCAGCGTTTATTATCCCTTCCTACAAGGTGATTTCCTTATGGGAGTTCCTGTTCTATCCTCTTCTCGGCATTGCTGCGGGATTCGCCGCCCTGCTCTTCATCAGTAGCTTGTATAAGTGTGAAGATCTATTTGAAGCACTGAAGATGCCCGAGTACTTCAAGCCGGCCCTGGGCGGCTTCCTCCTTGGTTGCATTCTCTGGAAGTGGCCTCACGTATTCGGGGTGGGCTACGGGTCCATCAATCTGTCGCTGGAGAATCAATTGCCGCTGCTCCTCCTTTTCACTCTAATCTTCGTAAAGATTGTCGCCACTTCCATTACCCTTGGCAGCGGTGAATCTGGCGGAATTTTCGCCCCGTCATTGTTTATCGGCGCTATGACCGGTGGTTCTTTTGGCTACATTGTTCACAGACTCTTCCCGCTAATCACCGCCAGTTCGGGCGCTTACGCCTTGGTGGGTATGGGTGCTCTGGTAGCGGGAACCACCCATGCACCCATCACTGCCATACTTATTATTTTCGAATTGACTGGCAGCTATAAGATCATCTTGCCCCTAATGATTTCCTGTATTGTGAGCACGATCATTACCACCTCTTTGAAGCGTGGTTCCATTTACACCATCAAACTGTCACGCCGGGGCGTAGACATTGCGTACGGCTGGGAACAGAGCATCCTGCAAGCCCTCAAGGTCAGGGACATCATGAACGATCAGGTGGTGACTATTCCAGAACAGATGCAGCTGGTTGATGTCATCAACACCCTAAAAAATAAAGACGTTTCCTATCTGCACGTGATCGATGATTCAGGTGCATTAACAGGTATCATATCTTTTCGCGATATCCGCCCAGTGTTACAGGAAGAAACGGTAAAACGGTTGATCATTGCCAGAGATGTGGCCACCACCGACGTTGTTACCATACGCCCATTCGACAATATTCAGTTGGCCTTGCGGGAAATGGGGGGCCGAGGAATTTCTCAACTCCCGGTGGTGGCAGAGAGTGACAACCGGAAGGTAATCGGGACAGTGAGCAAAAGGGATGTCCTGGCAGCCTATGATAAGGCTGTGGTTCATCGCGAAATAGAGATTTACTGAAAATCAATCTCACCGCATCCTTTACATTCTTTTGCCTGTTTTGCTCATATGAATCACGCATTAGATCTTTGACCTCTTCCCATGATTTGTAGTAGCCTTGGCCCAATGGGTGTTATTTCGGTGTCAGCATGGAGAAAATTCCGATGAAATCTTCTATAGTGGATCCGACCAGGCTATGGGATGAACATGTAGAGAAGTTGGAGTCCATGCACTCTGAAGCGAGAGAGGCAGAGGTTCATTTGGAGAGCGTGAGGGAAAAGCGGGAAAGCCCCCGCATTCGCTCTCTTTACCTGACTTCCTACATCCCCAAGAAGGGCAAGCGGCAAACATACATCATCTCCATCGGGCGAACCCTCGACGTCAGCAAGGGTGGGGCAAAGATAGAAACGCACCGACAGCTGGAGATAGGGACGAAGCTGGAATTGGAAATAGCAGTTGAAGACCGGATAATTGCCGCCAAGGGAGAGGTGGTATATTCTGAGAAAATTGGGGCTGGCCTTTTCGGAACTGGTATCAGCTTTATTTCAATAGATGAGGAAGATCGTCGGTTGCTTCGTTGAAAGGTTGAAAATCTGGCGTCAAGAAGCGTTGATATATTTCCATGAGACACGCATGCCAGTCGGTTAAATCAGAGATTACCCCTGAATTTGACCATCTCCGGCCTACCCTTCCTTGGGCTCACCTCTTGACAGCAGTTCACGTTCAGCTCGTCTGAAAGCCCGGGCTCTTGTCGAGGCCTGGATGGTCATTTCATTGCCTCCGGAGTTTTTTAGCACCAGTTGGTAACCGCCATCTCCCGCCTTGCTGTCTCCTACAACCTGCCAACCGGCCCGCTTGAGATTCTTTTTCAACATCCTAAATCCTCCGCGCATTTTCTCCTCCCCTCCTCCAGAAAATTAAGGAAACACTCGACAACGTTCATTCTCTTGCAATTGGCGTACTTTTTTCCAGAGTGACCAAGACTCAGCATAGTCGGTAAACGGTTTGCGGTCAACGATGTACGTCGGTAGTTCCCCGATTTTTTTGGTGGGCTGAACCACTTGCGATTTTCTTTCTCGGGGTGGTTCGACTGCCATATTCTGGTTTATTGGCACTTTTTTTGCTGGGTCAAGAATACAGAGGCACACAAAGGCGATAGAGCAACGTTTGATTTTAGAGAGGGGGTGAGAAGATGGGTTTTTTAGGCATACACAAAATAAAGGAACCTGGACCTAAAACCAGTTACACATTTATTGGAGAGACATGTAGGGTTGAAGGTAAAATTGAGGTAAATGGCGAATTGGTGATAAACGGTACGGTGGAAGGAACTATCAGGTGTGACACGCTCTTTGCCAGCAAGGGCAGCAAAATCAAAGGTAGAATCAAAGCTCGCAACGCAACCCTAAGTGGCATTGTGGAGAGTGAAGTGGAAGTAAGCGAGCATCTCGCCATAACTCAGACAGGTGAATTGACGGGAAGTATTTCATATGGAGCTTTATCTGTAGAACCAGGTGGAATTTTGAGTGGCAAATGCCTCAAGATAGATTCCAAGGGCACGAAGGTGGTCGCGCTGGAACAGATGGGAAGTTTATCCGCCAATTACTGAGGATTCAACCAACGAGCTCCCAACCTGAAATTAAGAATTTATAGACGTTTCCGAGTTCTCATGTTGGCCGAATCCGGAAATTTATAACACCCCAGAAGAATCCAATTACGCCAGCGATCAGCGCACCGAGGTCTCGATACCTCAAATAGAATTTGTTGGCGATGCTGAGCCGTTTTTTCGGCACGCCGATCTTTGCTGGAACCACTCGAGGAATCCAAGCATATTCACCCTTGCCCACCAAAACCTTGTTCCACGTGATCTTCCGCCGTTTGGCAACGTCAGCAAGCAGCAGAACAGTACCCTCAGGTACCTTTAGGATCACAGGTGAGGTTTCGGCTGGCTTGCGGTGCAAGCCCACATTCTTTTCAAGCACTTCCACAAAGAGATGACGCGACTCATGCACCGTCTTGTTCCAGTCTGAGCCAAGAATGTGGTGCAAGTACTGTGCTGACAGGAAAAATAACAGGAAGCCGATGGTAAAGCCGAAGCCACCCTTTAATACACTGAGGGATAAATGAGGGATGGTTCTTGTTCGGATGGCCAGAAACACTCCCGCAAGTGCCAATAAACCGAGCACACCCGGGACGGCAATGCGTGCGTCCAGGATGAGCTGGAGTTTCAAGGTGAGCAAGGCCAACAATTCTTTGTCGGCCAGGAGGTAGCGCAGGTACTTGACGAATAGGAAATAGAGTATAGCGATGCTAGCCAGGGAGTAGATCAAGAATTCAAACTTCTGCCGTTTCACCGTCTGCATAAAAACATTCTGTTTGATGCCACTGATCAGACTGGGGTACTTCTGCCACTGGCATCTATAAAGGGTGACCTCCTCCTGCTTCCCCTTGGGAATGAAGCTGCCTGCCTTTTCCAGAGTGAAGGCTTCTTTTTTCACCACTGATGCCGTCGCAGCTGAGAGGTAGATCTCATTTCCCTTGGCAAGATTCTGGACCCGCGCCGCCACATTCACCGTATCCCCGTATATATCGCTGTCTTCCACAAGGGCCTTACCTGTATGAATACCGATGCGAACCCTCAACTGAAAGAACTTGTCCTCTTCCCGCCGCTTCTCCAAGATCTGCTGGATGCCTATGGACGCCCTCAAAGCGTTCCTGGGGGACTTGAATGACGCCATAATGGAGTCGCCAATATATTTGATTATCCTGCCCCGGTATCGCTTGACCACTGGAGAAATAAGGCGATTGTGCAGGTCTATCATCAAGCGACCGTCGAGATCCCCACACTCGTCCCAATGACCCGTTGAGTTCTCCACATCTGTGAACAAAATGGTGACGGGCTTACGCGACCGACGTATCTGGCGGGAAACGCTTTTTGAAAAACTTTCTGTGTGGTTCTCGGACATGGGACTCTCTACGGCTGGAAATGATGTTCAAGCTCAAGCGAGCATAGAGAATGCAATTATGATGCCCACCAATCTGTGCGCAAGATACTCTCACCGATTGTCTCACCATCCCACCCTTCATTGTGTCCAGAACTCATTTTGCAAACGCTTGCTGTAAGGCAAAACTCTTTTTGCTGAAGGCTGGCTTGAACTTTGCAACCTTAGGGTTTCTGAGACGAGAGACGTCATTCATTTTGCCGGATCTTTAGAAAGCAAGACTTGCACGGGGAGTCGTAAGGATTAAAGAATGAAAGTGCCAAAGTGGTTGATAGTGGTAGCTCTGGGGCTGACTGCATTTCTGTGGTGGTATCAAGGGGGTGATGTGACGAACCGGTTGCCTGACTGGTTGCGCACCCGCAGCGCAAAAGAGGATTCTGGTGCAATAGAGTATACTTTGGTTGGCGGATTTCCAGCAGCAGCGACCATGTCAGTGTTCAAGAAGTTTGCCGCGCTTAGCCAAGGGAATAACTCTGAGGCTATGCAAAAATTGAAGCATCAGGGCTTGGTTTGGGAGACAATTGAGGGACAGCAGGTGCGGCTTTTGGGAGGAAAGCCAAACTCCAAATTGGTTCAGGTGCAAGACATCGGAAGTTTTGATTCATATTGGACCTACGCAGAAGCACTGCAGAAATAAACGACATCAAAATTTGAACCATCTGATGCCCATTCTTTCTTGATTCAAGACCCACCAAGAGATCTTCTAAGCTTACGGTTTTCGCACATTTTTCCTTTAGACACTTTTAAATATGGCTTTCTCGTAAAGCTGCTGTTATGATGCCGACAGCCAGGATAGCTTATGAGATGAAAGCAATATCTCGTCTAACTGCAAGGGAGCGAATATGCCGCTGATCAAAAACATTTCTCGGACAAAGATCATTTTGGAGCACGTGACGGACGAGCCATTAGAGATCAAGCCCAATGAAACCGTAGAAGTCCCAGCGGAAGCGCTGTCTCTTCCGCTGGTTCGCCACTATATCGAAGTAAAGCGTCTGGATACAGTTGCCCAGAAGCCACGGATGGGGGATGTAATACTCTCGCGTTGAGTGGCTGTCTGACAGACCCTTCATCAGATTATGGAAAGCCACTATCTTCCAGGCCCAGTGAGCCTGCCCATTTCGCTGCTTGAAATCATCCTTTTCGTCGTGTCCATGCTTTTATTGTTCGAGGTAGGCGGGAGGTACCGTCTCTGGCTGGGCTCCTTTCTGCTTGTTTTTGTGGCCTGCTCGATTGCAAGCCGCTTTTGGCCACCTCCCAAGTTTGACCTTCCTACCACGCCGATCTCGGCAAGAGCAAGCGCCCGTGAAGACCCTTCCAAAGCCAATTTTGTCTGGAGTTCCAGGTATCGAGTCCGTTTCTGGTTTCACATCTTCCCGGCAAGGAAATACGGTCTCCTTCACGACCGTGCCGTTGAAGAGAACATTTTAACATTAGATGACTTCATCCAGCCCAATTCCCTGGATGACAGCGACCTCCGTTTGGTTCACGGTCGTGGCTACCTGTACCGTCTGTATTTTCTGGGAATTACCCGCTTGGGCCTACTCAACGGTGAAAATCCTATCACTATCAATTCTTTGAAAAAGCTAAAAACTGCCTGCGGCGGCACCTACCTGGCCTGCAAGATAGCTCTGGAGCAGGGTCTGGGGATGAACCTTTGCGGCGGCTTTCATCATGCTTTTCCTTGTCGCGAGGCAGGTTTCTGCCACCTGAACGACATGGCGGTGGCCATTCGTAAGCTTCAAATGCAACGGGCAATTGACCGGGCCATGGTAATAGATTGTGATGTGCACCAGGGAAACGGCACAGCCGCCATTTTCGCGAAAGACGACTCGGTCTTCACCTTCAGTATTCATCAGGAAGACCTGTATCCTCACCCGAAGGCAATAGGAGACTACGACATCAGCCTCAACAGCAACCTGAAGGTGGATGATGAGACTTACCTGGAGAAACTCAACGCGCTAGAGGAGTTGATAAAGGACCACCGTCCCGATCTAATTATTTACCTGGCCGGTGCCGACCCTTTTGTTGAGGATCGATTGGGCGGCTTTCTTCTCAGCAAAGAAGGGCTCATGGCCCGCGATGCTTATATCCTGGGGCTATGCAACAAGCTGAAGATTCCAACCGCAATTGTTTTAGGTGGAGGCTACGCCAGAAATACTGCGGACACGGTGGAGATTCATTTGAACACCATCCGAGTGGTTAGCAGGTTACTGGAGAATCCAGAGCTGGAGAAAGTGGCTTCGAACTACAACCGGCGGGACTGACAACGCCCATCCAAAAACCGGCCATGCGGAGAGACGTCGGGCTTGCTGGATTCGAAGGAACGGGTCAAGGGTACTTGTGGAATCAGCTCAGTTATTATTTCTGTGCCTGGTTCTACAGGTGACATAAACGTGGGATTTGTCTGGCTTGGCTGATGAAGGCAAGTTTATGCTTTGAAGGTCATTGCACTTAGCACAGTTTTTTCCCAGCGGGCAGCCATATACCCATAATTCGTTAACCCTGCGGGTCTTTGGCTCATCACCATATTGACACGTCACTTGGTTGAAATTACCGTTGCCGTCCTTGGTCGATGGAAATGATCCCAAATGATTACAAATCGAATTCACTCCCTCTTCTAAACGAACGCAACTCGCTCGGATTGGGCAATCCTCCACCATGAGCAACTCAATTTTGAATTGATCATCGGTCAAATTAGGGGTGACCGTCATCTCCGTTCCAGACGATTTCTGGTCGACGATGACATGTCTTTGCTCTCCATGCGGTGATGTCTTATATATCACTTGAACACCCCCCAATTGTCAGATTTGAATCTCCCGACCGGCTATACTTTCACCCCTCCGTTCTATCGGCTCAAAACTGATGCTAATTACAATCTTATCTTCTTCATCTCTCTCAATGTTGATAATTCCCCCATGTCTGTGAATGACCACCTTGGTTAGCGGCATCTCCAAAGCCGCCTCATCCAGCTTCTCGGCTACGAATGGGTAGAAGAAGTGCTCCATGTCGTCGTCAGCCAAATGAAGCGCTGGATAGGAGAGCCGAACCACCGCCGCTCCATCGTATGTGGTGACAACTCGGAGCCTGGATTCATCAGGCATATGGCGGCAAGCGTTCTTTAGAATAGTTTCCAGGGCGTTGCACAAATGGCTGCGGTCGGCATGAATGTAAGGAAGCCTTTGGTCCAATTCCAGGTCGAGCTTGATCCCCAGTCTGTCAATTTTCTCCTCAGCGCCTCTGGCGGCCTCTCGAAGAAGATCGTTCAGGTCCACTTCTGCAAATTCGAGTGAAATAGGGCGAATGTAGGACAGAATCATCTTGAGGATTTGCTCCAACCTGCCCATCTCCTGGACGACAATTTCAACTTTACGCCTGTGAGAGTCGTTCGGATCCATCTCTTTGAGCAACCGTCGAGCAAAGCCGCCGGCTGAAGTTAGCGGGTTTCGAATTTCGTGTGCCAGCCTCGCTGAGATATTGCTCAGAGTCTTGAGTTCCTCTGTTTGGATGATTTTCTCCTGTAGTCGCTTGCGTTCGCTCACATCCACGATAATACCATCCACAGCCTGCACCCTGCCCTCCTCGTCGAGTAACGGAATCGCGTGATTTAGCAGGAATAATTCGAGACCGCTTTTGTGGATGCCACGGTATTCCATCATAAACTGTCCGCCCTCTGCGAGGCAGGCCGTAAATTGTTCTGTAACTTTTTTTCGATCCTCGGGATGCACCGTCTTGGTCCAGAAGTCACGATCTCCGGTTACCTCAATGGGCGTGTACCCGAGAATTTCCTCCACAAATTGGTTGACAAAAACGATGGTTCCATCGGGCTCGATTCGATAGACGATTATTGGTGCATGTTCCACCAGCGTCTCATATTTCTCCTTCTCTTCAGCCAGCTCATGCGTCCTCATCTTTACCCTTTCCTCGAGGGTATCGCAGTATTGCTGGACTTCTTGCCGTGCCCGGTTGAGTGAGTCGAGCATGTCATTGAGCGAGTCCGCCAGGGTACCGATTTCGTCGTGCACCTGAACGGGAATTTGCTGATCCCTTTTACCGCCTGCTATCTCCCGTGCCACCTTAACGATGCCATGAACCGGTCGGAGAAACAGCGCCACTACCCAAATGATGAGAACGGATGAAACAACTAGGGCCCCAACCATCACAGCGAACATGAGGTTTCTGTTTCTGGCCAGCCTGGCAAGTGTGGCAGCTCTGTCCACGCTAATTTCCACCACACCTATGCTCTTTCCAGAGAAATCCGTGAGTGGGCCCAAAAAAAACGCCAGGCCGGCTGCACCAGGAGGACTGATCAGAACTGCTGGGCTCTGTGCCCGAAAGACCTTACTATAAGTCCCACCCGGTATCAGCGGTGTTTTTGCTGATGTGGTTGCCAGTTGGTTGAAGCCCTCGTCCCCTTCGCTCGGAATGAGGAGGACGAGGTTCATGTTGTACCTGCGTTTGAGGGATTCCAGAAAGGGTTGCTCCACAGAATAGCCGACCTCAAAGGTACCAATGAGCTTGTCTTGGTAGAAAACCGGCACCACACCCCTGACCCCGAACCCGGTGACACCCCATTCAAGTCCAGCTATCCCCTGCCCCGACTCTTCCACCCTGGCAATGGTGTGGCGAAAAGATGCCATCTCCTCGCCGTACTGATAGATTCGGTGTAACCGGAGAAAGGATGTTGCCGGTATTGTGTGAAAATGGAATTGTTTTACGTCGAACTCTTGCTTCAGAACCTGATATGAAGGGAGTAGCAGTTCAATAAGTGCGCGGCGGTCTCTACGGGCAAATGCCTCCTGCACAGCTGGCGACTGGGCCACCTGGTAAGCCAGACTCAGGGCCGAGCGCTCGCGATCTTCGATCTGGTCCGAAAAGGCTTGGTAATAATCGAACAGCTTTTTCTGTTCTTGACTCTCTATTAGCCTTTTCTGACCGTTTAGGCCTAAAAGGATGAGAAAAGTGGTTCCTACGAAGGAAAGAAACAAGAAGGGTATCAGCAGCTTCCATTTAAGGCTTATGTCATGAATTCTTCTTAGATTCATACTCCCTACCCCCCCCAGTTGGGCAATATATCACATTCCCTTGTTTTAAGCAGCGGAGAGGAAGTCTCTTTGTTGGCTAGATGGGCTCTTCGGCAGGTAGAAGACAGAAGACGGCGGGCAGATTGCAGCTAGCAGGGCGTTTTGTCCGTGGTCCGTTGCGAGCAAAGGATAGATCATGTGGCAGAGTGGAGAGGCTCGGGGATACGGAGACACGGGGACGCGGCGATGAAGGACGAAAGAAAGAAGTCAGAGGTCAGAGATCAGAGGTCGGAGATCAGACAAGCAGTTGTTTTTTTACTCTATGCTCTATGCCCTACTTGTCCGCCATAGTCACGCCTTGGCGTGACGACGGCGGATGCCCTATGCCTTCAAACCCATTGTTCCAATATTCCAAGGTGTTATTTTCCCTGAAAAACTTGATTAAATACAACAAAGTTGGACA
>JASFEM010000111.1:0-11036 GCA_050124835.1 Syntrophobacterales bacterium | reverse complement strand
TGAAAGTTAAAAATCAGGTTGCAGCCAACCTTTTGGTGTAGTGGCCGGACCGCCAACTACACCTCAGTGAAATCGGTGGGTGGATTTCGCAGGAATGGCCGAAATTTTTCTTTATCGTCACACTTCATGTACGCCTCATCAGCGCTTATGCGATTGGACTTCAACTGCGCCATAATTGCATCGTCCAACGATTGCATCCCGTACTTCTTACCGGTCTGGATTGCCGTCGGTATCTGATAGGTTTTGTTCTCTCGAACCAGGGCTCGCACGGCATGCGTAGCGATTAGGATTTCCGGGCACACAATACGCCCTGGAATATCGATCCTTTTTAGTAGGTTTTGGGCAACCACTGCACGAATGCCGTCTGCGAGAGTGGAACGAATCTGCGCCTGCTGCTCGGCTGGAAATACTTCGATAATCCGATCCACGGTTTTAGCAGCACTGGTGGTATGTAAAGTGGCAAAGACCAGATGGCCCGTTGCAGCGGCCTCGATGGCCAGAGAAATGGTATCCAAATCACGCATCTCGCCCACCAAAATGATGTCTGGATCCTCGCGCAGAGCACCACGAAGTGCTGAAGCAAAAGATCTTGTGTGAATGCCCACTTCCCGCTGGTTGACAATGCAGCTCTTGCTCCTGTGGACAAATTCTATGGGGTCCTCGATGGTTATGATGTGGTCCTTGCGTTTCTGGTTGGCCTCATCGATGATGGCGGCCAGGCTGGTGGACTTACCACTACCGGTGGGCCCGGTCACCAATACAAACCCCCTGGGTAGCATAGCCAGTTTGGACACAACCGGTGGAAGGCCCAGCTCTTCCACCGACTGAATTTCACTTGGAATCTCACGAAAAACCGCACCAATCCCAAAGTTCTGCTGAAAGAAGTTGGAACGATAACGGGCCAAACCGGGAATCTCGTAAGCGAAATCAACGTCTCCGGTCTCTTCGAAGGTCTTAATCTTATCCTCCGGGGTAATTTCGTATAGCATGCCTTTGAGTTCATCGTTTTCCAGCACCTTATACTTGATCCGCTCCATCTCGCCTCGAACTCTCAGGGCAGGCTGCTGGCCGGCGACAAGGTGCAGGTCGGAGGCTTTCTGCTCATGCATCAGCTTGAAAAATGCATCGATACGAGCCATATTCAAACTCCGCTTTTTTTAGGTGGACGCGGAAGCTCACAACACTCATAGCCGTAGCGTGGTCCAGAAGTTCTTCCGCTCATTGTGGGATACCGAACTATTTCAATAAATAGCTCTGAAGGTTAATGCAAAAGGCGGGCCAGATATCGATCAGATAATCCGTCTTTCTCACCAACTGGAAATTTCGCTTTACTGCACGTCCTCCTACTAGCGGCTACTTACTCCAGTTGGCATTGCCGGGCAAACTCAACCAAAATTATGGGGCCACACTGTGGGTATCATCTTGGTCCGTTCGAATGAGCGCTAGATCAAGCGGTCACGCTCCAGGTTCCATTGCACCCAGTCGTTCAAATCCTCCTCCATGGTGAACTTTCTGGGTGTTGATGGTATCCCTTCAGAACTAACCGTGATCTGCTGCATAGCCGTCACAATCCGAACCCATTCTTCCATGGTCACCCGATGAGGTCCGTCCACCCTTGTTGGACCTGGAATCCTCTGTACTTCGCTTCCTTCCTCCCCTGGAGCGGGGACGCGGTGTGGTCTCCTAACCGCCACACTGCCACTGTAAACCCTGACGATAGAGGACTTGTCGGTAGCCACGTTAATGCGAAAAATAGTGCCGCGCACTCCCACTACGGCGTTATCCGTTTCCACCTGAACGCCTTTTTCGCTGCCGAAAACTTCCTGGATGTTTGCCCAGGTTTTTCCCAGCATCAGGGCGAAGCGAACATCGCGCTTTGCCTCCCCAGAATTGTAGTCAGCCTTGGATAACCGAACATCGCTCTCTTCATCAAAGCGGATGATGCTTCTGTCGGGAAGCTGAAGTTCCAAGCGAGCGCTTTTCATGGTCATGATTCGTTCACCAGCCCGGACAAACGATCCCAGAGTAAGCGCACACCATGTGCCTTCCGCCTCAGTCTGGCGCTTTACTACTCCCTGCACAAAGGTTACTCGAGCTCGCTCACCTTCGATGGGAAAAACGAATAATTCCTGAGCCAAGATAGCCGGGCAAAAGACAAGCAGTAAAAGCACCGACAGTATAATACCCACAAACCGACGGTTATCGCTTGGTGCCAAAGTCAGTCCATAATCTTTCATGCTAAATCCATAAGAAAAGAGTCGACAACGGGCTAATCTCTCTCAAAGTACCTTGAGTTGCTCCTTTAGAACGCGGATGGAAAGCAGGGCATCGGCACCTGAGACGGTTCCCATGGGCTGAAACTCACCGGTGCGCAGGTCAACCGGCGTCATGATACCGCGACTGGTGCAAACCATCACCGCGTTAAAATAGGGTAAATCATTACGCAGATCCGGATGCGGAGATGTACTCCCAATAAAACGTGTAGCCAAATCCTCGTCCCTACTGGCCTTAATCAGGATATCTTCTATCATCAGGGCATAAGAAGCACGGGTTATTTTCTCGTCAGGCCGGAAGGTATGATCCGGATAGGGCTCCAGACCGCGAACGCCGATGCGGATAACAGTGTTAATGTCGTGGCGCAGTACATGGTCTGCAATGTCATTCGCCGGGGGCAACTTCTCCATTTTTTCGGTTTCCATTTCCAAACCGGATTTTGGCGGTTTAAACTCGGTATCAAAGGTCTTGATGCTCAACTTTTCGTAGATTTCTTCCAACCTAAGTTCCTCGGCAAAAAGTGCGGCCACGTCAGCACGGGTAATGGCATCTACCAAGGCGATCTTTTTGCCCACGCTGGTGCCGGGGGCGGCCCGCTGTATCTTCTGGACCAACTCCCAGGATTGGTTGGCCTTGGACGTATAGTCCTTATCCAGGTCCAGGACTTTTTGGTACATATCGGCGGCATCCTCGAATTCGAACGCCTGCTTGTAAGCCTCGCCCATGTAAAAGTAAGGCGCGGGCGCTTCTGGGTCATCCAACACGGCATAATCGAAGTTCTGTTCGGCATCATCCAACCAATCTCTTGGCTGGGTCATGGTGAAAACCCGTATATAGCCCACGCGCGTCAAGACTTTTTGTTGTTTTCCTTTGGAGTATTTCTTGCCCTTCTTCAGGCTGTCGAAGCTTTGGTCAACGAGCTTTTCCTTTTCCTCCTCATCCTTCATCTCAACCGACCTGGCGGCAAAAACCAACCCCATCCCCACATGAGCGGGACCATATTTAGGATCTAGTTCCATGGCTAGCTTGAATTCTCCCTGGGCTTGGTCCAGTTCCCCCTTCTCGAAGGAGTTCATTCCGTTGAAGACATGATGCTCGGGAGTGTCCATCACACTCTCGGGGGGCCGCTTCTTGGCACATCCGACAAACAATGCCAGCGAAAAGCTAAGGAGAGCCATCAATGTCCATGTTCTCCAGTAGGTTTGGTTTTTCATGGGCATATCCTCCCTGAAACTCTGAAAATGGGTAATTGCTGCTGCCGGGCTCTTCTTCCGTTAAATGTCCATGGCATGCCAGAATGGACCATGTCCCGGAAGTGCAGTTTATTAAGAATTCCGAATTCCTTGGGTGGTTGTCTGGCTAGTCCAGAACGAACATTACCCTGGCCTTCTGCAGAAAGCTTAAGTGCTCTCCAGCGCTCGACAACCTACTGGCATCACTCTTGGAAATTACCAGATCGCATTTGCTAGCGCCTGCTACCCGCACAGCCTTGACCACAAATGGGTTGTCAGTCACCCGCATGTTCGCACGAGCAGCACTTAAGTCCTTGGTGTAGCCGACCATGCCCTGCTGCACGGCAAACTCTCTATTCACCATGGCCGAACCGTATAACTCTTTCCCGTTCTCATCCAAAATCTTCGGACTCATTGCCGGACGGGCCCCTAGGCCGCGGGCATCAACCACCAGCCCAGTGTAAACCTGTGCGGCCGCTGGCGGAGGAATCGTAGGAACCTCTGGGGGCAATACACCAACCGGAGGCGGAGGCAGGACTACGTTGGCAAACTCACCGTTCAAGCTCATCATTAAGGTCACTTCCACAGAGCCGTCACTCATGTAGGCAGTGTCGATTACCTGGGCATTCCGAACAACGCCTTGAACCGAGGTGCGGACGACATCACTTTTCACAATGAAGTCCTTGACAAGAGTGATAGAGTCCACCTGAACCCCCTGGGTGATCTCCAGCAGATTTCGGCGTGCGACGGTAATAGCTGCGCGTCTTGCCATCGCCCTGGCCTGAGCCATGTTTGCCGCGTCAGCCGGCGGTGCACCAATTCCCACCGCAACGACCCTGCCTGTACTCCAGTCAATGCTGCCACTGCTAAAACTTTGGATCACTTCACCCTGTGCCCAGCCCATTCCAGGCACCATAAACATTGCGGAGAGCAAGATAACTATGGCAAATAACGTAGCGCTTCTCATGCTATCCTCCTGTGCTGTTTCGCCCGTTTTGTCAGACCCTGGGCCCACCCTCAGAATGGTTCACCTAGAAACAGGCAAAAGGCCCGGCACGCAGACCAGGCCCCTTTCAACGGCAGTTTCACCAGAATTGGTGGGCAGAGAGCGCCCGCTGGGATTCTGTGTGGCGAGTGATTGGCCCCTTCAACAACACCTGAACCAGAGCCCATTTGGACGCTCAAAATTTCAGTTGAATTAATCCGGACAGACACATTCCCACCGCTTCTCAGCCAGCAGGTCTGTTGTCTTGACCTTCAGCTGTTTTATAACCTCATCGGTCACACTTTGTCAAACAGCGAGTGCTTTCGCGAATCCCCCCAATAACTTTGTAATAATTTGTAATAATATGTTCCAGCAAAGAATCCGGGCCCTGAGATCCCAGCTGTGTGCTATCCCTGTCGGGGCTGCAATGAAAACTAGGCACTAGGCACTAAGCAGTGAAGCGGGGACGCGGGGAGGGGGAGAAACGGCGAGACGGGGATTAGAGGTCAGATGAATTCTGGCTACTGACTCCTTCTCTATATTGCTTACCGCCAAAACCATTGCCCTCTGATATGCTCCAAAAAACCAGGTTTCCAAGCTGGAAATTATAATGGTCTTCTGGAGTTTCTTTTGTCGTTGACAGGCGAGAAAGCATTCTGCTATCATTTCGTAATTATTTTGAATCATTAGACAAGCGCAATCATTACTCGGATACCATACTCACGAAGATTTACCTTTTTTATCTTTCATCCCAAGCCTGGAGATTGGACCAACTAAGCCACTTGGAAGGAACCTATGCGGAATAATCATCTGTTTGTGCTCGTTGCTTTGCTATTAGCTCTCATTACCCCAGACGCATTTGGCCAAAGCAATACCATTGAGAGTCAGGGAGTAGCCGCCGTTGTCCAAGGCAACCTGGACATTTCTCGCGATCGGGCCATAGAAGATGCCCTTCGCAATGCAGTGGAGCAGGCCACAGGCAGTCTTATCGAGAACCAGACCCTGGTGGAGAACTACCAACTGCTCTCTGACAAGATCTACTCCCGGTCCAGAGGATATGTCCAATCTTATGAGGTGATCAACGAAAAGGTGGAGCAGGGGGTAGTTAGAGTAACCATAAAGGCTATAGTGGCCAGTGGTGAACTCAAAGACGACCTTCAGGCTCTCAATCTCCTGATGCGCCAGGCCAGAAAGCCGCGGGTGATGGTCCTGTTCGAAGAGTCCTCCCCTGAAGGAGTCGACACTGGCAGATTGGCCGAAGATGCCATGTCAAAAGTGCTTCTTAATCGCGGCTTTAAGCTGGTGGATGCGGATTCTGTCCGTCTTAACCTGGGCCGCGCTAAAGTCATGGGGCTTTTAGCCGGCGATAAGCAGGTTGCTGCGGCGGTTGGTACTGGCTACGGAGCTGAGATGCTTCTGCTTGGCAGTGCCCAGACTGAAAGCAATGAAATGATCATTGGTGATGTCAAAATAAACAGCAACCAGGCCGTGATTAGCGCAAAATTAGTCAGGGCCGATACCGGAGAAGTCACGGTATCTGAAACACGTCGGGCTGTTAAGCCGCACGTAAACGCTCTTACTGGCACACAAATGGCCATAGATGAAGCCAGTGAGCTACTGGCCAACGATATGGTGGATAAGATCATTCAGATTTTCCATCAACAAATCTACAATGTAGCCAACGTTAAACTGATCATCCACGGACTGCAAAGCTACGGTCATCTCCAAGAGGTCGTCAAGGTCATCTCAGATAACGCTAGAGGAATCCAGGAAATCTACCAGCGCAACTACACCATGGGTACTGCCGAACTGGAGGTAGAGCTCACCGGCAGCACCCAGTCCCTTGCTACGGATCTAACCACCAGGTCATTTGGCAACCATAGATTTGATATCAGAGAGTCAACCCATAACCAACTCCAGGTAACTGTCACTTCTATTAATCGCTGATTCCTACCACCCGAGAAGCGGGGGTATTTGGCCGGAAGTGATCAGAGAGGATTCCTATGCTTGCTGAAAGATGGCTTCGCCACTCATTGCTAATCGTAATCATTATCTTCTTGACTGCCTGCGGCTCAGGCAAGGATAGCTACCTTCAGGGGGAGGAACAGAGTGAAATGGGAAACTGGGAAGGTGCCATAGTTTCTTACAAAGATGCTCTGGCCCAGGAGCCGAACAATAAAAAATACCAAAAATCCCTGCGCAAGGCACAGCAGGAAGCGGCCAAGAAGTACTATGAAAGGGCCGTTAACATCTGGGCCGGGGCTGCTGTCAAAGACTATCAAGTGATAACAAGCGCTATGGCAAGCCTAGATAGGGCTATGGAGCTTGACCCAGAAAATGCGGACATCCGTGAGCTTCATAGCCAAATTGACTTTAAAAAAAGAGAATTGGCCGCTTCGGCCAAGCGAGCTTACGAAAATGGGGTTGCTGCCTTAAACAAGCAAAAATGGTTGGAAGCAGTAACCAATTTCCGCAAAGTCACCGCTATTTATCCCCAGTACGAGGACACAGAAGACAAGCTGGCAACCGCGGTTAGCGCTGGAAGTGAGGCATACTATAAAGAAGGCGTCTCTGCAGTGCAGCGCGAAGACTGGAAGGGTGCGCTCACCGCTTTCGCTAAGGTCATGAACCTCAATCCCACCTACAAAGACACCCAAGCACTCCTGGACCAGGTCGGAGAGAACGATAACCCCCTATACTTTCTCCGTCGTGCCGAGGAGATGGCCAGCGCCAACGAATGGGACCGGGCCATACATTTTTACGAAACCGCGCTTTCATATCTTCCCGATGATCCGAATATTCAAAGCCAGCTTGCCAAGGCAAAATTACAAGCCGGCAGATACTACTTCAACCAGGCCAATCAGCATTCCAGAGAAAATCGCCTATACCGGGCCACCCAAGAGTACCAAAAGGCAATCCTATACTCTCCCACACTGGCCAGCAGTTCCTTTTTTAAGGAATCCTTGAATAACCATTCGAAAAAGCTGTTCCAGAGAGCAGCAAAATACGAAAAAGTGCAAAAGTACGGTAACGCCCTGGCCTGGTACTGGCAGTTGAACCAGATCTACCCCGGATACCCTGAGCTGTTCTATAAGATGCAAACCAACGAGGACATCATCAAGGAACGGCTGAAGATGGCCATTGCGGTTTTTGATTTCTCCAGCCCCTCTTACAATCCTGATGCCGGCACAACAGCCTCCTCAAACCTCATCACCTATCTTTTCAACAACTCTAGTGGTGATATACGTATTCTAGAGCGCCAGCATCTTCAATCCATTCTTACAGAGATGAATCTGAAACAGGCAGGCGTAGTGGGCAACATGGAGACTGCCCGGCGGGTGGGACGCATGACCGGCATTGATATCCTTATCGTGGGTAATGTTCTGCTTTACAAGACTGAGATGGATGTGAGTAAGGGGAGTAAGGTGGCAAAGATTCAAGTCGGTACCAAGGTCCAGGATAATTCTGATTATCTCATTTGGAGGGCCAGGAATCCCAAGCCGACGAAAGAGCAGCTAAACGCTGCCCCGCCAGCCGTGGTGGAGATTCCGGAATACCGTTATGAGAACTATACTGTGGGCCGAAACAAGCTGCGCGCTGCTTTCCATGTCTACTACAAAGTCATCGACGCCAAGAAAGGGGAAATCATTGCAACTGACACGATTAAACGTACCGCGGAGGTAGCGGACGATTGGAATGACGGCATACCTGAAGCCAACATTCCGTTTAATCCCCTGGAATTGCCAACAGAGAGCGAGCTTCTCGAGCAGGTCACCACAGAGGTAGTCCGTGATCTGGCCTTGACGATTCTCAAGCCATTTCAGAGCCTGCAAACTAGTTATTTTGACGAAGCAGACATTCTGCTGAAACGACGGCAGAATGAAGCGGCCATCGAGAAGTACATGGATGCCATCTACGACGAGCGCATCAAGGGCATTGAAAGTCCCATCAGCAGAAAGTCAAATGAGGTTATTGACCAGCTTATCAGTCAACTCTGAGTTAACAGTTGTGCTCTATGCTCTTAAACGCTGACAAATTCGAGATCGGGTAAAATCAAACAGGTGAGATGGTTACCGTAAACTGCACCGGTGTCTATGCCAATTTTGTTGGGCAGCACTAGGGGGCGGACAAAGGGGGTGTGGCCAAAAATTACCCGTTTACCGAAATCCTCCTCAGAGTAAATGAATTCCTCCCGAATCCAGACCAGATCGTCCAGACTCTGCTTGTTTAGAGGGACACCATGTCTGAGTCCGGCATGCACCATGATGTAGTTCTCATTTTCATAGTAGTGATGGAGTTCATCCAGGAAAGCGCGGTGGTTCTGGGGGACGAGGTGGTTCAAAGCTTCGTTGTCCGATACCGCGCCTATTTTGCTCCAGAAGTTCTGCTGCCGCCCGAGGTAACTCCTGAGAGTAGATTCGCCACCGTTATATATGAACAATGCTCGATCCACCCCTGAGAGAAAATCCAGAAACATTTTCTCATGGTTCCCCATGAGAAAGATTGTGTCCGTGAATGTCTTCCTTAGCTCCAATAGATAGTCCAATACCCCACTGGAATTCTCGCCCCGGTCGATATAATCGCCGAGAAAAATGAGCTGGTCTCGATCCGGACGTGGGTCGAGTTTATCCATTAACAGCTGAAGCTTACCGAGACAGCCGTGTATGTCTCCTATTACAAGCGTCCGCTCTGGAAAACCCATTAGTTCTGGTCCGCCTCTCACTATATATTACAACCACTGAAACAGTCTGACCAACTTGCGCTCATCCAGCCGATGAATCCCTTCTTCCTGAGCCATCCTCACAGCGGCACGAAACTCCTCCGCTGTTATTGAACGCCTCAGCTCTGGGAAATTATTGGCATCGCCACAGGGTCGATACTGGCTCATCACATTTACATAGGTGTCTTTGGAGACTTCATTGGCCAGAAAGCGCATCACTTCCCGGGTGCTGGCCAAGTCTTCGGGCATGACTAGGTGGCGAATGAGCAGGCCGGATTGGGCAATCCCCTGATCATCCAATGTGAGATCGCCCACCTGTCGATGCATCTCCTTGACACCTGCACGCACCTTTTCAGGATAATCAGGAGCTGAGCAAAACCGGGCGGCCACTTTGGAGTCCCAGAATTTGAAATCAGGCATGTAAATATCAAAAATGCCTTCGAGGAGTCGCAGGGTATCCACTTCCTCGTAACCGCCACAGTTGTAGACCAGCGGAACGTTTAGACCTCCCTCAATAGCTTTTGGCAGAGCTTCAAGGATCTGAGGCACCATGTGCGTTGGGGTGACGAAGTTGATATTGTGGCAGCCTCGCCGTTGCAAAGTCAGCATCATTTGGGCCAAGTCATCAGCACCTACCGGAACTCCCTGAGCCAGATGGCTGATCTCGTAATTCTGGCAGAATACACAGCGGAGGTTGCAGTGCGTCATGAAAATCGTCCCGGAACCTCCCTTGCCCACCAGGGGGTCCTCCTCGCCAAAATGAGGATTGTAGCTGGAAACCACTGCCTGGCGTCCAGCTTCACACACACCTGTCTCCCCCTCCAGGCGATTGACATCGCAGTGTCTCGGGCAGAGACGGCAGTTCTCCAAAATGGAGATAGCCTTTTCGATTCGCTGCTCGAGGATGCCATTCTGGTGGGTTTTAATGTAGCTCGGCTCCATGACTTACCCGTTGATCGAATGCAGCTAGCCAGATCAAATGATATATTTCAATATCTTATCTCAACAATCTTTTTCTCTTAAGTTTATCCTGCAGCAGTATTGAGGGCAATCAAGTTAAGTCGTAACCGGTGAAAGGTAAACGGTAAAGGGTTAAATCCGAAATTCTGCCCTCCGACCTCTGACTTCTGACTTCTGTCGTCTTGTCGCTTCTCTCCGCGTCCCCGGTTCTCCGCGTCCCCCTGTCGCCCTGCTCTCTATCAGCTGCCCGCCGTCCGCCGCCTGCTGTCAGCTGAATTTCCCTATGCCCTATGCTTCCCTAAATCCGCAATCGACAATCTGCAATCTACAATCTGCAATCTACTCTATGCCCTATGCTCCATGCCCTAGTGCCCGCTGGCGCGCCTTGGCAAAACTTGGTATGGACTTCTCAATGATCTTTTCATCTACACAGTAGCAGATCCGGAAATAACCAGGAGCGCCAAAACCGCTTCCCGGTACGACCAAGACGTTTTCTTCCTGGAGCAGCCGGACAAAAGCAACGTCATCGGCAATGGGGCTCTTGGGAAACAGATAAAACGCGCCTTGCGGTCGGATGAACTCATAGCCCGCATCGGCCAGCCCTTGACAGAGTAGATCTCGTCGAGCCTGATAAATAGCTACGTCCACACAGGCTCCCTGGAGGTGCCGAACCACTCGCTGCATGAGTGCCGGTGCATTAACGAAGCCAAGTATTCGATTAGCCAGAATCATGCCAGCAATGAGTGCTTCAGCCTGATCAGCTTCTGGATGAACCACCAGATAGCCCAACCGCTCACCCGGCAGTGAGATATCTTTGGAATAGGAGGTAGTTAGTATACTATTTTCATAGGCCCTCAAAATGCTT
>JASFEM010000110.1:0-11214 GCA_050124835.1 Syntrophobacterales bacterium | reverse complement strand
GCCCCTCTGGCGTCTCATTGGATGCCAGAGGTCTCTTGGAACCGTAGCCCACGGCGATGATCTTATCTTCTGACAAGGTCCCATTCGCCACAAAGTATTGGCGAACGGCATCCGCTCGCCGCTGGGACAGGTGATCGTTGACTTCGTCTGTGCCTGTGCTGTCCGTGTGTCCTTCGATGAGAATATCGGGTTCGCCGAAGGTGCGAATGGCTCGCTGAACCTTACTAAGCAGCGCGTAATTGCTCGGCATGATGACGTCTTTGCCAACGGGAAATTGAATGGCCTTCAGCCGGATCACCAACTGGTTTCCCTGTTTGTAGACCTCCGCCTCATCCGACGCGAAGTAGCTGCGGACCTCACTGAACAACTCGTTGAACCTTCTCTCCGCGGCTAACCGCTCCTCCACAGCGCGCCTTTCTGCCTCCAAATGCTCCTTAGCAGCCCTCTGCTCCTGGGTCAGTCCCTCCAGGGAAGCGATTTGATTCTTCATCGTTTGTATTTCTGCCTGCTGTGATTTGGTTTTCGCTACCATGTACTTGTGATCATCTTGTAAGGCGCTAATCGAGCCGAGGATGTTGTCCACCTGAGTGGCCAGGGACTCGTCCCGCATATCAGGGGCGGATAGTCTGCTTGACGTCCTGTGGAGGATATCTTCCACCCAGAGAGTTATGTCTTCGGGTCGCATTGTGCGAATGGTCTGACTCTGCCGTGCGATTTGAAGAAGCCGCTCAGCCTGAAAAAGGGCCTCGCTTGCCATTGCATGCATCTTCACCTTCTGGTAACGGTGCTTTGAGATGAAGGCATCAACTTCTTTCAACTTCTCCTGAGCAACAGCGTAGGTCTTTGGGGCGATTTTCCGTGCTCCCTCTTTATCCGCTTGCTGAATCAGTTTACGGGCTTCACCGATGGTTTGCACTTTGATTGCCCGTAACTCCAGTTGGCTGAATGCTTCCACTACCTCGGGTTCATTTCTCTTTGCCCGCTTCAGATTGTCACTTTCGATCGCCTTGGTAAGTCTGAGGAATTTTTCTTCTGCTTTAGCATAATCTTTTCCCAGATTGGTGGCCCCGGCAGAGCGAGCAAACTCGCGAGCTTGAATGGCATCGGTCAATGTGGTCTTGGCCACTCGAGCATTTTCCTTGGCCCGCAGGAGTTGGGCTTGAGCTACCGCAACCTTTTTCAGAATCTTGGCAAGCGAATCTCCTCGCTCCAATCTTTTCTTTGCGTCGATGAATGCCTCCTCCGCTTCGGAAAATGACTTCGGGGCCAGAATATTCAGCTGATTTTTTCGAGCGCTGCTGATTTCACGCTCCAAGCGGTTCACCTGTTCGACTGGATTCATTGATTTGGTGGCAGATTGCGCTGCAAATGGGTAGACGCCGCAGACACCCAGGAAAATCACTGCGGCAACCACCGAGATGATTCCAATGTTTTTCCTGATAAGCATGGTCATACTCCTTTCCCCCCATTAGTACTCGTGTTGCAGAGTACTATTCTGTGCTCTTGACAATAAGTTCAGGCCAAGCCACTGATCGATTCGGCTAGCCGGCCTGCCGGGCAAATCCTGCAAATTCCCCATCCCGCAAATGATTGTCTAACCCGCTGAGTACCTTCAAATGGGCCGTATGTTTTGCAAAAATCGTGCAGACGAGCACATTTAGTCGGGAAAAAATAGATTTTTTTTGAGGTTAACTGATTGGATTCAGGTAAATTTTCGCTTTCCAGCCACCCTGATGAGTAAATGTAAATTTCAGAATTCAGAATTCAGATTTGGATTGACTGGTTTTTCTGATTGCACTTGGCTCTTTTTTTGCAGTCGATATGGGGGTTCGAAACCAGTTCCTTGGCTTCTGTCGAAGCCCGAAAAGTGCGGAACAAATTCTATGCATTATCTTCAAATCACTCTATATGGAAACACCGTACAAGATTATCTGGTCGCTCTCTTTATCTTTATCGGAAGTCTTTTCATCGCGAAATTTATATATCACCTGTTAGGCAAAACAGTTTGCGAGTGGATGAGTAGAGTTCAGACCGTATTTGAAAAAGAAAACCTTATTCGTCTTTGCGCTCTTGCCTGCTATTTGATCCCGCTCATGGCATTGGCCGTCGTCCAGCATCGTTTAACTCTACCTAAAGAGATCGCAGGCTGGATCAGTATCGGTTTGTTGATTTTAGGTCAAATTATCTTCCTGGTAATCCTTATGACCGTTGTTGGACCCATCGTGGAAATTCTGCCAATAAAGTACACAAGGACTGCAGCACAGGATGATCGAAAGTACCTTGAGATACAAAGGCAGGCTATTGAAAAGTCAAAGAGACACGTACGGCAGCTGGTAACCATACTAATAATTCTCATTCCTGCATTGACCGTCCTTTCCTATCTGGCTGTCGTTCCTTACAGTATCTGGGGTTTGCCTGCGCTAATCCTCACGGTTGGGCTGGTCCTATGTATTAGAGCGCTCCTGCTCCCTAAACGTCATCTCCGTCAGAGTGAAACCGTTACATCAAGCGAAGAAACTTACCCTGAGCCGGAAGCTTCACCCCCCAAAAATGATCCGGACCTGAAAATCAAACAAGACATCGTCACCTTCTTTCTGGAGATACACAAGCATCAACGGAGGGCATTGAGTGGATATGCAGCAGAACACCGTTTGGTTGATTCGCGGACTTTTGCGCCAAATTATATTTATGAACTGCGGTTGAGCAAGGACGGTAACTGGCAGTCAAGGCGTATGACCATTGGTCCAATAGGCGAGGATACCGGGAGTAGGAGTAAATGTTATTACGTCATTTATGATGATCACCTGGTTCTTAAGATACCTCCCACCCCCATAACAAATCTCGATCAGTACATAAAGATTCTCAGAAAAGAAAGAACAATAGTGCGTAAACTCGCCATGAAAGAATGTATCATCCCAAGCGTTTCAGTCATCTTGAAACTAATACAACCTTCCTCTGGCGAAAAAACTGAATCCTCGGAGGAAACTGAAACCAATTACTTGAGACTGCTAAATGTTTTTTCGGAATTGCAGAAATATTTAAAAATTGACGATTCATTCGTGTTTTTTATGGATCTGTCAAAATATTATTTTCTTGGCCATGTTATTCAAGCCCTTCATGACACAGAGAAGAGAATTGACGATGAAATAGCTAGGCACTCGGAAGTTGTGGGTGACTATTCAAGGTTCGAAGACAGACATGGATTTGAGAATGCGCAGATCTATCTGGAAGTCGAGAAAGTCTATGGCGAATATCAAGCAAGACTCAAGGGGTTGATGAAGAAATTTGACCTGCCTGCCACCCTACCTCAAGAGCAGAGCAAGAAATGGTTTTTTAGCCATTTGGTTGGAAATCGGGTCACAGAGATTGGTAAAGGATTCAATGCGCTATTTGTTTCAGAACTGAATACATTGATAGAAGAAGTGATCAATCAGAACATCACAGCCATTCAGGCCTACCGGGATACGGTCAAAAAATCCATTTACCAATCAGCCTTTGCCCAGAATAAGGTCTATATGGAGGGGATCGCTACAAACCTTCTCGAGCTGCTGGCTCACCTAAGAGAGAAGGGTGTTGCCATGAGAGATCTCAAGCCGGATAATTTGTTTGTAGCCGGAGAAAGAGAAAGGTATCCAAGTTTTTTGGCATATCCGGATAGTTACAAGATCGGCCTCATAGACGTTGAGACAGCAGTAATCTTTGCGAAAGCCAACATAAAAACAATAGATCAACCGCCCTTGGGAGGTACGCCGCAATACGCCACTCCTTCACATTTATTTCATAATCAATTATTAGATCAGGTCTATGGAAGTATATCCAAGATTTTACACCTACAGGATTGGTACGCGATAATTGCCATCATTTACAAGACGGTTACAGGAGAACACTTGTTTGAAAGGACAGCGAGGTTGTTTCCCACCATGGTAAACCTGATAAACGTGTCTGCTCAGCAGGTAGCAGAACGCGCGAATGTCTTTGAAAAAGTGAGTCAAATGTTTTGGCGGAGTTCACTGGGCGAATTCCAGATGAAGATAAAAGAAAACAAAGATATTTTGAAATCTCTCGATGTAATTGTCTCCGAGCCCGTTAGGAAAATGCTTCACCATTATGTCCAGAACGCAAAGGAAAATATCGTACATAAATTAAGGGACTGTGTTACTTCTGAAGATGTATCCCTTAGCGACAAAGATCGCCAATACCTGCTGTCTTGCCCATACGAAAAAATCAAAGAACTAAGACAAAAGTGGGAAAACGGGGAAAAAACCAAAAAGGCTCTTCCAATAGACAGCAGAGGAATTATGGATTTGCTGTCTGCCCTGGAGGGACTCAAGGAGCGGTTGGAGCGCAAAACTCAAGCGTTACAGTTATTGGGGCAGTCTACCCAAAAAATTTCAGTCTATGACCTTTTAGAGGTCATGTTTCAAACTGTACTGGAGCAAATGTGCAAAGAAGAATGGAGTGAACGACTATCTGCAGATCCCACCGATTTTTCTGACGCCGCAGCTACCGTTGAGGCGACACGGGAATGGCAAACCGTAACCGTGCAACTCTAGCTCGTATTTTTTGGGTAGCGAGGTCGGCCGTTACATGGGTAATTCAGATCCATTTCTACTCCCGATCTTGGTGCCATCGCCAGACCACCCATACCAGCATACTGATCATTCCCAGCCAGCCAACAGTGCTGACAAAACCCGCAATTCTTGTATCGTACGACAATACGCCCCAGCGACTGAAAATGTTGGTCCAGTCGTGCTCACCGCCGCCAACCAGCGGCAAAACCCGAGCGCGAGCGTCGGCCATGTAACGGGCGATATTTAGAAAATTTTCAAAGAACCACACGGTGGCCAGAGCAAAGGAAATTGCCTCCCTCCGAAGCCAGAAAGCAATTACTGCAACCACAGGAAATACCAACTGTCCGAGTGTGCCGCCGTATAGACCCAGGGTTTCACCGAAGAGTCCAAATATCGGGTGCCCCGCCTCGTGAAATACCAGGTTTGTGTGGTCTATGAGGAAGACGAATCCATCCTCGTCTCTCATCAACACAATAAAGAAGAGAATCAACCCCACGGAAGTGGCAACCGCCATGGCTGATGTGATCGGGTTCCACTCTTCACGCTGCACCGCTCTGATGGAAGCAAGCATTTCCAAACCTTTCAAAGAAAAATCCTGTTAATGATCTTTTGACAAAAAAGACCTTGCTCGCGCCGAGGCCGGCCAAGGATCTCCAGTTATCTTACCGCGGCTACCATCCGCCGCCGCCTCCGCCGCCACCGCCGCCGCCGGAGGATCCACCTCCTCCGCTCCCTGATGAGGAGCCGGGTGCAGTAGAGGCGGAAGAAATGGCTCCAGTAAAGGATTTACCCAGGCTTGATGCAAATCCGGACATATCTCTTGTTCTCCAGGATCTGCCGGTATACCAGGAGGGCCGGTATCCGCCATCAGATGCTACCGCAGCCAATACGCTGGCGAACTGTTCACTCCACTCGTGTTCCACATCCAGGGCAAGGGCGTAGGGCAGATATTTCTCGAACAGTTCCGGAGTCTTCTCCGGCGGGTTCAGAATATTGAGCCGTTCCTGCTCCGCCACCGAGAGGTACAGTCTAAATCCCTCAATTTCGTCCATGAGTCTTCTGCCGGAAAGGGTCGGTGCTTTCAGCAGGTGGTAAAATAGCGCGTTGACAAAGATGATGAGCACAAGGGTGGCAGCTGCCAGGGGAGAGACCGCCTGTGAAAAGGCCCATAGGCCGAAGCCTTCGCCGGCGAAAAATGGTAGGGCAAAAAGGGTTGCCCCAATTGCCCCGGCACCCCGCGTCACGATAAATCCGCTTGATTGAGTAACTCCCCTCCACGCCCTTATCACGTTAAGGCCCAGAAAAAAGCAGGCGAAGGTCCAGAGAGACAGCCACACGGACATAAATACCGCCAGACCCAAGTCCCGCGCCCCCATGACCACACCCGCGAGGGTCAAGATCGTTATGGCCGCTCCCACCAGAAAATAACCGGAGTTGAGGATAAAGTACTTGTTTCGTGCATCTTTCATCAGATATTTTTGCAACTCTTTCTTGGCACCGCCAATTTTCTTGTGATTGGATTGCTCCAGCGTGATTTTATTTCTTGAGCCAAAAAGCTTCCGGGCAATCTTGGACTCTCCCCCGGACAGGCGCGCCTCGCCTTCCCCTGTTTTTTCAAGGGTAAACTCCTCGTCTTCGTCCTCTTCGATGGTCAAGTAGCCTTTAACAGCCATGTTTACCACCGCAACCGCGAACAATTTGTCATCAAGGCTGCCCATGCGCATGATCAATCGCGTCGAAGCTGGGGAAACCCACTTGGGTGGAGAAAAAAGCGGGATAATTGTCCCCCTTTCGGGGTCTCTACCCACCTTGAACCAGGCTATAATATAGAAGGCCACCAAGACAGAAAGACCAAAAAAGGCCATAGCGGTGCTGCGGTTGTCCTTCCACATATAATTGAGTTTGTCAGAGGTCGTGGGCTCGACCACTATACCCTTGGGCCAGGCCAGTGCAATGGTGAGACCTTCTTTTGGCATGAGCCGCCGGGTGGTGTTGAAGATCATGTTGCCGTGTTCGTCATAGGATGTCTCGTATGCTTGGCCTTTTTCGCCGAACCGGCCGGTGTAACCGGCACTCTGCAAAATTTCAGCCCCGGGAGGTAATTCCACCACCGCTTCAACATTATCGATGACAAAGTTCCAGCCATTACCCGTTACATTCCAGTAAAGCTCATCAAAATCCTTGAAAAATCCCAGCTGCCGGCTGGTTTTGTAGGTGATGGTGTAGGTGTATTCGCCCGGCTTAAGGAACACGTTCTGTTGTCCGATGTAGACCCTCTTGCCGTTGGAAAGCTCTTTGATGTGGTAGGGTTCAGCATTACCGTCACGTAAGACCCTCGCCACCTCGAAGCCCACTCTTATCCGGTTGCCGTAGCGGTCTTTGTATGTAGTGGGAAAGTCCCGATAAATACCTCGTTTGATCTGTTGCCCACCGCAGACCACATGAATGTTTTCGGTGACGGTCATACTGCCGTCACGGTGCACCTGGATATGGCTCTGAAATTCAAGTATCCTCTCGGACAGCGCTGCACCGGATGGTCCCACAACCAAAAGCGTTGCAAAGACGGAAAACAGAATGCCAAAGGTCAATATTCTTCGGGTGCTCATAGCTCCTCCAATATTTTTCGTCCGGACCGGTTTCACCACCATGGTTTTTCCCGAAACATCTCGATTTCCACTTAGAACTGTACCGATGGCACCGCCCTATCCGCTTGGTCTTCAATCTCGAAAAATTCGGCCTTAACGAAGTTGAACATTCCAGCCACGATGTTGCTCGGGAAAGATTCCACCTTGATGTTCAGGTTGCGCACCGTACCGTTGTAGTAGCGCCGGGCCAGCTGGATCTGGTCTTCTATGTCGGACAGCTGATTTTGCAGATCTAGAAAATTTTGATTGGCTTTTAAATCTGGGTACCCTTCCGCCACAGCGAACACGTTTGCGAGAGAACGGGATAACAGCCCTTCCAAGCGGCCCTTCTCGCCCACGTCTTGCGCACTCATACTTTGCGCCCGAAGCTCGGTGACCTTGGCCAGGAGTTCCCTCTCGTGTCCCATGTATCCTTTGACCGTTTCAATCAGATTGGGGATTAAATTGGCGCGTCTCTTGAGCTGCACGTCTATTCCGCTCCAACCTTCCTCTACCAAATTTTTCAGTCGAACGAGCTTGTTGTAAATGGCGACAAAAAAAACAACGAGCAGGCCAACTATGATCAGAGTAATGCTAGTTGTACTCATCCCGGTATCCTCAATGTCTCTGGTTAAAAGCGCTTCCACCCAATTGCCGTCCCGCTGGCTTGACGGGATTGTTGCGCTGTCACATCTTGGGATAGAGAGCAAATTGTATGCCAAGGATTGCTGTGGAGTGATCATGGGAAGGAGGGGCAATATGGAGTGGGAGCTGTTCGTCGTCGGGCTATCCCAGAGCTTCAAGGAACTTTCGGTAGCGTCTGATCAAGGCCTGATTCTTTTGGGGCCTGAAGACTCGTCCCCGACCGGGCTTTGGCCAGTGCAAAGGACAGCCAGCAGCGAGCCAGGCAATACCACGCGCAGTGGCCTCCGTTTCAGCCGGACGATATACCGGAAGCTGCGTAAGGTCCGCCAGCCTCTGGCACAAACCATCTAGCCGTGCCAGACCACCACTAATTTCCAAACGGCTGACAACCTGACCAGCATCCACCAGGGTCTCGAGATTCGCATGTATAAGAAAAAGAATGCTCTCTACGACTGCGACGACCTTTTGCCATGGCTCGCTGTCCCCCAGCACAGTTGGAGCCGGACCTGATCGCCACCACGGTGAACCGAGACCACCGATGGTATTGATGAAAACGGGTGGTTTTCCCTCGAGAGATAGCCAGGTGGGCAAAGACGTCATGATATCCCCCAGATTCCACTGGTTGGCGGCCCAGTCCAAGGCACCACCCGCACCGTTAACCGTTCCTTCGATGGTATACTCGCTCCAATCACCTCCACTGCTTGCCAAGCCCGTCAGCAGGGTCGGATGGTCCACCGCTTTATTGCCGGTAGAGCGCAGAATAAATGCGCCGGTGCCAATATTGATGATGCCCGTGGTTTTTCGGGGTCGTCCGAGGCTGTAGATGGCCGCATTCTGGTCGCCATTGACGGCCGTCACCGGAATCCCACCTTCCCTTAGTAGGCCATAGCCGTGGCAAATGGGCCGGCAGTGGGGGAGCGTTTCCAGCGGTATACCGAATAGATCCAGCAACCACTGATCCCAATCGCGTGTTACGATGTTCCACAATTGGGTTCGCGACGCGTTCGCTTGATCCACGAGCAGGGGTTGTCCTTGCAGCAGGTGAAACAGCAAAAAACTGGCGAGGGGCCCAAAGGCCAAATATCCACCGGATTTCGCCCGTTTTACCTCAGGGTGATGATCCAGATACCAGCGTAGCTTGCTCGCACCGTAGTGGGGGGAAAGGGGCAGCCCCGTGAGGGCTTTTATTTTCTGAGCATGAGATTCAAATTCACTCAACCAGTCTGCAGCACGGCAGTCCAGCCAGCTGAGCAATGGACCGAGCGGTTTACCGTTACGTTTATCCCATGCCACCACACTGGAGCGCTGTGTGGCAAGTCCGGCTCGGGACACCCCCAGACGGCGTACTGCGGAACTCGCCATGACCTCCTGCAACACCCGGTGCACGGATTCTGCTATTTCAGCAGCATTTTGTTCCGCCAGGGCTAACCCGCGCCGGTGCAACGAGACCCGGCGATATGATGACATCCGAATGGCTCCGTGTGCATCCACCGCTAGAGCCCGGGTGGAGAAGGTACCCTGGTCGATCACCAAAGTGAGCCCACTGCCTTGTTTATCAGATTCAAACGACATGTCTTTTCCGCTCGAGTATTGACGCAAAGCGCGTAGCGCAAAGCAAAAAAAGAGACCAACCGGTAAAAGGATAAATTCCTTTCAAGTACTTCTCCCCCTTGGCCCGCTTCAAGTTTTTGCTTCGTTTCTGAAGGCTTCGATAAGTTCTTTAAACTGCTTTTCGGCCTCTTCCTTTGATATGCGGTATTTTTCCAGTTCGTTCTTGATATGCTTGGCCTGCATTTCCGGACCCAGTTGGTCTGCGAAAATTCCGGTCAGTTCCCGGATATCCTCGATGATTTCTTCCGGGCCACAATCGTAGCAGTGCCAAAGCCTGCAGTGCACCGGTTTGTAGGTGTCGATACCGCAGCGGTCCAGCATTCTCGAATAATAGGGGCAGTCGATATCCAGGTCACACCGGCCGCATGCTTCACTCAGACAGGTGAGTTTCTCGATGACCTGGATGACTCGATATCCAAATAGATCCGTGAATTCACTTTCTGTGAGAAAAGGATAAACTTGGATGTATCTGGATTGCAGTTTCTCCCAAACCTGCTGAACATAATTGTCCTTTTCCATTTGGTCGATGAACATCACCTAATCAACCTGTTTTTGAAGAGTGAAAATATTCCCGCCTAGATTCGCTTTCACGAGCTTACGGATCAATTCTCTTGTACATTGCCAGAGCTGGCTGACCCCTAGGATAATAATCTTTTTCCGATCCGATAATTTTGAAACCGCCCCTTTGAAAAAATGAGAGAGCTTGTAGGTTGTCTTTGGCAGTCCAGAGATAGACTTCACTCAAACCGTACTTCCGGGCAAGGTTCTCCATATGGCCCAGCAGTGCGCTTCCCATACCTCTTCTTTGATGCTCAGGGAAAACTCCGATCGCCAGCAGGTGTCCTCTGGGGGGCTCTCCACGTCTCTCTAAGGCGAGCATTGCGAAGCCCAACGGATCAGTTTTTTCTGTAACCACTACCGTTATCACTCCCGGTTCCAAAAACCAGCCGGGCACAATTTCATCATAGCTGCCGTACTTGGAGAACAATTTCATCGACAGCCGGATGATGAAATCCAGATCGCCTTCATTTGCCGGTCGATAGCTAAGGGGTTCCATCGATTATGTCTGCCTTTAGACTTAGCAAACGCGAGGTAGTGTCAAAACATTAAGTAGTGTGACAGAAGTGGAGAGATTTTTCAAACTCGGCGGACATTCAGCCCTCACACTTACCTTTTGTGTGCGGACAGAAAGAGCGAGGGTGCACATCTCATGAGCAATAATTTGGAAAGTTGGCTCTTAAGTACCTTGAAAACACATTTTTGGTGGTAAAATGATAGAGATCGGTAGGGAGAGCCGGCCATGAAAAAATTGATGGCTTTAGCGTTGCCATATCTAATTTTTGCCGTGACAGCAGCCTGGGGCCAGAACAGTATGGACTATTACAAGCGCGGTCTCGACAGTTCACTTGCGTGGAAAAAGATCGACTATTTCACAAAGGCTCTCCAGCTGAATCCTAACCTGGTAGAGGCCTATGAGCACCGGGCCATACACTACTACTTTCAGCGGCAGTTCCACAAGGCCATCCATGACTACACCAGAGTTATAGAGCTGGAGCCCCACAGACCCCATGCGTACTTTATGCGGGGCCTCACCTATCTTAAAATGGGACACCCCCAGGGGCTCATGGCAGAGATCGGCCGGTTTATTTCTCATCTCTTCGAGCGTGAACCGTCGGAACCCAGTGCATTATTGGACAGGGCGCTTGACGATTTCGGCCGCGCCCTTGAGTTGGATCCGCATCTGGCAGACGCTTATAGTTATC
>JASFEM010000109.1:0-11230 GCA_050124835.1 Syntrophobacterales bacterium | reverse complement strand
TACCCCACGGCGAACCCGTGAAGAAACGTCATAACGAAGAGCTTAAAGAGATGCGCCAGAGGATGGTCAGGCTAGAGGAGGGCTCTAGTGACTGAAGGACTATTATCGATCTCAATCTGAAATTGTACCAGGCAGACTCTTTACCCAGCTACCGACCTCTTGCCCCACCACCGAGATTATGATCTTCTTGGTATAACCAGTGAGGAGGCAGTCATGGGAGTTCACCATCAGGAAAAAGTTGTGGACCCGGTATGTGGGATGGAAATCTCCCGGGGAGATCACGACACTTTAATTAGTTCCTATAACGGCCAACCCTATTACTTCTGTGCACCGTGTTGCATCAAGGCTTTCAAAAAAAACCCAGAGAGATACCTCAAGCCTAAAGGTCCTTTTGGCCGCTTTCTGGCCCGGCTGGTCAAGGCTAATGTGAAAGTCTTCGGCCGCGCCGGTCCGCCATGCCATTAGGTCTGAGCGATGGCTCTTATCCCTCTCACCCTTTCTTTATCACCACCATCGTTATGTCGTCTTGTTGAGGCGCCAATTGCCGATGCTTGGCAAGAGCGTCGGTAATGGCTTCAACAATCTCCTGGCTGGGTCTAGGGCTGAACTCGCGAATGATTTGGCGTAGACGTTTTTTGCCGAATCTTTCTTTTTGTAAGTTTTCAGTTTCCCAGATTCCGTCTGTACCGATGAGCACGATCTGCGAATCGGTCCATACCTCACGACTTTGTTCTGCAAACGACCAGGTCTGATCAACGCCAAGGGCAATCCCATCTCCATGCAACTCGTCGAACGAATCTGTGGTTGGATCGTAAACGATGGCAGGTTCGTGTCCAGCTCTCACCCATCTCACTTCCCCATTGTCCGAGTCGATAATCATGAAGAACAACGTCATGAAATTTCCCGATTCGGCGGTGTCGTTATACAAAAGACGGTTGACGTCAGTTATCATCTGTCCAAGGCTCCCTGGCTGTGCCACCCTGCTGCGCAGCAGAGCCCGGACTGTGGTCATGAGCAAAGCGGGTGCTATCCCGTGTCCTGCCACATCACCCACCGCGACAGCAAACCGCCCTTCACCCAACTCGGAAAATTCAATGAAATCGTAGTAGTCCCCGCCGGTTTCATCACAGTAGATGCTTTTTCCGGCCACATCGAATCCCTTGATTTCCGGAGATTTTTGGGGAAGTAGGCTTTGCTGTACTTCCATGGCCAGATTCATTGCTTCTTTGAGTTTCATTCGCTCTTGGAGTTGAGAAATCATTGTGTTGAAGTTACAGATCAACTGACCCACTTCGTCTTGGCTTTCTGTGGGAGGCAAGGGTTTGTATTGGCCTCTGGCGATGCCCTCCGCCGCGCTAGAAACCTCTTTGATGGAAGAGACTGTCCTTCCCGTAACCAACCGGATCAACAGCAAGACAAAAAGAATAAAGAAAGCTCCACTAAAGATGTAATAATTTCGGAAACGTATTATGGGAGCCAGGATTTGCCTGCCGGGAGCGACCATAACAACAGACCAATCTGCCTCTTGGAGCTTGTGGAACCCGCTAACCTCATCGGGAGGATGTCCTGCGCCGAGCACGGTTCCTGATTTCTCGCCTTGAATCGCTTCGAGGGTTGCCAGCTCCAGGGGATCGTTAGTTTCACCCAATTGATTGCGATCTGGGTCGGTGCAGACGAGCACCCTTCCAGTGTTGTCTACCAGAAATGCTCGGTTACTTTGCCACCAGCCTGCGGTTCCAAGATTCTCCAAGAGATAGTCAAAACGGATCACCACTTCAAGCTGGCCCACGGTTTGACCGTCTACATTTTTAAGCTCCGAAATCATCGATATCGTTTCATGCTCCAGGAGCGAATCATAGCGAGGGGGTGTTATCTCCGTTATCCTCGCCCTGTGAAAGTGCATCATGTCCGCTCTGCCGCCCATCATCGGAGATTCTCTCCCCATATGCTGATCAGGGTGCAGGTGCAGCATATCACCGCTTGGCTGCTCATCTCCTCTTATTAACTGGACGCGTTCGACCCCTTTTTGCTGTCTCAGCTGCTCGATAATCCATTCCTGAGTGTGTTCTGAGAAATGCTCTCCGCCCGTTTTGTTATAAAGCTCCAACCATTCCCGTGGATGGCTCAAACGCATGTCAACATCGTGGGCCGCCCGTTGAAGTTTAAGCACGGCGGCCTCTCTCCATTGGGAAAGCAAGCTCTTTCTGGCATACAAGAATCCAACAATTCCCATGCCCAGCAGAAGTGCCGCCACAGGCAACAACAGAAAAAGCACCAAGCGTTGTTGCAGGCTCCTCACCTTTATCATGAATTCACTCCTGTCAATCTCTCCTTAGTGTGCTCGGGCAACAGGTTGCAATCAAAGCAGGCCCGTGACATTGTAGTAACTAACGCCCTTGAAGTTATAATATAATGCCGAGATCTGAAAACATCCATATCGCCAAATCTATTCACAGACATCTATCTGAGATCCGAGCTCCAAGTTCTACGGCTGACGTTCGTGTAGTGGTGACAGTCCTCTCTCTTTATCGTTAGTCTCGAGAATCATACAAGAATGATGCCTCTTTCTTGGGTGTGGTGGAGCTAGCCTTCTCAATCCATACCATAGCCGTTGCAGATAAGCCATCTAGACTGGACCTGGGACAGCCGCCCTGTTCCATCAGAAATTTGTCAACCTAGCATGGCTCTACTGTTAATTAAGCGTTTCTGGATACTTTCTATCCGCCAGCACACCATAACTATGGATAAAAAATATCCACCTGGTGCGATCAATTTATGATGATCTGGCCTTTACAATGACATATTTCTACAAGATATCAAATAAAGATAGTTAGTTAGCTCAATGGTTGTCCTTTGGCATCAGAATTGCCATATCTAATACATTGTAAGCGTATACAGGAGGAGCCAAAATGAAACGTCTCTCTACCATCCTGTTCATCTCGATGGCAGTGGTATTTGGTCTGAACACTGTGATCCCCGTGCCTTTATTTGCCGACGTTCTTATCTCGGCGCCACCACCCCTTGCTGAGCTCCTTGAGGAGGGGTTGGCTGAAAATAAAGAAATTCAGAGCCTGGCAGCCCAGGTGGAAAGCCTTAAGGAGGAGATCTCCTTTGCCGGCTCCCTGGAAGACCCGCGCTTGGGACTCGGCGTGCTGAACCTGCCGACAGATACCTTCAATTTCGATCAGGAACCCATGACCCAGAAGGTCCTCTTCCTGGCTCAAAAGGTTCCCTGGTTCGGCAAGTTGAGCCTGAAGTCCAAGAGAACGGCGTTGATGGCCAGCCGACAGCAGGCGGTTCTGGAAGCCAAGAAGCTTGAATTGGCCCGCAGGATCGCCACAGCATACTATGAAGTGGGATTCGTCGCCTCCAACCTGGAAATTAATAGCAGGCTAATGGATATGGTGAGCCAACTCTTAAAGGTTGCCGAAACCAGATATGCCTCTGGCGAGGGTCTCCAGCAAGACGTCCTTCAGGCACAGGTGGAATTGACCAATCTCCTTGACGAAAAAATCGTCCTCAAAAGGAAACGCCGCACGTTGGAAGACCAGATCAATGGGTTGCTCAACCGGGAGAGTTTCGCACCGGTTATACCACCCAAACCTCCGATGTATGCAGATATCACGCTCGATTTTGAGACCCTGAAAAGCCAGAGTCTGAGTAATAATTCGTGGCTGCGCGTCAGACAGGCCGAAGTAAATCAAGCCATTGTGGAAGAAGAGCTTGCAAAAAAAGACTACTGGCCGAATATGGACTTTAAAGTAGCCTATGGCCAGCGTGAGGAAGATTTCAGCGGGCGGGATTTGCCCGATTTTGTGTCCGCCACAGTTACATTGACCATTCCGCTTTGGGCGAAAAGCCGTCAAGGCAAGAAACTGGCCGCCTCCAAAAAGACTCATGAGGCTGCAATAAAATCCTACCGCAATCTGCTGGAGACCCTGCCGCATCGGGTGGACGCTCTGGCTACCGAAATACGGGACACCCAAGAGAATTACAGACTTTATGTGGATGCACTCTTGGTTCAGTCAGAACAATGGGCCCGCTCTTCGCTCGCTGCTTACGAGGGGGGCAGAGTGGAATTCAATACGACGATTAATGCTCAGATTCGCTTGCTTCGCGTCGAGCTGCAAGCAAAGCGTTACCTTTACAGCATCTATCAAAAGTTGGCAGAACTGGAAGAGGTAATTGGTGGGCCCCTGGACATGGCCTTAGAGGATGTGAACAAGTCATCATGAGGAGAATTTTTCCTTTGGGATGATTAACTTATCCTCAAAACAAATAGAAAGACTTTTTATTGAGGTAAAACAAATATGAAACGATTGGTCATCACAGCTCTTGTTGTTTTGCTAGCCGCCGCAATTGGGGGCTGGATTGGTATGAGCCTCTGGTCCCACCGGCAGGCCAACAATATACCGGGGGCTGGCGAAGTTGCAACTCAAGAGCGTTCCATGGCTTCAAAAAAAGAGCCGAAAGCCGAAAAAATTGACCCGAAAACCGGCAAGAAAATCAAATATTGGGTGGCGCCCATGGATCCAACCTACATTCGAGACGAACCGGGTAAATCTCCCATGGGTATGGATCTGGTGCCGGTTTACGAAGAAGAGGGCGGGGAAAAGGAGCCTACGTCAACAATTCGTATCGATCCGGTAACTCTCCAGAATATGGGAGTGCGTACAGCCCCTGTTCAAAAGAAACCTCTGGTTAAATACATCCGCACATTTGGCAACATCAGGACCGACGAAACCAAGCTGTATGAGGTTAATACTAAATTTGCCGGCTGGATTGAAAAGCTCTATGTGGAGTTTGAGGGTAAGGTGGTCAAAAAGGGGCAACCGCTTTTTGACATCTACAGTCCGGAACTGCTCACGGCTCAGGAGGAATATCTTCTGGCGCTGCACCAATATGAGACCCTTTCCAGCAGTGCTTATCCCAGCATCCGCGAGGGGGCTGAGCGCCTCTTGCATGCCGCTCGCACACGTCTCCTTTACTGGGATCTCACCGAAAAGCAGATCGAGCAGATCGAGAAAACCGGCAAACCCCGTAAGACATTGACGGTTTATTCTCCGGCTTCCGGGGTGGTTGTTATCCGGAAGGCCACTGAAGGCCGTTACTTTAAACCGGGCAAGCGCATGTACAAGATTGCCGATCTGTCCACCGTCTGGGTGGATGTGGATGTCTACGAATATGATCTCCCTTGGGTTGCCGAGGGAATGCCCGCTGAAATGGAGCTCCCCTACACGCCCGGCAAACGTTTTAACGGTAAAGTCCTCTACATCTATCCTTACCTCAATCCCCAGACCAGGACCGCAACAGTACGATTGGAGTTTCCCAATCCCAAATACGAACTCAAGCTTGACATGTACGCCAATGTCTATCTGAAATCCACCATTGCCGAGGAAAGTCTGGTCGTCCCTCAAGAGGCGTTGATCAGAAGTGGGGTCCGCAACTTGGTTTTTGTGTCTCTGGGAAAAGGAAGGTTTCAGCCTCGAGAGGTCAAACTAGGGTTAGAAGGGAATGAGAATGAATACCAGGTTCTGGAAGGGTTGCGAGAGGGTGAAGAAATTGTAATCTCCGCTCAGTTTATGCTGGACTCTGAAAGCCGGTTGCGTGAGGCCATTCAAAAGATGCTGGATGTTCGCTCAGGAAACAGTCAGCCGCCATCTGGGGTAAAAACCAATGAAACGAAAGAGGATGACCTGGACATGTCAGGACTCACCATGGAGGATGAGCCTAATAAAATCGGTTCTCACCAATACTAATTAGTAGACAGCAAGCAGCGGGCAGCAAGGGAGGAATGATCAGTTTATTTTCCGGACTAAAAGCATTTCGGAATTACATAGAAGTTGAGATGACTACTAATCCTATCCACATATGAACATTAGGTAATGATACTAAATGGTTGAAAGAATTATTGAATATTCCATCAAGAACAAATTCCTCGTGATCTTGATGACCCTGTTTGTCGTCGCTGCTGGCATCTACGCTATGCTGAAGACACCTCTGGATGCCATCCCCGACCTCTCGGACGTTCAGGTGATTATCTTTACCCAATATCCGGGCCAAGCACCTCAGGTTGTAGAGGACCAGGTCACCTATCCCCTCACTACGGCCATGTTAGCTGTGCCTTATGCCAAGGTGGTAAGAGGCTACTCCTTTTTCGGACTTTCCTTCGTCTACATTATCTTCGAGGATGGTACTGACATGTACTGGGCTCGCAGTCGGGTGCTGGAATATATCAATTACGTTGCCGGAAGACTGCCCTCTGGAGTTACGCCCTCTCTCGGGCCCGACGCCACCGGGGTCGGCTGGGTTTATGAGTATATCCTCGAAAGCGACCGGCACGACCTGGCGCAGCTCAGATCCATTCAGGACTGGTTTCTGAGATATGAACTCACCAGTGTGCCTGGAGTGGCCGAGGTCGCCTCCATCGGTGGCTTCGTCAAACAGTATCAGGTAACCGTAGATCCCAACAAACTGGTGGCCTTCAATATTCCTCTGCAGAAGCTGCGCATGGCAATCCAGCGGAGCAACAACGACGTTGGCGGCCGGGTGGTGGAAATGGGAGAGACCGAGTTTATGGTGAGGGGACTGGGCTACATTAAGAGCGCCAAAGACATCGAGATGGTTCCCCTCGGCGTTAACAAACAGGGTACGCCCATCCTCCTGCGCGACGTGGCAACAATCAAGCTCGGTCCGGAACTCAGAAGAGGTCTTGCCGACTACAACGGCACCGGCGAGGTGGTGGGCGGTATCATTGTTATGCGCTACGGAGAAAATGCTCTCCAGGTTATTGAAAACGTCAAAAACAAACTCGAACACCTCAAGTCTGGACTACCCGAAGGGGTCACGATCAAGACGGTGTACGATCGTTCAGGCCTGATCCTGAGAGCCATCGGCAACCTGAAAAGAACACTCATCGAGGAAAGCATCATTGTCGGGCTGGTGTGTATTGTCTTTCTCCTCCATTTTCGCAGTGCTCTCGTGGGCATCATCACCTTGCCCATTGGGGTGCTCATCAGTTTTATCATCATGGAACGGCAGGGAATAAACGCCAACATCATGAGCTTGGGGGGCATCGCCATAGCTATCGGTGCCATGGTGGACGCGGCAATTGTTATGATCGAAAACGTTCACAAGCACATCGAACACGAGGGAGGGAGCAAACCGCACTGGGAACTGGTTTTGGATGCATCGAAAGAAGTTGGCCCAGCCCTGTTCTTCTCTTTGCTGATCATCGCGGTGAGCTTTTTGCCCGTCTTCACCCTCGAAGCCCAGGAAGGCCGGTTGTTCCGTCCCTTGGCTTTTACCAAAACCTATGCCATGCTCGGTGCCTCGCTTCTGGCAGTAACCATCGTACCTGTCCTCATGGGCTACTGGATCCGCGGTAAGATCAGACCTGAGGAAAAGAACCCGATAAATCGCTTCCTGATCAAGATTTACCATCCCATCATAAAACTGGTACTCAGGGCCAAGGTTCCCGTGATCCTGTTGGCGGTGGTGGTCTTAGCGCTGAGCTACATCCCCTGGAGACAGATCGGTTCGGAATTCATGCCGCCTCTGAATGAAGGCGATTTGCTTTACATGCCCACAACGCTACCGGGCATCTCTGTTACCAAGGCCAAAGAGTTGCTGCAACAGACCGACCGCATTATTGCCCAATTTCCTGAAGTGCACCACGTCTTCGGTAAGGTGGGCCGCGCGGAAACCGCCACTGACCCTGCGCCCCTCTCGATGATTGAAACCACTATCATGCTCAAGCCGGAGTCCGAATGGCGAAAAAACATGACCACTGACAAACTGGTGGAAGAACTTGACAAGGCCATCCAATTTCCGGGGCTGACCAACGCCTGGACCATGCCTATCAAAACCCGTATCGATATGCTTTCCACTGGAATCAAAACGCCCGTGGGTATCAAGCTCATGGGGGAAGACCTCCAGGTTCTCAACCGTCTTGGGGAGCAAGTAGAGGCGATCATTCGCGACGTGCCTCATACCTTGAGCGTCTATGCGGAGAGGGTAACCGGTGGTAATTTTCTCGACTATCGTATCGATCGCGAGGAGGCGGCGCGGTATGGACTTACAGTCGGTGATGTCCAGGACATTATCATGTCTGCCGTCGGAGGCATGAATATCACCACCACCGTTGAAGGTCTGGAGCGCTACCCGGTAAACCTGCGTTACAAAACAGAGTTCAGGGATTCGCCCGAAAAGCTCCGGCGAATTCTGGTTCCCACGCCCAGTGGCGCTCAGGTCCCCATCACCCAACTGGCTGACATCAGCATCGTCAAAGGTCCTCCCAGCATCAAAAGCGAAAATGCCCGCAAAAATGCCTGGATTTATATTGATCTAAGGGGCATCGACGTGGGGACCTACGTTGAAATGGCCCAGCAGGCGGTACGGGAGAAGCTGAAGCTTCCCCCGGGTTACAGCATCGTCTGGTCTGGCCAATACGAATACCTGCAGCGAGCCAAACAACGGCTCATGGTCGTCGTTCCCATGACCCTGCTGATTATCTTTCTCCTGCTTTACTTGAATTTCAAGAACATTACCGAGAGTTTGATCGTCATGCTTAGCGTGCCCTTTTCGCTAACCGGCGGACTGTGGCTCATGTACCTTCTTGGCTACCACATGAGCGTGGCGGTGGGGGTGGGTTTCATCGCCTTAGCAGGAGTCGCGGCTGAGACCGGCGTTGTCATGCTGATTTATCTGGACCAGTCGTACAAAAAGTTTAAGGCCGAGTTCGGGGAGAAGTTTAATCGTCAGCATCTCTACGAGGCCATAGAGGAAGGGGCGGCCCTAAGGGTTAGGCCCAAAATGATGACGGTCATCGCCATCATGGCCGGGCTCATGCCCATTATGTGGAGCCACGGCACCGGATCACAAGTGATGAAACGTATCGCAGCCCCTATGGTCGGCGGCATGGTAAGTGCCACTATTCTTACGCTAATAGTGGTGCCGGCCATCTACGGCTTGTGGAAGGGGTGGAATCTAAAAGATAACGGCGAAGTCAATGAAACGCAGAGTGCATAGCGGATGGCAACAAATCAATTGGAGGGATTTTGAGATGAGAAGATGGTTTCCCCTGCTCATACTGTTTACGGTCTTCAACCTAATGGACGCAGCACTGGCTACCGATGGACATCAAGTTCACACTGATAATTCAGCTTCACACTCTACAATCGTTAACGCCAACTCATCCACTGATACCCTCACGCACCAGGAGGTTGTCGAAGGAGTTCGCGCTGAATTCCAGGTGATGAGTCTGGCGGCAATGAACATGAAGGACCCGAAAGGCAAGTCACACCACATCATGGCAAAGTTTTTCGATCTAAGCTCACAGAAGCAAATCAAAAATGCCATCGGTAAGATCAAAGTGATTAGCCCTACGGGTAACGAACAGGTGGAGAGTTTACAGAACTACAGTGGAATCCTTGCAGCCAATTTCAACTTCGATGAAAAAGGTAAATACGGCGTAATATGTCTTTTCAAGGTGGCTGAAAAGAAGCGACTGGTAAAATTCTGGTACCAACATGAATAGGAGCCATCGAAGACTGTCTCTTTATAGCTGCAGCTACCTTTTATGCTAACCACTTGCTAGCAAAGTTTGTCCATCTAGGAATTCACCATCTAAAAAGCTCTCCACCCCGGGATTACTCAAAACTACAAGGGGTTGGAATAATGCAGACAACAAAGCAAACACTTAAATGGTTGCTCATCGCTACGCTGGTAGGAGTGATATCTGTCTTACACTATAGCAAGATCCACGGAGACATGGAGTTACATATCCTCCACCGGGAAATGTTTTTCATCCCTATTTTACTGACTAGTTTCTGGTTCGGCTTAAGACCCGGCATGGCCACTGCTGCCATCGTTAGTCTAATTTATGCGCCATTTATGTTTTATGCGCATGATAGCGCTCATAGTACAGTTCCGGCGGTGATCACTCAAATTTTAGTTTTCATTGTTATAGCCTTCGGCTTTGGCTGGCTGGTAGAACGACAGAGGAAGCAACAGGGAGAAGTACTGGCGGCAGAGAACCTTGCCGTCTTGGGCCGAGCTGCCATTGCCATAGGCCACGAAATGAAAGATCTGCTCCGAGGGTTAAAAGGAATAGCCCAGAAAGCCGAGGATCAGGGCTGTAATGGATTGGCCGAAAATTTCGAAGACGAAATGTCTCGCCTGGAACAGATGGTCGAGATCCTGTCTTCCTTTGTCACCACAGAAACCGTACAAGTTTTCTCTCGGGATATGAATGACGTTATCAGAGAGAAGCTCGAAAATTGCAGAAAGACCGCCAGCAATATCGGGGTGAATCTCGAAACAAGCCTCGATGAGAGCGGTTGCCCTTCAAGAGTCGACAAAAACGCAATCGGCTGGGTTCTGGGGGAAATCATCAAGAACGCACTCGAGGTTTCCACCAAGGGACAAACAATCCGGTTGCGTTCAACCAGAGGCGGCAAATACTGCACTGTGCAAATAGAAGATGAAGGACCTGGAATCAAACCGGAGCACTTGTCCAAATTATTTAAGCCCTTTTTTACCACCAAGAAAATGGGTGCAGGTTTGGCCTTGGCAGCATGTCGGAAAATACTCCGCGATATGGGAGGTGATATTGAGGTAAGCAGTGAGTTGGGTCATGGGGCGACCTTCACCCTGACCATTCCTCGAGAGTATTCGGGCAAACCACTGGCTGCAGACCATGTGGCGACGGTGATAAGCGGCGAGAAAGTGGAGAGAATCTACAGAGAATAAACCCGGCGATCGGAAAGGTAAGATTCTTAACCTTACCCCTTAGACAAATGCCTAAATATGCTGTGTTTTAAATACCTTGGAGGATCTGTGGAAATTACCTGGGAACTCAAAGTGGCTACAGAAGCCGATGTGGAATCCATACTTGCCGAGTTGAGCGGTCACATGAATGACCAGCAGCGGGAACTTTTTCGCGACAAGCTGGAGCGCTACGCGCGTAAGCCTGATCGGGTTCTGATTCTCGCAAAGCAAGAACATTTAGTCATGGGCTATGTCTGCGTGATCGAAGAGGGTGAGGCGCCGCCTGACTTAACCGATGAAACTGCCCAGCGACTGAGACCTCTGGCCCATGGTACACAGCTGTTTGTTCACCCTGACTTTCGCAAGCAGGGTATCGGGAGCAGTCTGCATCTTGCAGTGGAAAAATGGGCCCGCGATCGGGGCAAGACCGGCTTCTGGATGGTAACTCACCGGAAGGCAT
>JASFEM010000108.1:0-11243 GCA_050124835.1 Syntrophobacterales bacterium | reverse complement strand
TGAGCGGTACTTGGGCCTTTTCCGCTATGGGCACAACTGCCAGGGTGGTACCGCTCAGCGAAGGGCCGACGATGGCCAACACATTATCCTTCTCGATGAGTTTGTTTGCATTGAGAACCGCTTTGGTAGCGTCCCCCTCTGTATCATAGATGACAAGCTCAATTGGATGGCCGTTGATACCGCCGGCAGCATTGATCTGCTCTGCCAATAGCTCCATAGAATTGCGCTCCGGCTCACCGAGAAATGAGGCACGACCCGTAATCGCAAAAATACCGCCAATCTTATAGGGGGCCTTGGGCTCCTCTTTTTTGGCGCAACCGCTCCAAGTCAAAACCACCAGCAGCAATAAAACTGCCCAAATTCGGTTTTTTCTTATCCTACCCCTTTTCATGATCCACCCTCCTTCCACTTCACCTCTTTGTCCGATGTCATCTTACATGGCATAGAGCTTCTGGCCATTGATAACCGTGACACCGTCGCGGGTCAGCACATCCACGGCATTGTCGATGTCATCGAATCGGAAAATAAGCACCGCGTTTTGGCCGCTTTGTTGGACGAAGGCATACATGTATTCCACATTTATGCCGGCCTCGAAAAGAATGCGCAAAATTCTGTTTAGACCCCCGGGGCGATCCTCAACTTCCACCGCCACAACCTCGGTTCTTCCCACCGTAAAACCATGCTCTTTGAGAACTTGCTTGGCTTTCTCATGGTCATTGACTATAAGCCGCAGGATACCGAAATCAGTGGTATCAGCCAAAGATAGCGCCCGGATGTTGATATTTGCTTCTCCCAAAATTCCGGTAACCTCGGCAAGTCTTCCAGCCTTGTTCTCCAAAAATATTGATATCTGTTCAACCTTCATGGTCTCCCTCCTCTCGCGTGTCCGTATACTATTTTGGTTTAGCCGGTTTTGTCGGTCTTGTCGGTTTAGCGGGTTAGGCGCTATTTATCAGCCCACTTCTTAAGATCCGTATAGCATCGGGTGTACGTTACTGCATGCTGGTTATTAGCTTATGTCCTTCCGCAAACCAAAATTTTTGGATGTCATTCTGAGGAGTCTCGCCATGAGCGGGACAACGAAGAATCTTACAGTTACTGTGCCCGCAGAGATTCTTCGCTTCGCTCAGAATGACATTGAGTAGTTCTCGACTAGACACCAGCTGCCCAAACTGTCTAACTGACTAACCGACCTAAATCTTCCGCTTGTCTATTACTCGAACAGCCTTGCCCTCGCTGCGTTGAATACTCTTGGATTCCACCAGCTTGACCTTGGCAGAAACCCCGAGTAATTCTTTAATGTTCTGCTCCAGTTTACGCTCCATGTTTTGCAACTCCTTGACCTCATCCGAAAAAATCCTGTCGTTCACCTCCACCATGACAGTTAGATTGTCCATCCTGCCCTCACGCTCAACCACCAGTTGATAGTGTGGTTCGATACCATCAGTGTCCATTATGACGCTCTCGATTTGGGAGGGAAAAACATTAACACCGCGGATGATGAGCATGTCGTCGCTACGGCCCTTCACTCTGCCCATGCGCACCATGGTGCGCCCGCAGCGGCAGGGTTCAGGGTGCAGAACTGAAATATCGCGAGTTCGGTAGCGAATAACTGGAAAGGCCTCTTTAGTGATGGTGGTAAACACCAGCTCTCCTGGGGTGCCATAAGGCAACACCTCTTCAGTCTCCGGATCGATGATTTCAGGAATGAAATGGTCTTCGAAGATATGCAGGCCGTTTTGCGCCTCTATGCATTCCACCGAAACTCCCGGCCCGATAATTTCGCTGAGGCCGTAAATATCCATTGCCTTTAGGTTCAACTTGTGCTCTATGTCCTCTCGCATCTGTTCGGACCACGGTTCAGCCCCAAAAATGCCCGCCTTGAAGTTAAATTCGCGAAAATCCACCCCCATCTCTTCGGCCACCTCGGCAATCAACAAGGCATAAGAGGGCGTACAGGTGAGGATAGTTGGACCAAAATCTTTCATTATTAGCACCTGCCGTTTGGTGTTACCTCCCGAAATGGGGATGACCGAAGCCCCCAGTTTTTCGGCGCCGTAGTGAAAGCCAAGACCACCAGTGAATAGCCCATAGCCGTAGGCATTGTGAATCATGTCTCCCTTTGTGGCTCCTCCTGCCATCAGGGTTCTTGCCATAAGTTCAGACCAAGTCTGAATGTCACGCGCTGTGTAGCCAACCACAGTGGGCTGTCCGGTGGTACCCGATGATGCATGGATTCGCACCACGCTATCCATTGGTACGGTAAACATCCCGAAAGGATAATTGTCGCGCAGATCGTTTTTATAGGTGAATGGAAGCTTATGGATGTCGGCGAGGGAGTTCACGTCTTCAGGTTTCAAGCCCATCTCGTCGAAGCGATTCCGATAGAAGGGAACTGTACTGTACACCCTGGTAACGGTTGTCTGCAATCGTCTCAATTGAATGGCCTCCAGGGCCTCCCTCGGCATGGTTTCGTACTCTTCATTGTAAATCATAGGCCCTCCTTATTGCTGCGAATCTTCGTTACTCATTCAGAAGAAGTACTTCAGCGCCAAACTTGCCACAGGCGGTTTATTGCGGTTTGAACCGATCTGTTCGTATGGAGCGAGACGCTCTTGCAGCCTCCGTTCTTCCCGATCATTGTACTTGTGGGCCACGTTTACCGCACTGAAAATATTCCCACCGTAAAGAGCCAGTGTGATCACGCCAAGTCCTATTCCCAGTCCATCGTTGTCATTGTTAAAGGCCTCCACCGTGGCCCAGGCAAAAGCGCCGGTAAAAACAAAGGCCAATGCCGCATCACCAGGTCTCCCACAGTACAGGTGTCCAGCTCCTGGTATGATCGCCAAAAGACCGGCAACAGCTGGATTTTTTAGTTTTCGTTCCGAAGCTTCAGCAACGATCTTCTTAACTTCCCCGGCCTTACCGTACAGCAGGTTCTCACTGGTGATCTGAGCAAGGGCTTCATCAGCTTCCAGCCAACGGCCTTCTCGGGCATAACTGAGACCAATAAAATACCAAGCCCCGGCTACGAAGGGTCGGTCGGGTTCGGCTTCTATAATAGCCATGAACTCCCCCCGGGCCTCTTCGCTCCGACCCAACTCCGTCAAAGCGCGGGCTTTCAGGAGACGAGCCTGCCATTTTAGAGGGCTCTGAGAATAATCATCTAAAAATGCATCGGCTGCTTCCAGCGCTTGCTGCCAGCTTTTGCCGCGAAAGTAGCTTTGACTGATTCGGAACGCTGCGGTGGGTGCCTCGGAATTGTCAGGGTAAAGGAATAGGAAGCGCTGATACTCACCAATTGCCCGAAAATACTCTCGCTGGGAAAAAAGATGATCGGCAAATTCAAGCACTTGTTCTGCAGAAAAGTCCAGGGCCGGCTCTGGTGATTGGGCCTCGGCAGGAAAGTCTGCGGTCACGAGTATCGTTGCCGCGAAAAGCACCAGAAAAAACCGGACACAACCATGATGTAATCGTCCAGCTAGCATTCAGTAACCTGATTTCGCAGTCATAGCCAATTCCCGTCTCTCCATCTGATCTCTGAAACACTCAGAACGGTCTAGGTGGATCTCATCCACCCAGAAGCTCGGCAAAGGCAGCCAATTTCTAGTTGTATTAGCCGATGGACTGTTACCATGGAACAAAAAAGCCGCGGGTTCCGGTTGGCCCACGGCCTCAAAATAAGAAAGCCATGGGCTTGTGTCCCTGTCCGCCCATGGCTTTAGATGCTCACCTCTGTACCGGCTTATCTCTTCAACCAGAGGGCGGACTTCTGAAAAAAGAAGCCGCCGAAGGGAAAACTAAACTGCAAGCCGGCAACCACCATCAGCTTTTTGATTACCTCCGTTCCTCTGGGGCGTAAAATTATAAAAGTCTAGAAAACTTGTCAAGTTAATTCTTGTCTCTTCTCCTCAACCTTGATCTTCCAGCGCCTCCTTCTGCTGCCAGCGTATTATTTTTGTTCTGATCCACTCACTGAAGAGTGTCGCCGGATTTTCCTTGAGATAGTTGTCATAGTGGGTCACCGCCTTTTCCTGGTCACCGAGAGCCTCATAGACCCTGCCAAGGTGAAGCTGAGCCTGTGATTGGTATATGGAGGCTCCCTCTCGAGCTAATTTCTGGTAGATCTCCAGGGCCTTCTCCAACGACCCCTTGGCCTCATAAGTTTCTCCCAGGCTCACCAGAACTTGGTCATGGAAGGGATGTTTTGAGTCAGTTCGCTCGATGAAATCCAAGTAGCAAGTGGCAGCCCTGTCATAGTCTCCACTCTGGAAAAAAGCGTTTCCCAGATCTATTCGAGCACTTGTCGCCGCTGTGGTGGAACCGTACTGCTGCTTTACTTCCTCCAGCTTTGCTATTGTAGCCACATATTCCGCAACGTTAGCTCCGCCTGCCACTCCGGCTGGATACAAAGCGATGGCCTCACCATAAAGTGCTCTTGCTTTCGCTTCTCGGTTGGCCTTAAAAATCAGAACCGCACTGCTAAGCAAAAGAAATAAACCGATAGCCGCTGCTGCCCCCCCTACGAATCGCACGTTTTCCCGGCACCAAGTCATGATTCTGCCGGTCAAGGTTATGAATTCATCAGGCTTTTTGAGCTCTTTTCTCCGAATTTTTCTTTTAGCCAAACTGTCGTCTCCTGATCAACCGACTGGACTCAGTGATTTGATCTTGTAATGGATCAGCCTCTTGGAGCATTTGAATCGTGCTTGTTAGCAAGAAGGCGTTTTTCTGTCAAGCCAGGTCAGTTTTCATTTATCATCTCTCTTTGCTCATTTCTCATTGCAGACTGAATTACTCGGGCCAGCCATAGTTGGTCATCTCCCGATGCCAAAATGCAAAATGATAAATGAGAAATGTGAAATGACCTATGCGCTCTGCGCTTCCCTAAGTAGCGCACGTCCCACCAGGTTCACCAAGGCCCAGATCACATCCAGGGGCAAGTGCTCCTCCACCGAAGCGTCAAAAGTCACCACCAAGCGTGCCGGAAACTCTTCATCTCCTAGCCAAAGGATATAGCCCAAGGGGATTTTAGGCAACGGCCAGAGTCGAAAAGAAACGTCGCCAAAATCAGTTTCCCCACCTCCCAGGCTCAACCCTGCTTCAAGAAAGCTTTGGCCATCATCGCCGAAGCGCTTTTCCAATGGCTTGGTGAACAGGACGTGGGGTCCCCTGAAAAAGAAATTGCCACCCCGGATTTCACTGCCCGTCACCATCCGGCCGGTAAGGCCAATGGGTTGAGCACGGAGCAGGTACGTCAGCATGACTAGATAAAACTGAAAGGTAAGTTCTTTGGGGCCGATTTGATCGATGCATTCAATTAACCGTCTTTCCGGGTAGCACGCATACATCTGATGCAAGAAGGGAATCTGGTAGCAGTCCCTACCCTCATCATAGCGAACAGAGGCACGAGCACCAACCTCCTTCCCCTCCATGGATGAAAGCTCGCTCCAGAGATTTGAATCAATTTCCTCGGGGCTTTCATAGATACCCCGCCCCTTCTTGCTCAAATCGCTCGCGCTCATTTGCAATCACCGGATAAAAATCAAATGGATGTTCAACGCAGATCAGTACCCATTAGTTTTCAGCTGTCAACTCTCAGCTCAGTTTGGTAATCTGGGATGAGTCTCGCCGCGTCCCCGTGTCTCCACGTCATTCCGCGCTGCCCGCTGCCTGCTGCCTGCTGCTTATTATCTACTTCCCCGTCTTCGCCTCAAGATCTGAGGAATACTTATCATCAACGTTATTCAGTACTCTCTTGATGAGTCCCCTCGCCGTCTCCTCGTAATCCCCTGGCACCAGAATTGCGCCCCAACCCATCTGCGTAACAAAAAGACCATCATAAGCGGTCTCTTCAAAACGACGAAGCATCAGCGGAATTTGCTCTTGACGAAGAGCCTGTACCAAAAGATCAGCCTCAAAACGATTTTCTACAGTATGAACTCGCACCAGATCAGACTGATCAGCCGACGGTTCTTCTTCCCTCTGACTCAAAGGCTCTTCTCCTCTCTTCATCGTCCGGAAAATCTGCAATCTACAATCTGAAATCCTCATTCCACTTCATATTCAGCTTGCCTGAGCAACTCCCACAGACGTTCCCGATTATTCCCATACTCATTCTGCAGCATGGGGCTACAGAGATTCACAGGCAGTTCTCTACTGACTACCCTTGCAGCAAATGCCATGCAGGTTGCCTCACCACATTCGCCACAATTGGTGCGTGGAAGCTCACGATAGACGGTGAGGGGATCGAGGCGGGCCTGTTTACGCAGTGTTGGTGCGATGGTGTCGCGCTGCTGGTGAACCTTGTTGATCATGTTTTTGAGATCTTCGCATATCCGTCGGGCTTCTTCCTCATCCTTCACTGCGGTCACCGTAACCTGCCGAGGTCGTATTGCGATGATATGGCCTCGCTCCATGTAGTTCAGCTCTTCTGAGCCATGAATATAGGTACATCCTCGTATCTCGGTGGCAAGATAAGGCAGAAGATCAGCGATATCCGCGTCCAGATCAATAATGGCGTTAAACTTTATTGAGGTGGGCATGCATTCAATGTTCACCAGGTTTAAGTGAACCTTCTCCAGTAGCATGGGCGATTTACCCCTAAAGATAAGCAAACATGGATGTCGTATGTCGAATACGCCTATAAACTTAGCTTCGCAACTGCTCTTGAGAGCTGAGCCATTCCCTCCGCTTACGCTCGGTCTGCTGAGCTAGCGGGTTGTCTAAGTGGTTTAACCGGCTCCGTTGGATAGTATTTCATATGCTCTCTGGATTTCCTGGAATTTCTCCTTTGCCAGTTTCTGAAATTCCTCACCCAAATGTGAAACCCTATCAGGATGATAGCGCTGCGCCTTTTTCCGATAGGCGCTCTTGATTTCCTCCTGGGTTGCTTCTCGGGATACGCCCAGAATCTCGTAAGGATCCTTCTCTGTCGAATATGGCTCCCCCTGTTGCGGCCCACTGGAACCAGAACTTTCCGCTCGTTGGTATCCCCCGGGTTGACGGAGCCGCTTGAAAAGCCAGTAAGCCAGGAACAACAGCAATATATCGTCGGTCCAGCCAAGCCCTAAGAGGCTATCGGGAAGCGCATCAACGGGGCTAGCTAGATACAACAATCCAAGGAGCAACGGCCAGAAACGTTTTAGCCAAAGCATCTATTCTCCTAAAGGAAATCGAGGCGCAATCTCCTCTATTCCTCATGCCTTTAACCTCTTCTAAGATATCAAAGTCCCAAACTGGAAACAACCAAGGCATAGCGTAGCTAGTGTTCAATCATCAGCTTGATCTATTCCAGAATCAACAGAAATAGTCTGGCCGCATCCCCCTGTCACCCTCATCGTTATTTCATCATACCTACTTCACGCTCTCGCCTCACTCCACACGCTGACGCTGAAAACCTAGGTGGCGCCACAGTTCACTCCGAAATCTTCGGGTAGTCCCCAGGTCAACCTCGCCAAAGTGTACTTGTTCACGCTCATCCAGTTCCAACGTAATCCAATCTTCCAGGCTGTCCAGACTCCGCAGCCACAGTCTGAAATCAGCATCACTCACCAGCTTAGGTGGCTGAACTATGATGCTGCCTCCACCGTACTGCCGGTAGACCCGGTCATCGACCCGGCAATTGAAGTCTGTCGAGTTGATGCCGACCACCGGGATGAAATTATCGAACGCCCGCACCAGAACACCATGTTTCCAGTGTGCCCTGAGCCTGGGGAAAATACCCTGGTTAATAATGAGATCTGCACCTCGGTCGGTAAGTGCTCGAGCCGCCTCAGGCTGCCCCCAAAAATCGATGCAGAGCGGCAGGCCTAGCCGAGCAAAGTCGGTGTCGAAGACGTTCCAGTTGTTTTCGCTGGGGACAATTCCTAGGTGTCGCCGTTCCATGAGTCCTGGGTTGACTTTGCGCTGCCGACCAACAATGCTACCATTCCGATCAAAGAGAGTGGCCGTGTTGTATCGTCTGTTCCCCACATCCTCAACAAGACCGGCCGTTATGTAACAGCGTAGCTTTCGCGCCATATCTGCCAGAATCTCCTCTCCAGCCCAAGGAAAATATTCCGGCAGGCAGGCCACATCCAGACCTTTGCCTTGACACTGCTCCAGGAGTCTGATGGCATGGCCCACATTGCGAGGGTCGTCCAGCTCCGGGTATGGTTTCGCTTGAATGATGGCAATGCGAACTGAATCTTTCATGCTGTAGCGCTCCCCATGGAACAATTTGGACTTGGCGGGACTGAGTTTCTGAGCCTCCAGAATTCAAAAAGACAGCTTAGCTGATGAAGTACGAATGATACCAGTGACATTATACTTATTTTGGCAAAGAAAGTCTGGTCCTGTGGGCCAGGTCAAGTTTCAATGGTTTTGCCAGTCTAAAAGGTATAAGGTGCACGGCGCAAGGTATAAGGAGAGGATAAGTTTTCTTTTACTGTTTTTGCCTTGTGTCCTGTGCCCTGTGCCTTAAGCCATTCCTTTTGGGGGACAGCTCAAAGCCAGGGCCTGCTGCGGCGTGGCCTGGGCGAAGCCGGGTCCATCTATTCTTTGTTGCTGTGTGGTTTCGGTCTTAGATCACTGGGGGGTTTAGCGAGAAAATTGAAGCATTTTCATGAAAAACATGATAGGGCCAGCCGCCAAATTCCGGCTCTATCGGAGAGTCAAGCTATATTCTTTTAAACACAATGCTCAGACTGTCGCGACAAAACTGGGAGCACAGATGCCAACCACCTACCCTCCACACCTGCTAAAACGAAGGGCTCAGAATGACATTTGCTAGTTTTCGGATGCGGACGAGTTAATCGCCGTGGGTTTCTTTCAGCGCCTCGGTGAACTCCTCTTTGACTGCGTCGAATACTTCAGCATCTGCCTGCAATTCGAAGTAATAGAAATAAGTTTCGCCCTTATGGAAATAGATTCGAGCCTGCCCGTGGCCTCGCATCTCGAAATCCCCTGATTGCGCCGCCAGATCTGTCTTAGCCGCAATTAAGTCATTCTGTAGCATGTATTCAAAATATTTAAACGTGTTTGATTTTTGTGCAGCCTTCTGGCGGTTTTGGAGAAAGCTTTCCAGTCTGTTAAAACCATCAACAAGCCGGTTGGAATAGTCACGGGACGTGTGGTCCACCCAAATGTAAATCACCGCTGGGCGTACCGCAGCTGCCAGTGCTACGCTAGGTCTTTTTCCAACGGTGAACTTATTAAAAGGTTGCGGTATTTGAATTACCCCTTCCTCCACCTTAACCTTCTCCCAACTGCCAGGAGGAATCTTGAACATCAAACGACCTGGAGAATAGCGAAGATAGCCGTTTTGGATGGAAGGGGCGCAACCGATGGTCCCCAAGAGAGCCACAAGACCTAACACCAGAAATGCTGTTGTCAACCGTGAACGCATTATAGCCTCCTTTGCTCTGGTCAGATGAGCTACTGAGGAATTGCCTTCCTTGGACCTCCCAAGGTTGATTTACTGTTTAGCCGATTTCCGAAACGCAACATCGCACTAGGATGTTTTCTACCGAGCTGATCAAACCTTTGTCTCTTGCCTAGAAGGATTGTTCTTTACGCTGATGCTGTCGTCGCATTCTCCATTAACGTCAGATCTACCCATAGGGGAAAATGATCTGACGGGTAGCGACCATCTTGGTTATCGCGTGCCACACAGACATCCAGCACTCTAAACTCGGGGGTGACTAAAATCCAGTCTATCCTGCCTTTGGCTGGAATACCTGTAAAACCGTGATGGGTGTAGCTCTGTTGATCTTCCGATTTTCCCAACCCCTGCCAGCTATCAGTAAAGGGCCCCGTCGGCTTGTTGAGAGTGCGATGGACTTCTGAACCAGGGATATCATTAAAATCTCCCAGCAAGACCGTGGGCGCATCTCTTTCGAGAGTCCAATCCCGAATCATTCTTGACCCTTCAATGCGAGCCTGTTCAGAGATGTGATCGAGATGGGTCACAGCGACCCAAATCATCTGGGTTGTTTGTCTCATTTTCAATAGAGCGTAACTAATCATTCTGGGGAAAGCCGAATCCCAACTCTTGCTCAGGTGAATTTTCGGAGTTTTTGACAGCCAGAACTCGCTCCCTTCCACCTGAGTAAAGAACTCTTCAAGATAGTACAACGTGGGGTACTGACAGTGATCATCCCAGTGACGCGATGAGGCTGAGATGCGATAGCCGTTAAGATTCTCAATTAGAAAGGTGAGTTGTGAGGGTTTACCCTCTTGCGTTCCCACCAAATGGGGACGATACTTTTGAATGGTTCTCACCAGAAAATCGCGACGGTTGTTCCAATGGTTTGAACCGTCCAAATCGTTCTCAAAGCGGAGGTTAAAGGTCATTACCCGCATGAGAACCACACCTCCCGTTACATGGGACGAAAGCAAATTGGCGCAATTATACAAAGTTATTTTAGAAATCCGCAAGAAAAAGATCCCGGGAATTCTATGGATCCTTTGTATCAGCTGCAGCAATATCTTCCCTTGCATTTTTTGGACCAGCTGGACATCTCGCGGACGACATTCGCTTCTCCGTCCTGCCTCTTGTCCTGTTCATTCTGGTTGATCTACTTCTGCTGGTAATTTTAACTGTCAAACAAAGGCAGGAATCTGGCAACGGTGTTGATTTGATCAGAGGAAACGCTTTCAGGTTTTGGGATGTGCTCCCAGTGGTGGGAAAAGCGGGAAATTCAATCCATTTTATGGGCGGGAACTGACGATGAGGTTACTTGCTCGGCTCGGCACGGACACGCGGAGGCGCGAGAAGAGACCACCTCACATCGTTCCTGTTCATCCATCCATTCAGCGAGAATTTCACGTTGCTCCTCATCTAAAACTCGGACCGCATGTTTTATCTCCAAAACAGAATCATCCCTGCCGGTCCAGATCCTTGCCAGCAAGGTGAGCAGCAACCGTTCCTGAACGGCTATTTTCATGTTGTCGATGTCTTGGAGAATCATCAGCAGGTCGAATTCTTTGGTGCCGCAGTTCCAGTATTTCTGCCATTTGAAGGGTAGACACCTCTGCATCAACTCCATAAACCGCAGCTTTCGATTCCTGCTATTCTCTGAATACATCGAGATCCCTATGTAAGGCTAAATAGCAATTTTCTTAGCAGATTCTCAGCCTGAATCCCAGTGAAAACTTTGCCAGCTTTCAAAGTGGTGCTTTTTGCCAGGCTGGCACCGCTCTCTTGTCGGAGCAAGTTCAACGTAAAAGCAGGCTAATCTTGGAGCCTTTTTCTAAACTCC
>JASFEM010000107.1:0-11448 GCA_050124835.1 Syntrophobacterales bacterium | reverse complement strand
CAGTTCAGCCAACACCTGGCCTTTCTTGACTTGGTCGCCCAGCCTTACTTTGACCGTTTCAACCGTCCCACTCACGGCAAAGCTGAGGGCCGTCTGGTCCACAGGCTTGGTGGTGCCTGAGATCATCCTTACCTGCTTGGTAGTAGTCTCAACCACCCGAGTCCATCTGATCGAGCGGATGACCTCCGGCGGCTTTTCTTCCTTGCCACAGCCATACATCGCTACCACAGGCAGAAGGAGACAGAGAAGGTAAGATAGCGTTCCTAGAAATTTCCTCTTTCCTGGGAGGGAAAAATTCATCGATACACCTCCGATGTGTGCGGGCTGATCTGGTCGAGCCTCATAAATAAATTAGAAAAATCTTCAAATGACCTAATTATTACAAAAACATCGCATCGTCAAACCTTGGTTTACTCGAGTGCCGCCAACCCCGGCAACATTTTACCCTCCAGGAACTCCAATGATGCCCCGCCGCCAGTGGAAATGTGGGAGAAGTCCCCTGCCCTGCCAGAACGGTTCACTGCAGCCACCGAATCCCCGCCGCCAACCACCGTAAGCGCCGGACTATCTGCCAGGGCAGCGGCAATTGCCATCGTACCCTTGTCGAAGGGCTTTATCTCAAACAATCCCATGGGGCCGTTCCAAAAGATGGTCCGGGCTTTACCAATCTCCTTTTCAAACGCGCCGATGGTATCGGGGCCGATATCCAGCCCGATCTTTTCATCGGGTATTTCTCCCTGCACAGTGGTCGCCGTGCTTCCCTCTTCTGCTTTGTCGGCAACCACATGATCCGTCGGCAACAGGAAAGATACCCCTCGATCTTTGGCAGCGCTCAGAAGTTCAGTTGCCAGAGAAATCTGGTCCTCTTCCACCATGGACCTTCCAGTCTGCTGACCTTTAGAGCGCAGGAAGGTATAGGCCATGGCCCCGCCGACAAGTAAAGCATCAACCAAGTGCAACAGGTTTTGAATAACCGGAATTTTATCGGATACCTTGGCCCCACCCAGGATCGCGATAAGGGGTCGCTCCGGATTTGTTAGAACTCTGCTGAGGTAGTCCACTTCCCGTTGCAGCAGGAAGCCAGCCCCGCGTTCCGGAACGAAATGGGCCATGCCTTCTGTGGAGGCGTGCGCCCTATGTGCAGTACCGAAGGCGTCATTTACATAGACATCAGCAAGTCTCGCCAAGGCTTGGGCAAAATCGGGCTCGTTTTGGGTTTCGCCAGGATGAAACCGGAGGTTTTCCAGTAGAAGCACCTCTCCAGATTTCATCGCCCCCACCATCTCCTCAACCTCAGGACCGATGCAATCTGGCGCCAGTTTTACCTTAACTTTCAGATAATCCGCCAAAGCAACACTCACCGGCTCGAGGGATAGGTCGGGATTACGCTCCCCCTTGGGACGACCGAGGTGCGAGGCCAAAATCACCTTGGCGTTGTGGTCCAGTGCGTGACGGATGGTCTGCAGTGCGGCTTCAATACGGGTGGGATCCGCAACCCGACCGTCGGTCAAGGGTACGTTAAAATCAACCCGGATGAAGACGCGCTTGTCTTGCAGCTCAAGCTGATCAATCACCTTGATGTTGTGCTTCATAATCGTAGACTCCTTTCGTTCATCCCTGTTGCTCAAGTCCAACCTACTTTGCGAACTCGCCGGAATCTGACGAATGCACTACTTCGGCAGGAAGGGTCACAGTTCTCTCTAGAATTCCCAGTAGTTTCTTCCCACACTCGAAAGAGAAAACGTTCTCACCCTTGGATCATCACTTCTCGGTAGGCTCTTTTTTGGAGGCCTCATCTTCCGCGACAGCCGCAAGGCCAGCGGCAGCGGCAGCCTCGATCTTTTTCTTGTCCACTTTGCCGGAGTTCTCATCCTTCTCTCTGCTGGACATTGCCGCGGTCGTTTCCGGAGGCACATAGACCGTCACTTGTCGATGGGCAAACTCTATACCGTGTTCACGAAAGGCTTCCTGAAGGAGTTTGTAAACCTCACGCCTGACAAGAAATTGCTCCCCGGGGATCGTCTTGAACTTTACCCGCATGATCATGGCGGAGTCTTCCAGCTGTCTCACGCCCTGGGACTTTATCTTGTCAAGAAGGTGTGGTCCCATCTCCGGATCCCGCGATATCTGTTTGTTGATCTTTTTGATGATCTTCCTCACCTGCTCGATGTCGGTATCATAGCGAACCCGAAAATCCAGCTTCATAATCATGTAGTCGCGGCTGAAGTTGGTGACCGATTTCATGCCGCCGAAGGGGATAGTATGAACTGGACCGCGATGATGGCGAAGCCTGAGCGAGCGTATGGAAATGTGTTCAACGGTGCCTTTTTCTCCACCAGTCTCCACGTAATCGCCCACCCGGAAAGCATCATCAACGAGAAAGAATACACCCGAGAGGATGTCCCTCACCAGGGTCTGGGCCCCAAAACCGATGGCGAGCCCGACAACGCCGGCACCGGCAATGAGAGGGCCGATGTTCACCCCGAGGGATGAGAGTACGAGCATGCCCACTATCACCACCAGGGCAGAGAGCAGGAATTTTTGCAGCAGCACGAGCAAAGTGGCTATCCGAGAACCGCCGGCGCCGCCCTCCTCCATCTCCTCATCGTCATCGGGCAATTCTTCCCTGAGTTTGCGCTGTATGGGGGCCTTGATCAGTTCCCAGGCCACAAAGCTGAGCAGCACCACCAAAATAATATCAATGCCCGCACCTGCAACTGCTCTTAGAATCCGCAAGTCAATACCCCAGAAACCCAGAATCCAGTAAAAGACAAAAGCTGCCAGCAACGTGCGCAGACTGATCCGAAGAATCCTGTACATTCGGTTGTCTTCCAGCGGGCTTTCACGGGTCTCCTGCCTCGGTTTGGGAGTACTTTCTTCGTCATCCCAAACCACTGATTCTTTGGCGGCCTGGGAGTCTTCTGGTTTCTTCACCATTCCAAAGGAGAGTTTCAGAATGGACTGTAAGATCCAGTCCAGAATGAAAAACAGCGGTACCATCAAAAGCGTCTTCAAACCCGGAACATCAAAGCTGAAACCAACGATGAGGAGCCTCAGAGACGCGACTACCCACAGAAGAATTACAAAAAATATGGCGACAACATGCCATATCTTTGCAAGTTGTGCGCGAAACCTAAATTCAGGAAGATCTTTGCGAAGGGCTTCAGCAACCGCCACCCGCTTTTGCAGGATCATCACAACGAGCATCAAACAAATCACCATACCCACCATGGCAACCATCAAGAGATGAGCGGCTTCGCTGATTCGCGCCGCTTTCATAAGTCCGCAGGTCAGAAAACCGAAACTGGAAACAACCGCAAACCCCTTGACCCATTTGTGAATATAACGGGCGTCATCGTCTTCTAGTGGCAGATAACGAAGACCGGGGGCCGAGGGGGCTAGCAACAATCGAGAGACAAGGCTCACAGCCATCACTATGAGAAATGCGGTTAAATAAGTTGCAACTACCAGTCGTTCCGGCCCCTCATGGTCAAGGAAAAGGAAGAACAACGCCAGCGTGGCCAGCGCGAACACACAGATGGAGAAAATATCCAACAAGGAACGGAAGGCCAACCGCCCTAGCTTCTGCAGCCAGTTGATTGGCGGAGTGGTTTCCAATCTGCCCATCACAGGAGCTGTAAACCGGCGGGACAGCCAAAAGACCAAAAGACTTGCAGCAAAAAGTGCGATGACGCTTGCCGGCGTCTTGACAGGATGGGGTTCTCCTTCGCTTTCCGTGAGTTCAGCGAACACTCGAGGGAGCTCATCATCTACAGCGGTTGCTCCTGACGTCAGATATTTTATGCGGGCGCGGGTAAAATTAACCATACCCCTCATTCTAGAAACGAACCCGGCCAGACCGGTGAGCTCCTCTTCCTGTGATTTCTCTCTCGCAGCAGCAGCTAGCTCCGCTTCTTTCCGCAGCTTTTCGATCAGCAGCTGTCTTGCCTGCTCATCGCTGAGCGGCGCCACTAAATCATCTATTTGATCACTTTTCAGCTCTGCCGGGAGTTGAACCTTTTCCTCGGTTTGCGCAGGGTCTCCCTTATTCTTACCCTTGAGAAGCTTTAACTGCTGTGGACTCACTGCCCCGACGGTTTGCCCCCACAGCAGAATGCTCAAAAAAATTACGGTCAAGAACACAATTAGCCTATTTAAGGATCGCATCTTCTGTCCTCACTTATTTGCTTAAAGAAAACCTGGTCCTCTGGGCCAGGTTTTCTTTGTCTAGATTAACCTTTTCAACAATATTAGCACTTATTTTGCCCCAAAACTCAGAAAATGGAAACCCCAGCCAGTTAACTCCACGTACAAACCACTCTCCCGCAGTTCGTCGCCATCTCGCTGGTAAACATCTCCGCTCAAAATATCAAAGAGGTGCCATACCTTTCCGCTCAGGTCATCCCAAGGCAGATAGACGCGTCCCTGTGAGCTGAAATCAGAAAAGTTTACTACAACCAACCACCGCTCATCGCCCCTGCGCCAGCACCAGGTCCCTAGATTAAGGTAGCTGTTGTTATCCGGCCAACCGCTGCTTTCACACAACCGCCACTCACCAGCGATAATGACCGGTGCGCTGATCTCTCGTAACAGTGTGCGGTAAAATGTTTGTAGATTTTGGTCTACTGGTTCAGCCGGGCGGCGTCCCAGCTGCACCGGCAGTTTGACCTGTCGCCCTTCAAATTGTCCTTCGTGGAAAAGCTTAGCTCCAGGTAGCGTGCCGATTGTCAGAGCGGCCGCACGTGACCTTTGTCGCCCAAGGCTGGCTACAGCACGAGGTTCATCGTGGTTCTCGATGAAACGGACTAGCTTTTCCTGATAGGCCAGATCAGCCATTAGGTGCAGCCGAACGGCTTCAGCATCTCCCTGCACCAGCCTATCGTAGAGTCGCTTGTCATAGCAATAGTCGAACCCCTGTTGCTGGAGTTCCCACTCCCTGTCCCAGTAAGCTTCGGCTATAAATAGAAAGTGAGGATGCCTGCTGCGGACTTCCCGAATCACTTCCCACCAGAATTCCGACTCCGGCTGGTCGCCGGCTCGTGGCCCCCAGGTTTGTTTAAAGATGGAGGTCAGCAGCAACATCGCCATGTCGCAGCGTACCCCGTCGCACTGCCCGGCGATTTCACAGAGCGTCTCGATAACAGCCCGTCGCAGTCCCTGATCGAACCCGTTTAGTTGTGCCGTGTCGGTCCAGGGGGGGAAAAAGGGATCGCGTCCATGGGCATAGACATGGCTTTGAACCTGGAAAAATTCGTTTTCTGTTCCTGCCAGATCAGCCGCTTCGCCCTGAATAAGGTATTCCGGACGTTCAAAGACCCAGGGGTGATCCAAAGCGACATGGTTGGGTACGAAGTCCAGAATTAACCTGATTCCACGGTCTGCCAACAATTTTCTGGTGACAGCCAACCCCTCTGGTCCACCAAGATGATCATCGACCACATATCGATACACACTATAGGGGGAACCCACCACGTCCATCGCTGAAAAGTCGGGTAACGCTTCGCTTAGCTCAATTTGCAGTCCCGGGTGCTCTCGGGCCACGCGGACCCCCTCCGGACTCCTCTCCCAGACCCCCATAAACCAAACAGCATGGATGCCCAGGTCTATGATGTTGCTCAATTCTTCCTCTGGCACATTCTCCAGCGTAATTTCCCGTTGATAGTGCTGGCTCAGGTCATGGAGCCAGACCCAGGTGTTTATCTCATAGATGATGGGGTATTTGGGCCAGGGTGTCACCGACCTGTCTCCTCAGGTGTTACGGCCCGTAGTCATGAGCAAAGAAAACCTGGAACGTACCATTTCTCTGTCTCTTTAGAGCACGATCCATGTGGCCATACAGTTACAGTTCTGGAGGACTTTGCTGGTAACACTACCCATGAAAAATTCCTGGACACCAGAGATGCCCCGTCGCCCCATGATTATGGTGCCGTAACCGTTGCCCCGGGCTTCCTCGAGAATATCGTTGGCCGGGCTCCGGCTTCCGTCAACCACTTTGGTAGTAATTTGCTCTTCCCTGAGACCTGCCTCCAGGAGCACTTTCTTTGCCTTTTTCATGTATGAAGCAATCTCTTCACCTGCTTTACTTTTCCAGAGCTCTTCGAGCTCAGGAGCTTCATCCAAAACCTCCTGGGGCACAAATCTTCGCAAATTACGCATGGTGTGAAACAGGGTAATCTGGCAATCGGTTCCGCCCAGCATAAATCCGGCATGGTCCACTGCTCTGAGCGCGTTTTCAGAACTGTCTACGGCAATGAGCACCCGATTGGAGGTTACTTTGCCCTCTACAATCCACACCGGGCAAACCCGACAGTAATCAAGGAGCTTGCTGGAAATCTCACCCATGAAAAAGGCTTCCAAGCGGCTGCGGCCTCGGGTAGTGATGAGTACAGCATCTGCCCGTTTGTTTTCCGCCCAATTACAAATATCACGGGCAATGTCCACTTCCTTCTTTCGATAGATGGTTTTCACCGATTCTTCCGGAAAACCTTTTTGAATCAGCGCGTTCTTGGCCTCTGAGAGAATACGCTCAGCCATTCTTAAATTCTTATTTTCCAGGGCCTTTAGTTTCAATGCGGTCTCACGTCCAACTGCTTTCTCATGGGAAATAGTTGCTGGAAGGCTGGGGAGCACATACTTGAGGTTTATTTCCACATTATCTGTGTTTCCGTAAATGAGATGAAGATAATCCAGAGATCTCAGCGCATTTTCAGAACCGTCCACAGGCATGACAATCATCTTTGTCAACTCAGACATAACTTTTCTCCTTCAAGTTGCACCATTCACGAATAGGCTCAGTAATGGATAGCAGGCCCTTGGTGAAGCGATCTTTACACAAAACCGCGCAGGGAAAGGCACAGGGTTCAAGGTACAGGGCACAGGGCATGATGAATTTTGAATGCTCTTTTCTTCCCTGCGCCTTACGCCCTGCGCTTTGCGCCATAAGTTCCTTCGAATGGCAAAGCCATTGAATCCCAATGCCCAGAGTTTTCCGGTGCTCACTATTTAGTTCGAATGCTTTTGTAGTAATTGATCAGCCCGTTGGTGGATGAGTCATGAGAAGAGATCAGTGCATCACCTTCGAGTTCCGGCTCAATTGCTTTGGCCAATTGCTTTCCCAACTCCACCCCCCACTGATCAAATGAATTTATCTCCCATATGGCCCCTTGGGTAAATATCTTATGCTCATAAAGCGCAATCAGACATCCCAGAGTTTCCGGCGTGAGCTCTTTAAACAAGAAAGAGTTGGAAGGTCTGTTTCCCTCAAACATCTTCGCTGGGATAAGCTTTTCCGCTTCCGCGCCAGACGCTCCCGAGGCGGCAAGTTCGGCTCGCACCTCCTCTTCGGTCTTGCCCTTCATCAGGGCCTCGGTCTGGGCCAGAAAGTTGGCAATGAGCAGGGTGTGGTGCTTGCCTATTGGATTCAAGGTTTTGGCCGGCGCCAAAAAGTCGCACGGGATCAGCTTGGTACCCTGGTGGATGAGTTGATAGAAGGCGTGTTGGCCGTTGGTGCCCGGTTCGCCCCAGATGATTGGTCCTGTGGAATAGTCCACCCCTTCCCCATTTTTGGTCACACGCTTACCGTTACTCTCCATGTCCCCTTGTTGAAAGTAGGCGGGAAAGCGGTACATGTACTGGTCGTAAGGGAGAATGGCGTGGGTCTGGGCGCCAAAAAAGTTATTGTACCAGATACCAAGTAACCCCATAAGTACCGGGATATTTTCCTCGAAAGGCGCAGATCGGAAGTGCTCGTCAACCTTGTGTGCGCCAGCGAGCAGTTCTTCGAAACGATCCATGCCGATTGACAGGACGATAGAAAGTCCAATGGCCGACCACAAGGAGTAGCGCCCTCCCACCCAGTCCCAAAATTCGAACATATTTTCCGGATCGATGCCGAACTTGGCAACCTCAACTTCATTGGTGGAGACGGCGACGAAATGTTTGGCCACAGCCGTCTCCTCCCCGGCCTCTGAAAGGAACCACTCTCTGGCTGATCGGGCATTGGTCATAGTTTCCTGAGTGGTAAAGGTCTTTGAAGCAATAATAAAAAGGGTGGTCTCGGGACTTAGAGGCTTGAGGGTCTCCACCAGATGCGTACCGTCCACGTTAGAGACAAAATGTGAGCGCAAGTCGGGACGACCGTAATGTGCCAGCGCCGCCGTGACCATTTGCGGACCCAGATCCGAGCCACCGATACCGATATTCACCACATCGGTGATAACCTTTCCGGTATGGCCCTTCCATTCACCTGAACGTACAGCTTCACTGAAGACCCTCATCTTTTCGAGGACGCGGTTGACCTCGGGCATAATATCATTGCCATCCACATAAATGGGTTTGTTGGAGCGGTTGCGCAAGGCAACATGGAGTACCGCACGCCCCTCGGTGGTGTTGATCTTCTCTCCCCCGAACATGGCCTGAATTTTCTCGCTCAGACTCGCTTGACGGGCCAGCTCGATGAGCAAAGAAAGTGTCTTTTCGATGATACGGTTCTTGGAGTAATCGAAGAGAATGTCGTCCAAGCGCAGAGAGAACCGCTGGAAGCGTTCAGGATCCCGGGCGAAAAGATCCCGCATGTGTAAGGTGGCCACTTCCTGATGGTGCTCTTTCAAAGCACGCCATGCGGTCGAGTCGGTAAGTGCGGACATGGCTTCCCCTCCCAAGGGTCAAGTATGGACGCAGTGTAAATCTGCCCTTCCTGTATATTTATATGTGACTGGCTTAAATTCTTAAATCCGCAATCCGCAATCTACAATCCACAATTGTTCACCTTGCCCCTGCCGCTGTCAATGCGGCGTTGACGATAGCCTGCGCCTCCTTCTGAATTTTCTGTAAGTGCGCTTTTCCTTTGAAGCTTTCTGCGTAGAGTTTGTAGATCTCCTCGGTGCCGGAAGGACGAGCCGCAAACCAGCCATTTTCAGCCACCACCTTCAGCCCGCCGATTTCGGCGTTGTTGCCCGGCGCCCGGGTCAATTTGGCGGTGATGGGCTCGCCGGCCAGCTCCGTTGCCGTGACTATATCCGGGGAAAGTTTTTTGAGAGCCGCTTTTTGCTCAGGCGTGGCGACCGCATCAATTCTTTCGTAAATCGGGCTGCCAAATTTTTCCTCGAGCTCCTTGTAAATCTCTGTCGGGTCCCTGCCGGTTTTGGCCGTAATCTCGCAGGCCAGCAGATCCATGATGATTCCGTCTTTATCAGTGGTCCACACGGTGCCGTCTTTTCTCAAGAAAGACGCCCCGGCGCTTTCCTCTCCACCGAAGCCGTAAGAGCCATCGATGAGTCCGTCAACAAACCACTTGAAGCCCACGGGCACCTCAGAAAGCTTCCTGTCTAGGTGTGCAGTCACCCGGTCGATCATGGAGCTCGAGACCAGCGTTTTCCCTACTGCGGCGTCTCTTCTCCAGCCGGTCCTGTTCGGGAAAAGATACCAAACGGCAACGGAGAGATAGTGGTTAGGATTGAGCAGCCCTCCTGTTCTGGTGACAATGCCATGACGGTCGGCATCAGGATCGTTGCCAAAGGCAACGTCAAATTTGTCCTTTAATTGGATCAGGCTTGCCATGGCATAGGGTGAGGAACAATCCATGCGGATCTTGCCGTCCTTATCAACAGTCATAAATGAAAAAGTCGGGTCAACGGACCGATTCACCACTTCGATGGAAAGCCCGTAGGTCTCGGCTATGGGATCCCAGAAATGAATGGCGGAACCGCCAAGTGGGTCCACGCCGATCTTAATCCCCTCCTTGGCAATGATTTCCATATCAACAATATTCTCCAGATCCTTCACATAAGGGGTGATGTAGTCGTACATATGAGTGGAGTCAGCTTTCAATGCCTTTTCAAATAGAATCCGTTTTATTTCTTTGAGCCCACTGGCGAGGATTTCGTTGGCCCTTTCTTCTATAATCTTGGTTGTTTTGGCGTCTGCCGGTCCACCATCGGGCGGATTGTACTTGAAGCCACCGTCCTGCGGTGAGTTGTGGGAAGGTGTGATGACCACCCCGTCGGCAAGCCCTTCCCGCTTCCCCCGGTTGAAGGTAAGGATGGCGTGAGAAATGACCGGGGTTGGCGTATAGCCGAAATCTTTTTGAATCATCACGGTAATATTACGTGCGGCAAAAACTTCCAGTGCGCTGGCCAAAGCCGCTTCTGAAAGGCCGTGGGTGTCCATTCCCATAAACAGTGGACCGGTGATATTCTTGGATTTCCTATATTCGCAGATTGCCTGGCTGATGGCCAGAATGTGATCCTGATTGAAGCTGTTGGACAGGGATGAGCCCCTGTGCCCTGAGGTCCCAAAGGCGACCCTTTGGCTGGACTCCGAAACGTCAGGTGTGTTGGTATAATAGGCGCGGACAAGCCTTGGGATGTTAGCGAGCAGTGATCTAGGGGCGGGCTTTCCGGCCAACTCGTGTACGGCCATGTCTTTCCTCCCAATGGGGAAGTTATAGGTTATACGTTATACGTTATGCGTTATAAGGTTATACTGTATTCTTGAGAGGTTTCCAAAGCTGCAAATAGTTTTCAATCACGAATCTTTTTCCCGTATAACTATTAACGTATAACCAATAACCTTGTTTTATCGCCTGCCAGCTGCACGCCCTGTCCGCCGAAACTCTAGCGAAGGCGGATGCAATCTGCCTGCTGCCAGCTGTTCAGTGCCTAGTCCTTAGTGCCCAGTCTCTCCCTCCCTGGCTCCAAAATAAGCGTAACCAGAATCGCTCTGTGGTCCGAGGAGTCGTAGGACAATACCCGGGCAGCGTGGTAGGAGAAGCCCCGGTAATACACCCGATCCAGAGGGAGGTCTTCGTCTATTCCAAAAAGCCAGTTCAGACAGGATGACTGCCGATCTGCCGTGTGTCGACCGGGAGGGAAGTCTGTCACCTCCACCAATTGCAGATCTTCGGCGAGTTCCTGGACCAGCCCCAGTCTCTTGTAATTCCATGTATTGAAATCACCGGCAAAAACAATCGGCCCCGAGTGCCGTGCCATGATCTCTTTAAGTTCATCCAACTGAGCGCGCATCTTCATGGTTCCCCAGCGCTCGAAAGTCAGTAGGTGAACGTTCACCGCGAGCAACTGTTCTCCGTTGGGCAGGGGGTACTCCGTTATCAGCGATACCTTTGGAGCGGTAATGAAAAACTCGCGATACTTCGTGGGCACGGGCTGAACCCTCACGGGCGGCACCTTTGACAGCGTTAAAACCCCGATGGTGGTCCCATCGGCCCAGGGATACTTCCAACTTTTTGCAAAGTAACCGCCTATCTGGTTGGCTTCGAGAAGGTCTGCCCGGGCCTCTTGCAGAAAGACAAAATCAGGCCTTTGGTCCTCGATGAGCAGCCAGAGATCAGACTTGAATTGGGGATTAATGCCTTTTTGAGCATTCCAGTTTACGATGGTTATTTTCGGTGGCAGGATTTGTTCCTGGCCGGGGTGCTCCGATATCTGGGTC
>JASFEM010000106.1:0-11507 GCA_050124835.1 Syntrophobacterales bacterium | reverse complement strand
GATGCTGTTCGCCAATACTTTGTGGCGAATGGGACCTTGTCAGAAGATAAGATCATCGCCGTGGGCTACGGTTCCAAGAGACCTCTGGCAACCAATGAAACGCCAGAGGGGCGTGCGATAAACCGCAGGATTGATGTATTTATTACTCCTAATCCCCAAACCGGCTAACAACCCTTAGCGGCGTAAGCTCTTAACTAGAAAGAAGGCCCTCCTGTCGGGGGGCCTTTCTTTTAGCAGAAGAATCGGGCAGAAAATCTACAACGATCTCATTGCCGATTTAAGATTGTAGATTTCAGATTTAGGAATTCATTCGTTCTCAGGCGAGATGCGATGTACCCTCAATCTGCAATCTGCAATCTACAATCCCCACTACCTCTCCTATTGACTCAATAAAATACCCCTGCTAGTCTACTTTTAGAATCAGACTTGGACTATCCCGGAGAAAAATTCAGCTCACACCCCGAATGATTGCAGATTAAGAGTGCAGCGAATCTCGACTAACAACAAATATATTCTTAAATCTACAATTTAAACCCCCTCACGGGGCAGATAGGTCTTTCATATTTCTTGCTGGCTGAAATGAACATTGATTGTTTGAAGAGTAAATAAGTGTATCGTACCCTGGACACTTACGCCATCAAACTGTCTCGACCCCTGCATTGGCAAATGGTGGAGAGGTTTAATAGCTTGTTGGAAAAACACAACTTGATGGCGGATTTCAGACAATGTTTTGATTCACTAACTGATGGAAAATTCGAATTCTCCACAAGTTGCAGTTACAAATCTTATAAGACATTTTTTTTCGTTTTTTACCAAGTCTTCGGTCCATTTACGGCTGAAGTGTCCTTCGATGAAGATTACCCTCCGGAAGGGTGTGGGTACAATACGACAGTAAATTTCGAAGTAGATGAGGATGGTAACTATGTCTTTGCTTTACTGAATGTGTTGTCCGCTTCTGAGAATGCAGAATCTTCTGAAGAATTTAAGAGAAGGAGATCAGGTGCATATCCCCCGTTTGAAGCCAACTGCAAGAAAGAAGGTAATATCTGCGACTGGAATAATAAACAAAGGAGTGGAGGTCATTTGTAAGGGTAGCTTTGCTCGTGCCAGGTTTTCTGAGTAAAAATGCAGGCCCAAAGGACCAGGTTTTCGATCTTGAACAAATGGATTTGCCCCGGATGCGATTTGCCGCTGATATACACCAAAGCGGTTAAACCCGCATGGGCGTCACGAACCCTTTCAAGTCATTAAGTTTTGCATGAAAAAGCGGTGAGAAATAGGCCTTAAACCTTTAAATCTAAAGGAGGGATATGATGTCCGTGGGTACCTACAAAATAATTGAATTGGTGGGGACGAGCGATGTCTCTTGGGAGGAAGCTGCCATGACTGCGGTGGAGACCGCCAGCAAAAGCTTAAGGGACTTGAGAATCGCCGAGGTCACAAAACTGGACCTGAAAATTGAGGGTGGAAAGGTCGTTGCTTACCGGGCAAGGCTAAATTTGTCATTCAAATATCAGGTAGGCGAATGATCAACCGCGGGGGGTAAAGAAAAACCACTCAGAAAAATTGAAAAACGGAATACCTTGAAGCTAATCAGGGAAAATCTTCTTCTAGTTACTATCGCAAGCGGTATTCTTCTGGCATGGTTTTTCCCCGAGCCCGGAAGCGTTTTGAAGCGCTGGGGAGCAACCAGCCCCCTCATTCTGCTAATCTTTTTTTGTCAGGGACTTGGTCTTGAACGAAAACAGCTTCACGAGGGAGCGGGGGTCCTGAGAAGCCTCGGCTGGGGCTTTGTGGTCTGCCAAATTTTGGGGCCGATACTGGGATACCTCACCGTTCATAGCCTCAACTGGCATCCGGACAACCAGGTCGGGTTCATATTGATTTGCTGTATGGCACCCACACTTGTTTCCGGGACTGTCCTGGCAACCAGAGCCGGAGGAGATACCGCAACCGCCCTCATTCTGGCAGTAGGACTCAATCTCATAGCCATTATAACAATACCACTCAATCTGCGGTGGTCTTTGGGAGCAGTCGTTCGGCTAGATACGGTTGGACTTATTATTAAACTGCTTTTTCTGGTGTTAGCCCCGGCGGTGGTGGGACAAGTTGTCCGACGCCGAAATCCACTCTGGATTCAAGAGCGAGACAGGATCATACGGATTTTTCCCATCATCGCTTTGGGCATTATCGTCTATTTGTCCTGCTCCTCACAAGCCCATCGGTTGAGGGAACTGACCCTGACTGGTCTGGGTTCCCTCCTTTTGCCCTCGCTGGCAGTTCACCTCATTCTCCTGGTTGCCGGATATGTTGGCGGTAGATACCTTTTTGGTATCCCCCAGTCTACCTGCCGATCGCTCGCCATCGTCTGTTCCCAGAAAACCCTGCCTATTGCCATTGCCATCTGGTCCATTGCTTTTGCCCAGGCCTATCCTTTAGCCGTTGTTCCGCCGCTGGTTTTTCACCCGAGTCAGATTCTCTGCGATGGGGCATTGGCAACTGTCTGGGGAAAGAGGCGATTGTAGATTTTAGATTGTAGATTGAGTTTTCACAGGTTGCCTGACCACGAAATGGAGAGCTCTGAAATCTGAAAACGGTTACTATCTCAACTCGGCACGAACGCTTGAAAGCTGAGCCATTACCTCCGCTTACGCTCGGCCTGCTACACTTGCGGGGTCAAGTCCTTCGGACCGGAGGCAGTGGCAGCCCGAGCTGCGGATGTTGCCAGCCTCTGCAGCAACATGCAGGACGGCCAAACCAGTCAAGCTTGCATAGGCTGACAACATACGCCGCTTCGGTAATGGCTCAGCTTTCAAGCGCAAACTATGCGGAGTTGGATAAATATGCGTCATCTGAAGCGGCAATCCGTCACCAGCTGTTACTGCTGCCCTATGGGCACAGCTCTTGCAAAGTCTATATTATCGGGGATTGCTGGCTGTTTTTCCGGTATTTAGCCAGTGAAACCCACTATTTTATCTCTCGCAAGGTTGTGGGTAACCATAAGATTTCTGGTCATTTTTGTGCCGGCGGAAATGAAGGAGATCAGCAATGGATATTACCAAAGGACTCAACCGGATATTTATTATACCTGCGGCAATAGCTATGATTCCGGCTTTTACTGCAGGAGCAGCAGTCTACAAGGAATTGTTGCGTACCACTGTATATGGTAAATCACTTGAATTGACTTCTTATCCTCCTGATTGGCAGTGCACGCTTGCAGGTGCAGCAGCAGCTCTGATTGCCTTTCTAATGCTGCTAGTCGGCTTTCGTGGGTTCGTGAGGTTTACCTTACGGATCATTGGAAGATTGAAGGGTGGATCAAGAAAACATTCTGACTACCCGAATTGGTCCTGAAACGATCCACTTGTATGAAGAGGTTCCGGATATGACCACTGATAAAGAAAAGCGCCAATACCCGAGAGTTAAGGTTAGATGGCCCGTCTTGTTACGGACCGCTCGTGGGGACAAAACTGGCGAGACCCTGAATATAACCTCAAACGGTGCGTTTATACGCTGTCAGGAATCGCTCGGGTTGGATGAAGTTTTTGAGCTGATCATTGATGTCCCTGCCTTGGTCCAACCCATTACCCTTACCGCCAAAGTGATACACGAAACAATGAATGACCCTGAAGATAAAGCCATGCCCTGTGAGATGGGTATTTTATTCACCGAAATTTCTGAAAAACAACGGTTGCTCATCTCCACTGCCATCCAAAGAGAATCAGGGGTAATGTTGATGCCGTAGCTATCTTGCGGTTTGGGCTTCACCCCTACTCAGGCTATGGCTGAAAGGAAAACCGAGCATACAGAAATCGAATCCGGCTGCTGACACCACTGATCAGCTGATGAGGGATTACAACGGTATTTAGAGAAATGGTATGAAGCGAGAGATCGTCCTTCGGAATCTGAGCTCAAGAGAAACTTACAGGGTGAACTTACCCTGTGTTATCGGCCGCAGCGACGAAGCCGACCTGAAATTCTCAGATCGCAGCATTTCACAGCACCATGCCCTCATCGAAGAAATTGATAACGAGATATGGATCAAGGATCTCGAGAGCGCCAACGGCGTTCTTGTCAACAGGCAAAAGATCGAGGCAGCAGCCATTTTAGAGGCGGGTGATTCAATTCAACTGGGCCACACCAAGCTCCTGGTTTCACCTGAGGATGATGATGTTTTCAAGCAGACTGATGTGCTCCACTCCGTCACTCCAAAAGGCATACAGGAGCTCGAGCATGAGAAGCTGAGGTTAATCTACGACATCACAACAGAGCTATCCGAAAACCAGGATCTGCCGGTATTGGTGGAAAGCATCTTTTCGAGATTACATGAAATTTTCAAGCAAGATCGAAATTACCTGGGATTATTTCAGGAAGAAGGGAAACTCAAACCCATATCGCCCGATGCTTTTTCGGGACCCGTCCCCCTGAGCACAACTATTGTGAATCGGCTATTCGAAAAAGGTGAGGCGTTCCTTCTAGAAGACGCGCTCAGCGAAGAAGCTCTAAAGAGAAAAGAAAGCGTCTTGGCATTAAGAATCAGGTCAGCTCTGTGTGCGCCCCTTATCCACCACAATCAGATCCATGGTGTAATTTACTTGGACCGCAATATTCCAGGAGCCTACAACCAGGACGATCTTGAGTTCTTACGAACCATAGCCTTGTTGCTTGCCCCTCTTATTGAAAATGCTCGTCTCTGGTCTGAGCTCAAGAAGCATTATGCAAATGCCATGGAGACGTTAAAGGAAACACAGGCGAAATTGATTGAAATGGAGCGCAGAGCAGCATACGTGCGTTTGGCTCAAGCCATGGCCCATGAGATTAGAAACCCTCTCATGGCGATGGGAGGATTGGTGCGGAGGTTGGGTCAGTCTGAATCGAAAAGCTCTGGCAGCCCTAAGTTTCAGGCTATTATGTCACTGGTGGAGAGGGTAGAGATGATTCTCAACGAGGTGGACGGTTTCGTGAAACTTCCACCGGTTAGCCTGAAACTCGACCGAATTGATCTCCTTTTGGAAGAGGCAATCGACAGTCATGATTGGGAATTATTGAAAGATGGCCGCCGCCCAACCCTTTCGGTTGATACCTCCCATGTCACGGTCCCTTTTGATCCCAACCTAATAAAGAAAGCCTTTTCCATGATCTTTAAGGAAATCCTTCTGAGTATTCCTCAAGGATCTGAATTCAGTATAACTATTCGCCATTCTGATGATGACGTCGAAATCCTTATTGGCGAAATCAGTGAAATAAAGCAGTTATGTGAATTATTTGATCAGGAGTTGCAAGGCAAACCATGGGGTTCCGGGCTCTTCCTGAACATTGCCCACAAGATCATCGCCGATCACCGAGGTAAACTTCTTCTGGACCCCGAGGGAAACTCAGCATTTCCGGTGGTTATTAAAATTCCCAGAACTATCAAAGCGCGAGATAAATAGGAGTTTTTTTGTATGGCCCAGGTTGATGGGGGGGTATCCTGTGCGCCTTTCGACTTTGGTCAATTGTAGCTGCTCTCAAGCCTTGATATTGAACGAGTGATAGCGTAGAGTTCTCTATGAAGGTGGAGATGGTCTGATAGCTCAGCACCAAGTGGAAAAGACGCGCACTATACGGTGGTTATCATGAACACGAAAATGGCGAACAATGGATTCATTTTATTGCCGCTACTACTTATAACGCTGGTGGCTTCATGCGTTTCAACCGGAACATCAAGACTTACTAAGAATGCGGTGGAAAAGGTGAGGGAAGGTGATACCACCAAAGAGGAAATTGCAGATTTACTTGGACAACCTGAACAAATGCTAAAACTGGATAAAGATAGTTTGGACAACTATGTCAGTAGAGTCCTTTTGGAGGGACCACCGGAATCCACATTGCCCGAGGGTGAATATGAGGTGTGGACCTACAGCCAATGGAGCTACTTCGACATAGGCCCGATACTATTTCCGAGCAGTGAAACGCTCAAGTTTTGTATCTTTGTCATGAATAGAGATGACATATGTGTCAAAAAATTCTATGCCAAGCAGGGTGAGCTCAGATTTTAGTCGTCTCGTAGAATTAGAGCGCTGCCTTGACCCCATAAAGACTGGCCAAAAAAAACGATCGGATTATAAGATATTCGCGTCGAAACAGGGCAGGGGCTTTATCGCCTGCGGATATCAGACGGCTGCGGCAGGCTAAAGTTATGGCTGCAATCGAAGTTGTATTGAAAGATGCTGAAACGTTCGAAGTGACCGTCCGGGAGGCAGTCACTACAACTCACACGGTCAGTCTCAAGACCGATTATTATCAGAAGCTGACAGAAGGTAAAGTCACACCTGAAACTTTGATCAAAAGATCATTCGAATTCTTGCTCGAACGTGAAAGCAATACCATGATTTTATCCAGTTTCGACCTACCGCTTATTGGCCACTACTTCCCTGATTATGAAAAAGTCATTGTCAAACGTTTGTAAAGGTGGGCATCCCTCCCTTTGCATGCTTCCAGCCACGCCCTCTTGCTGTCACCCCAGATCCACGCTCCTGGCTTAATTTCATTTCTTTTATCCTGTTTTTCGGCCCGGAAATTGCAAGTTATGCGACTGAACCGTAACGAGATCAATCCAATAGCGAGCAGGTGAGATGCCATGAACAAAGGAAAATTGATTGAAGATTTAACTCAAACCTTCGGCATCACCAAAAGTGACTCGAAGCGTTGCGTTGAGTCAATCTTCGGCACCATGGCCGAAGCTCTTGCCAAGGGCGAGCGCATCGAGATCCGTGGGTTTGCCACATTCAAGGTCAAAAAGTATTCGCCCTACGTGGGGCGCAACCCGAAATCTGGAGATCTGATTCAGGTCCAGGGTAAGAAACTGCCGTATTTCAAGATGTGCGGTGAATTGAAAAGCCGTGTCAATAAATAGACCACCTCAATCCGGCATGTTTAACGAATCCCTCCCGACCCTGCTGAGCCTATATTTCCAGCGTTACCTGCAAGCAATGTTTTACCAAGGCTCAGCGTGGAACTCTGTTTAGCCGACCATAAGCATTGGAGATAACGTTTAGGATCTTGTCAACTCCTTCCTCAGGAGATATGGTCAAGCTCCACCTAGATACTCATCGCCTGTTTTTTGAACCCGGCAATGTAACGGTTGCTAGCCCCGATACTTGCGAACGTTAACACCATGACCCAAAAGGCTGGAACTTTTGGCATAGGATCAGTAATCAGGGATTTAGGGTAGCGAAGACTTCTTTCCTTGAGTAACTCTATCCGCATGTGACACGTCAAATGATTAATGGCAGGTGTCGGGTCTTGAAATAGATCATTTAATCGCTTAGCATTTTTTAAGAAGCACCTTTCCACATTAAACTGAAAAAGCGAGCCTCAAAAAAATAGACTGTACATTTAAAAGGGCAGCTGCGACTGGACAATCTCAACGATGGTGTAAAATGGGGTTTTCCATTGAAAGCCCATCAGCAGTGGACCGTGGTTTATCAGGAAGGACTCGAAATGAAAAAGATTTGCTACCTCACGCTGGTCCTATTTTTTTGTTTACATGTGCCAGCTTTCGCTAAAACAGAAAAAATTATTTCGAAGGATAATGAATACGGTGGGATTACAAAGGAGATTACTTATTCTGATGGGGATGATAAATATCAGAAGGGTATTAAAAGAATAATCATTTCCCAAGACAGTAAAGGGGAGATAAAACGGTTGGAAGTCTATGCCAACGAAAGTCATTCTGCAAAGGAGGGGTGGTACAAAACCGTCACTTACTATTGGGAAAGATCAAGAATAAGTGAAGCATACTCAACGGACGCTGATTCTGCCAAATACGGATTCTATAAAATGGTTGCGTATTTCGATAGCAATAACAGGTTAGAAAAAAGAGAATACTATTTGAAAGAAGACAGTCTCGCTGCAACGTTTGGCGTCCATAAGAGAGTGGTCTATTATGATAGCAACGGCAGGGAAACACATGTTGAAGACTTCGACAAGTTCGGTAGCCTCCTAAAGATAGAATGACAGGCTGGAAATGCTTAGAAGAGAAATATCCTGAAGAAAGATCCTAAATCAAGATGACAACCAGGTGACCGAAAAAACGAGTGAGCTTGCCATGACTCTCCCAAGCTACATCAAGCCCGGTATCCTCATATACCAACACCGAGATGGTAAGGGAGTAAACCGCATAAGATTCCTAGCCTGGAAAGACAGTGTGGAGTTTTTTAGACGGCTATGGATTCACCAAGGCTTTGGCGCCTGCCTTAACAAGAATTGGCTAGAACTATGCCCGATTTGCGACCAGGCGAAGAGACAGTTGGAAGGAGGTGTTGGGGTTCGCACACTTGTCAAGCAGGGTATTATGCTAGGGAAAAATCCCAGAATACTTGCTCAGATAATAGACCGGAAGGACGAAAAGGCGGGCGTTCAAGTATGGGACGTTGGCGGCAGTGATATCGAAATTGCCATACGTAACCTGAGCGTGGATAAGGATACCGGACTGATAGTGCCCTGGACTGATCCCGACTACGGCTGCGATCTCATCTATGACTATGACTCCAGGGAGGGCAATCCTGGGCCCAGGAATCTCAAAAGGTCCTGGCAGAGCAAGTTAGATAAAGGTTTGTATGATGGCGTGATGGACTTCGATGAAGATATCATCAACAAACCAACCTACGAAGAAATGGCTGGACTGATCAAACCTGGCAAGTCAACCGAAGATTCTTCCAAGTAAACAAATTACGCCCAAAGTGCTCTTGGAGCCCCAGAGAAAGTTCTTGCTCCTCGTCGTGTGCTAAGCTCCTGCAAGACAGCTTAGACAATTGGCGCACGAACCCTCTGGGGGGCAAATTATGGTCGCATTTCAGAAGCAACTGTGGGAGATGATCACGTTCTGCCCGAAGCTATCAGCCTTACACTTTGACCAAAGAATCGTCGGTGCCGAAATCGTTGGCCAAATAGCCGTCCGCACCCCAGTCGTTCTCCCAGCGCTCACCGTCAAGGTAATACTTGAAACGGTAAGTTTGACCCGCCTTTAGTGAGATGGTTGTGCTGAACCTGCCATCTTTGCGCTGTTGCATCGTATGGGCGGTTTGGCTCCAATCGTTAAAATCGCCGCAAAGTGACGCTTTGTTTGCTTTGACCTCAGCCGGAAGGTCAAAGGTTACCCGACATGAATGACCCTTTTTTGAATAGCTTTTCTTAAGCATGGTTATACCTCCTATCTTTTATGGCTCGAGTTGGCGTATAAGAGTTTTTTCAAGGTGAGGGAGTATAAAGCTAACCGAATTCGCATGTCAACACTTTGCTTACTATTTGTAATCCCGTTCCATAAAAAAAAGAAGGGTCAGGTTTTGAAAGGTTCGAAACGTCTATCGCCTTAACTCCGCACGAGCGCTTGAAAGTTGAGTCATTCCCTTCGCTTACGCTCGTTCTGCTACCCTTGCGGGGGAAAGTTCTTTGCACCGGAGGCAGTGGCAGCCCGAGTCCCGCCACGGGCGGGACTTCGGGAATACCTCAGCCCTCTATGCGAACTTATGAGTATATTGGAATGATGCTTGATAGCGTGGCCTTTCCCTCATGCTTACCCGCGTAGGATTGAACTGAGCCATATCGGACTCAGTTTACGCCGTAATTACGGACGCTGTTTGCCTATGGCTGTTGATCTCGTAAACTTCTTTCTGTCCTGGACTCCACTAATACTTATCATGGTGTTAGCCGTGGGCTTCAAACGCCAGGCCCTTGAACTGGCGTTCTGGGGCACCATTTATACCGTGGGTTTGACGCTCCTTTGGTTCAAAACGACTCCGGCTGTTGTGGCTCTGGCAGGATTGGACGGCGTATTGACCAATACACCCCTCTTGCTGGTGATCTATTTCGGCATGCTCCTCTCGGGCCTTCTGCTGGACAGCGGGTCCTTATCGCGCGTGGTGGACTGGTTTTCCGGCTTGAGCAGAAACGAGTGGCATCGCACCATCTTGATTACCGTAGGTGTGGGAAACTTCATGGAAGGGTCTGGCATAGTTGCCGAGCCCATAGTGGCCCCGATGCTAAGAGCTTCAGGGCTCCCGGCAACAGGGGCCGCAGCGCTCTCCATCGCCGGCTATTCAGGGTTAATGATTCTGGAGTTGGGCGGGGCCATACTGACCGTGCTCGCCCTGGTGACTGGGCTGGAAATGGCAAGTCTGGGTTGGGATGTTGGACTCTTGTCCATTCCAGCAACCGTTCTCATGTCTCTCTCTATCCCCTGGCTGCTGGACCAGCCCCGAGAGCTGATCAAACAATTCCCGCTCCTTCTCAGTGTCGGTCTCCTGGCCGGGGGCGGAGCACTTTTTGCGGTTTACTATTTGGGGCTCACGGTCTCCGGGCTTTTTGGAGGTTTGCTGGTTATCTTGGTTCTCTCGCTGGTGGGCGGCCGCAGGTTCAGATTGGATGCTGCCTTGTTCAAGGATATGGCGCCTTTTATTTTTCTTGTGGTGTCATTGTTCTCGATTAATCTCATCCCCCCTCTCAAACGAGCTGCCCTGGAGGCTTGGCCCGGTGCGGTCAGCGTGGTGCCGGGTCACTTGATCCACTTCCGGCCCCTTTATTCCGCCTTCACCTACATCTTTCTCGCCTATCTTCTGGCGGTATTGTTGGTCAATGACAGGACTTTGGTCTTGAAAAGTTTTCGCACCACAAATCTTCGCGCCTGGCGCCCCATTTTGGCAATGGCCCTTTTTGGCGCAGCCGGGCAGATCATTGCCTATTCAGGATTCCAGCCGGGATTTATTGAGATGAACCCCAGCCACAACATAGCACTGACCCTGGCAAACGGAATGGTGGCGATCTCGGGTCAGTTTTATCCCGTCTTCGCCCCTCTCATCGGCTGGACAGGCACGTTTCTCACCGGTTACGGTACCGCCTCGATCGTTCTATTCGGCAAACTTCACGTCTCAACCGCAACTTTACTCGGGGTTTCACCCTCTCTTCTGGCCAGCGGGATGGCAGTAGGCAGTGCGGTGGGCTCCATCTCATCACCGTTGAAGATAGCCCTTGCCGCATCCATGTGCGGGGCCGAAGGAAAGGAAGGTTGGATTCTTGCCCGCACCATTCCACTGGGTATCGGCTTGGCTTTGATTCTGGGCCTTGTTCTTCTGATGATGGTCTAACCGCTATAGAATGCAAGGAGCCGGCTTTGAACGCCCCCAGGAACCGCTCAAGGCACTAGACCTGTGTAAGACAGAAGATAGGAGACAGATGACAGCTGGCAGCAGACAGCGGGCAGCTAGCAGCAGGCAGTAAGACGATAATGGTTATATGTTATCGGATTTCGCTTCTTATAGGTCTCACGCTGTCAGGTGTCAGGTTTCAGGTGTCAGGGAGGAGTAACATAAATGCTGAAACCTGAACACTGAAACCTTAGTCCTTGCCCTATGCCCTACTTGTCCGCCATAGTCACGCCTTGGCGTGACGACGGCGGATGCTCTATGCTATAGCTGGTATATCGTCTAATTTTGGCGAAACTCCTTAAGATCTTTACACTTGACAAATAG
>JASFEM010000105.1:0-11522 GCA_050124835.1 Syntrophobacterales bacterium | reverse complement strand
GGGGGAGGGCAATCGGGTTTGCAACAATTCTATAGATTGTTATTGAGCTCTGCAACTCTAGACAAGCTTATTGTGTACCTTGCAAGCGTGTACCGTGTTTTTCATCAGCATAGTGATGGTCATGGGGCCCACGCCGCCCGGCACCGGGGTGATTGCCGCGGCCACCTCAGACGCCTCGTCAAAGGCCACATCGCCTTTTAGTATGCGTTTGCCATCTTCGGTCCGCCCCACTTCGTTGACTCCCACATCAATGATCACCGCCCCGGGCTTGATCATGTCGCCCTTGACGTATTCGGGAACGCCGGCGGCAACAATCAGGATATCGGCGCGCTTGGTATGGAAGGCCACATCTTTGGTGCGGGTATGCACCACGGTAACAGTGGCATTGGCAGCGGGTCCCTTCTGCATAAGCATGGCGGCAATGGGCTTGCCCACGATGTTGGAACGTCCGACCACTACTACCTCCGCCCCCTCAACCGGCGAGCCCGAGCGAGCAAGCAACTCCTGGATACCAAAGGGGGTGCAGGGGCTGTAGTAAGGATTACCGATCAAAAGTTTGCCCACATTGGTGGGGTGGAAACCGTCCACATCCTTGTCCGGGTCAATGGCCAAAAGAATCTTCTGATCATCGATGTGCTTGGGCAGCGGAAGCTGCACCAAAATACCGTGAATTTCGGGATCCTTGTTGTACTTGTCTATCAGGGCCAGCAATGCTTCTTCACCCAGGTCAGCAGGCTGATTATCCTGGATGGAATGAAAACCGAGCTCATGGGCGGTCTTCTGCTTGGCGCGGACATAACTTTGGGAAGCTGGATCTTCTCCCACTAAAATGGTTACCAATCCGGGGGTGACACCATGCTTCGCCTTTAGCTCATCTACTTCTTTCTTGAGATTGGCGCGGATCTCTTTGGCGACCTCTGCGCCTTTGAGCAGTTTTGCTGCCATAACCTCCTCCTTCAGAAACAGGCAAGGCAGGGCGATGGCGCCCTGCCTGCCGACTTCCGCTAGGCCTCAAACCGGCCTTACAGTCCAGTTCACGACCTGATTTTGTTAACCTAGAGGACCGGTCTCCCTGAGGGACGGCCTTCTCATGCGATCTCCTCTAGAACAAGCCAGTCACCTTGCCGGTGTCAACGTCCACATCCACCCTGCGGTAGGCTGGATCCGAACTGGTTCCCGGCATCAGACTGATGGTACCGCAGCAGGGGCAGAGGAACTTGGCGCCAGAGAATATGAGCACATCCTGAATGGGGAGAGTCCACCCCTTGGGCACACCCTTCACCGCCGGATCGTGGGTGAGGGAGAGGTGGGTCTTCACCATCATGGTTGTGTAATCATCGTACGAAGAGTCACCCTCGAGCATTTTAGCCTTGGCTTCAGCCGCCGGGGTCCAGGCCACACCATCGGCACCGTAAACGTTCTTGGCAATGGTTTCAACCCGATCACGCAGCTTCATCTCGATTGGATAGAGGAACTTGAAATCGCTCTCATCCTCGCAGGCGTCCATAACCGCATCGGCGAACTCCAGGGCGCCGTCACCGCCGTCGGCCCAGTGCGTCGAGACAGGAGCACGCGCGCCGGCTTCCTCAGCGTACTTGCGCACCAGGGCGATCTCGTCCTTGGTGTCAGTGTGGAAGGCGTTGATGCAAACCACCGGGTTGATACCCGACATCCGGATGGTGTTGATGTGGTGCACCATGTTTTGCACGCCTTTTTCCAGCAAGTCCAGGTCCTCTTTCTTGTACTCATCGGGCAGGGGCAGCCCGGCCACTACTTTGGGACCGCCGCCGTGCATCTTTAGGGCGCGAATGGTGCTGGTGAGCACGGAGACGTGGGGTTTCAGCCCGCTGTAGCGGCACTTGACGTTCCAGAACTTCTCGAAACCGATATCAGCACCGAAGCCGGACTCGGTCACGTGGTAATCAAATACCTTCAGACCGACCCGGTCGGCAATGATGGAGCTCTGGCCCACGGCGATATTCGCAAAGGGGCCGGCATGGACCATGCAGGGCTGGTATTCGGCGGTACACATCAGGGTGGGATTGATGGTGTTCCGCATCCAGGCGGTCATGGCGTTACCCACCTCCAGGTCGCCGGTGGTCACCACCTTGCCACTCTTGTCAAAAGCGAGGGTGATGTTGTTCAGCTTCTCGCGCAAGTCGGGCAGATCGCGCACGATGGAAAGAATGGCCATGAGCTCTGAGCTCACCGCAATACCGAACTTGGATTGCATGGTGAAGCCATCATACCTGCCGCCGAGGCCAATGATGATATTCCTCAGGGACTGGGCGCAGAAATCCAAAATCCAGCCCATCTCCACCCGGGTGGGGTCTATGTTCAGCCTGGGCATTCTGGTGAGGCGCTCCAGCTGTTCATCGTTGTAATTTCTCTCGTGCTGCATCCTGGCGGTCAGGGCGGTCATTGCCAGGTTGTGGGCGTTCATGATGTCGTTGATGTCGCCGGTGAGACCCATGGAGAACTCAGTCATGGGAATCAATAGGGAATTGCCACCACCGGCCGCGGTCCCCTTGATATTCATGGTGGGACCACCCGAGGGCTGCCTCAGGCAACCGCCGACGTTGACGCCGCGTTTTCCAAGACCTTCCATCAGGCCGCAAGAAGTGGTGCTCTTTCCCTCTCCCAGAGGAGTGGGGGTGATGGCGGTAACCTCGATGTACTTGCCGTCGGGCTTGTCCTTGAGGCGGTCGATGATCTTCATGAAGTCCAAGCGGCATAATCTTCCCATAGGGATGACTTCGTCCTTTTCCAAACTGAGCTTTTCTCGCCACTCATCGGGAGTTGGCATGTTCGCCTCAGCTGCTTCCGAGATCTGCCAATCTGCCATCTTTACTGCATCATAAGCCATTGGAACCTCCTTACCTCCTTGGTTGATATGAATGTTCTTACAGGTATTATGCTGTGGTCAACCTATTGCTGTCGTCATCACCTCCTTTGGACTACATTTTTCCCCTCAGAATGTGTCAAATCCAAAAACCTCGTGGCTTTTGTCCAACAGGGGCTTGACAATAAACCACCTCTGAATCCAGGCCCCAGAAGTGTGCCTTTTTCCTTTTGGTGGAACGTTTTGGGAATCGTAAGGGCAGAATTTTCTGGTGCAAAACGACTTTCGCCTTACACACCTATGACTTCCTGACCGTTATAGGCGACCCATTGGGAATCACCAAACTGCCGGGCATCAAAGCATCAGATTGTTACTGATAAGCGTAAAATGGTGCGAACGAGAACCAAAGAACGCTTTTGTGAGGGTTGGTAGCTGGGCCACCTAGTGATAATACATTTTTTCACATTGTTTATCAAAGATTTATGTCAGCTTGATCTTTTTGTCAAGATAAAAATGAATTCCTCACCGTTGTTGCCCTTCTCGAAGGTAAAAAACCCATTGAACTTTGAGGTGATTTTCTCTATAGTAGCAGCGAGATTCCTTTAGAGAAATCAATGAGTTTATAGGGGTATGGGTCCCCGCGTTTCCTTAAAGTTGCGCCAGCCATTTTCCCCTGTCAGCCTTTGCCGCTCAAAACGGCACCGGTGTGGAAGAAAGGTATGCCCATGGACTCCCTGTGGCCCCAGGTGCGCAGGGCTCTGAAACAGACTCTGACCGCAGATCAATTCTCGCAATGGATAGAGCCAGTTAAGATCACTGCTCTCCAAAGCGGCCACGTTATTTTGCAGGCGCCCAGCCGATTTCACTACGACTGGATCTTGGAAAATTACCTTTCACTCATCCAGTCATGCTGCCGCAACATAGATAGCCGTGTGCGAGTCTACCTGCAGATGCCTGAGACCCAGCGCAAATCCACCAGAACCCCGCGACCATATTTGGGCAACGTGCCACTCAAGACGAGCTTTCACGCTTCCCAAACTTTCGACAGCTATGTGGTGGCACCCTTCAACCACTTTGCCTTCTCTGCAGCCCAGGATGTCTGCCAGAACAACACTCCCAAATTCAACCCTCTTTTTATTGAGGGTCCCCCAGGACTTGGTAAGACGCATCTACTCCAAGCCATTGGTAATTACTGGTCCGCAAATAGCAATGGTTCCGCAGCATATCTTAACTGCCGGAATCTTCTGGCTTACGGGCCTATCCTCCCACCCACTCCCCCAAAAACACTCAGGCAGTTTATACATACTGTCGGCATTCTCTTGGTGGACGATGTTCATCTGCTGCCGGCAGAGGGTAATTTCCAGCAATACATGCGGGAAATCTTTAACTGGTGTTATGATGCGGAAACACAAATGGTCTTTTCTGCCAACCGTCTTCCACACCAGATCCCGGATCTGACTGTGGGACTTCGCTCCCGTCTGGGCTGGGGACTCATAGTACGCATTAGCGAGCCTGACCTTAACGGCTGCTACCAAGTGATCGAGACATTCCTTGGCGCAACCGAGATACCAGCCTCTTCAGATGTTTGTAGATATCTTGCAGAGCAGGGGCCGCTGAATTTTCATGAGATCAAAGACTGTGTCGAAAAGTTGCAAGAGATTGTTAGAAAAGAGGGTGACCTTCCAAACCTCAGAGAAAGACCCCTGACCGTTCAAGTAAGCGGTGCTAAACAACCGGAAAGATTATCTATTCAGGCTATCCAAAAGCAAGTTTGTGAAGCTTATACCGTATCGCCAGATGCCTTGCCGGGGGCAACTAAATCCCGTCCTTTGGTAATTGCTCGTCAGGTGGGTATGTACCTCAGCAGAAAGTTGACTGGCGCCACCTACGCCGCCATTGGCGAATCCTTTGGAGGCCGCGATCATTCCACCGTAATTTATGCTTGCCGCAAGGTGCGCGCAGAAATGAGGAGAAACCGTTCGTTTGCTGAGCGAGTTGTAGAAATTGAAAAGAGACTTTTGGAAGATTATAAGGAGGAAAGTAATTTAAAATCAAAAGGTTAGTCTCATTGTTTACATACTTACAGACCTTATTATATACAACTAAAAATACATTCTCTTAGTTATAATTAATTAGATAGTACAACTCTGCCATAAGGAGGAATAATGGAACTCATCATTCAACAAGACGAGTTACTCAAAGGGCTGCAAAAATCACAGAGTGTCGCAGAAAAACGCAGCTCCATGCCGGTACTTTCTAACGTCCTTCTAGAAGCCAAAGATCAACAGTTACATCTGACCGCCACTAATTTGGAAGTTAGTTTTACTGGAAGTCATGAAGCCAAAGTAACTGATGAAGGAGCCATAACCATTCAGGCACGTAAATTTTATGAAATAGTCAAGGAGCTTCCATTTCCGGAAGTACGCATTACAGAGAAAGAAAATCAGTGGGTAAATATCTCCAGTGGAAGCACTGAGTACAACCTTGTGGGACTTCCCGCTGATGAGTTTCCCCGAGTGATGAAATATGAGGACATAAGTTGGGTTGACATGGATGCAGCGCTTCTCAAAGAAATGATAGACAAGACAATTTTTGCTGTTTCCACTGAAGAGACCAGATACAACCTCTCTGGAATTTACTTTGAAAAAGTAGAAGACGAAGATCCCGTTAGTCTCAAGTTGGTGGCTACTGATGGCCATCGACTCTCATATATCCAAAAACCGCTTCCCGAGGTAGTGAAGTTCGATTTTGACAAAGGGATCATCATCCCCAGAAAGGGTATGCAGGAACTCAGCCGTCTTCTCGAGGAGAGCCAACAGGTACAGGTGGCCTTTCAAGAAAATACTGCCATCTTTCGAAACGGCAAATCGACCCTGATAATGAGACTGATCGACGGTGATTTCCCAGATTACAATGCCGTCATACCCAAAGACTGCAAGCGAGTATTGGAAATTGAGCGGTCAAGGTTTATTGAGATGCTCAGACGAATGTCCATCATTTCAACTGATCGGTATAGGGGTATACGGTGTAAAATCCAGTCGGACCAGATGGAAATCATTTCCAACAACCCCGAGATCGGCGATGCCAGGGAAGAGATTCCTGTGACATATAACGGAGAGGAGATGACGATAGCCTTTAATCCCCGTTATTTCATGGAAACTCTGGCAGTTATGAAAAGTAAAATCATACTGGCCAAGATGATCGACGAATCCAGTGCCTGCATAATCTCCGGCGAAGAGGACGAAGGATTCTTTTCGGTGGTTATGCCAATGCGTCTGTAGGATGAACTCCTTCAGCCGCTGTCACCTCAACCTCACGATGACAGAGCACTGCCGGCTCAACCATTTCCCCAGTGTGCTAACAAACAGGACTGAAATTGGTTTGGGAGGAAGAAAGAAAGGCGAACTTTATCCCCCCGAATAACAGAGGATCAAACAAAGAGAATGTGCAAAAAATTCCTGGGTTTATGGAAAATAAAGAGGTATAATAATGCGGCTCGGAAATTATCCAATATGCGGAGGGAATGGCTCAGTTTTCAAGCGTTCGGGTGGAGTCAAGTCAATGGCCGTTTCCAGAATTGCAGCGGGAGCGAAGCTCCTAAGCTAAAGTTTAGATAAACCTGAAAAAATTCAGATGGAGCATCATGGAAAACTCTAATCAGACACCAAGTCCTCCATTCAAAGAATACGATGCCAGCAGAATCAAGGTACTGGAGGGGTTGTCGGCGGTTCGCAAGCGCCCCGCCATGTATATCGGCAATCTTTCCACCGAGGGATTGCACCATCTCGTCTACGAAGTCGTCGATAACAGTATAGATGAAGCGCTTGCCGGTTTCTGTGATCAGATAGACATCCAGATTCAGGCTGATAACACCACCACTGTCGAAGATAACGGTCGGGGTATTCCCATAGATACGCACAAGAAAGAAGGACTTCCGGCTGTTGAAGTGGTGATGACCAAACTCCACGCCGGTGGCAAGTTCGATAACCAGTCCTATAGAGTTTCAGGGGGGCTCCATGGGGTTGGGGTCTCTGTAGTGAACGCCCTGAGCGAATTTCTGGAAGTGGAGATTCGCAAAGACGGAAAGGTATATCGCCAACGCTATGAACGTGGCAAAACCGTTACGGACCTAGAGATTATTGGCACAACCAAGCGAAGAGGGACGCGGGTGACTTTCAGGCCAGATCCGCTTGTTTTCAAGGATATTAACTTCAGTTACGAGATCTTGGTAAATCGATTGCGTGAATTGGCCTTTCTCAATAAAGGTGTGCGAATCGCCATTGAGGATATGCGCGTAAATCGAAGACAGCAATTCTATTACGAAGGCGGAATAATCTCATTTGTCCAACATCTCAACACGAACAGAAACACGGTTCATCCCGAGGTGATCTACCTCTCCGGCACCAGAAATGGCATTTCTGTGGAGATCTCCCTACAGTATAACGACACCTACAGCGAAAAAATATTCTCTTTTGCCAACAACATCAACACCAGAGAGGGTGGAAGCCACCTCAGTGGCTTCAAGGCGGGGCTTACCCGCACAATCAATCAATATGCCACCAGCGACATGATCCCCAAAAACTTGAAAGTGAAGCTTGAAGGCGATGACGTTCGTGAGGGATTGGCGGCAGTAATCAGCGTCAAATTGGGCAAGCCTCAGTTCGAGGGCCAGACTAAAACCAAACTTGGGAACAGCGAGGTCAAAGGCTTGGTTGCCACACTGGTATACGAGCATCTCAGCTCCTTTTTTGAGGAGAATCCGCAGGTAGCCCGTGCCGTTCTCACCAAGGTGGTGGAAGCTGCTAGGGTGAGAGAGGCTGCCAGGCGCGCCAAAGAACTCACCCGGCGCAAAGGTGTTCTGGGAGAGCATTCCCTACCAGGCAAGCTGGCAGACTGTCAGGAAAGAGACCCAGCCTTGTCCGAGTTGTTTATCGTAGAAGGTGATTCCGCTGGTGGCTCGGCGAAACAGGGCCGAGATAGGAAGTTTCAGGCTATCCTACCTTTGCGCGGTAAGATTCTCAACGTGGAGAAGGCGCGCTTTGACAAGATGCTGGAGAACCAAGAAATTTGCACCATGATCACCGCGCTCGGCACGGGAGTTGGCAAGGATGATTTCGATGTATCCAAACTTCGTTATCACCGGGTGATCATCATGACCGATGCAGACGTGGACGGCTCTCATATCCGCACTTTGTTGCTTACCTTTTTCTATCGAGAGATGGAGGAACTCATCACAAATGGACATCTCTACATTGCCCAACCGCCGCTTCTACGGGTAAGCCGAGGAAAAAAGGAGACCTATATCAGAGATGAGGCTGCATTCCAGCGTTTTCTCCTGGAGCGTGCCACCGAGAATCGCAAACTCCTCGTGGAAAAGAGCAGTAGACTGTTTGGCGGAGAAGAACTGCTTCAACTGTTGGAGAAAATGGTTGGTTATTTTGACGTGCTGGCTGCCCTGCAGAAGCGGGGCTACGATCCTGATTTGATGAAGGTCCTTTTGAGTATGTCTGTAGAGCACCAACTTCAGGCGGATCGCGCCAGTATGGCCAGGTTAAGAGAAGAGTTTGAGAAGGCCGAGTTCGAGGTGAGCGATCTCCAGGAAAATGAGGAGTATCGTACTTTTGAGCTTCAGGTACGGCCTAAGGAAAATGGCTGGGGCTGGGTTACGGTGGGCAGGCAGCTGTTTAACATGGTTGATTTCCGCCTCGCTTTGGAAAAGCGGCGCCAGTTACTCGACCTCGAGGAACCGCCCTATCGAGTGATGGAAGACGGCAAGGATGTAACCATTCACTCCAAGAGAGCTCTATTGGAATATTTGCAGGATCAAGGCAAGAAGGGCTTAAGTATCCAGCGATACAAAGGGCTCGGCGAGATGAACCCCGATCAGTTATGGGAGACCACCATGAGCCCTGAGAAACGAACTTTGCTGCAGGTAACAGTGGAGGATGCAGTTGAGGCAGATACAATTTTTACCATCCTTATGGGAGACAAAGTGGAACCAAGGAGGGAGTTCATTCAGAGCAACGCCCTGGAAGTTAGAGAATTGGACATATAAGATGACTAGCTTGCAGGATACTGGGGCAGTGATCCAGAGAAATAATCGGATCTAAAACCCTTTATCCTGTTTTTTTATGCCAATTTTACTCTTTAGGAGCGGCTTTCCCTGCCTGCCTCGCCTGAAAGCGAAGCCGACCCGCCTGCCACTGCGAGGCACGAGCGGGCAGGTGGCGAACCGCGCGCCGCGCGGGGCTAGTGAAGGGATAATCATCAATTGTCGTGGCTAAAAAGCCACTCCCACAGGAAAATTCATTCCTTTACAAGGGATTGATCATGAACCTAGAAGAGCGTACTGAGCGTGTCAGCATTGAAGACGAAATAAAGCATTCCTATCTGGATTATGCCATGAGCGTCATTATTGGCAGGGCTCTTCCGGATGTACGAGATGGTCTCAAGCCCGTGCATCGACGCATACTCTTCGCCATGAGGGAATTGGGCAATGACTGGAATAAGCCCTACAAAAAATCGGCCCGTATCGTTGGTGATGTGATTGGTAAATTTCATCCCCATGGGGATGCAGCTGTATACGATGCTCTGGTGCGAATGGCGCAGGATTTTTCCATGCGCTATACTCTCGTTGATGGCCAGGGAAACTTCGGCTCAGTGGATGGGGATCCACCCGCAGCCATGCGGTACACTGAAGTGCGCCAAAACAAACTCGCTCACGAGTTTCTCACCGATCTGGACAAAGAGACGGTTGATTTTGCCCCAAACTACGACTCCTCCCTGGAGGAACCGTCTGTATTGCCCTCCCTGGTACCCAATCTCCTTATAAACGGGGCCTCAGGTATTGCAGTTGGTATGGCCTGCAATATCCCACCTCATAATCTAACCGAGGTGATCGACGCCTTGGTAGCCACAATAGACAACCCTCAAATTGATCTGGTTGGACTCATTGAGCACATCCCCGGACCAGATTTTCCGACAGCAGGCTTAATCTACGGTGCTGCGGGAATTCTGGAGGCCTATAACACAGGCAGGGGGCTCATCAAAGTGCGGGCTCGGGCGGAAACGGAAGAAGTTAGTGAAGACCAGACCCGCATTGTCGTCAACGAACTCCCTTTTCAGGTGAACAAGGCTAGACTCTTGGAGCGTATAGCTGACCTGGTCAAGCAGAAAAAGATTGAAGGAATTCGAGACATCCGGGACGAGTCGGATCGGCAGGGAATGCGGGTGGTCATTGAATTGAAGAGAGGTGAGCAAGCTGAGGTAATTCTGAATAACCTTTACAAGCAAACCCACATGGAGGTCACCTTCGGCATCAACATGCTCGCCATCGTCAACAACCGCCCGGAAGTTCTCCCTCTGAAAGAGATATTGGGTCATTTTCTGGAGCATCGTCGTAACGTCGTGCTGCGTCGAACTGCCTTCGAGCTGAGGCAGGCTGAAGCACGTGCCCACATTCTGGAGGGGCTGAAGATAGCCCTGGAAAATCTGGATGACATTATCCAGCTCATCAAGAGCTCTCCCAATCCCAAAGAGGCCAAGGCTCAGCTGATGGAGCAATATGAGCTTACTGACAAGCAGGCACAGGCCATCCTGGACATGCGCTTGCAAAGACTCACCGGGCTTGAGCGGGAGCGCATACTCGAAGAGTACCGCGCGATTTTGGAACAGATAGCCCAACTAAAGAAGATACTTGGAGATGAGAGCCTTTTAATGGGTGTGGTGCGCCAAGAACTCTTGGAACTAAAAGAAAAATACGGAGACAGCAGGCGCACAGAAATTGTCCAACAAGTTCGAGAACTGGTACTGGCAGATTACATCACCGAGGAGGATATGGTGGTCACGGTCTCCCACGCGGGTTATATCAAAAGGAGTCCGGTTCAGCTTTACCGAAGCCAGCGTCGGGGCGGCAAGGGTAGAACCGGAACCCGGCCGCGGGAAGCAGATTTTGTAGAACTTTTATTTGTTGCGTCAACCCATGACTATCTCCTGTTTTTTACCAACCTTGGCCGCATCCACTGGTTAAAAGTATACGAGTTGCCCGAAGCCAGTCCACTGGCCCGGGGCAAGGCGATTGTTAATTTGCTGCAGCTTCAGGAGGGGGAGCGAGTTGCAACCATCTTGCCGGTGCGAGAGTTCGAGGCCAACATGTATGTGGTGATGGCCACCCGAAAAGGTGTGGTGAAAAAGACCGATCTCATGGCCTTTGGCAAACCGAGAGCAGGCGGCATCATCGCACTGAAAATAGACGAGGATGATGAACTCATCAATGCTCGAATTACCGACGGCAACCAGCAGCTCTTTTTCACCACCCGGGCGGGGAAAGCTCTTCGTACAAAAGAAGCTGAAATTCGCCCTATGGGCCGGGTTGCCCGGGGCGTGAAGGGCATAACCGTAAATGGCAGCTCAGTAGTGGGTATGGAGGTCATAAGTGAGGAGGCCACCATCCTGACGGTGAGCGAAAATGGTTATGGCAAGCGGACTAAGACCAAGGAATATCCGCTTCGGCACCGGGGAGGCAAAGGCGTTTTGAGCATGAGGACCACCGAGAGAAACGGGCCGGTTGTGGGCTTTCGCCAGGTTAGCGACAATGATGAAATCATGCTCATCACTGATGGTGGACGCATCATTCGGATGAAGGTTAGTGAGATCTCGGTAATTGGGCGGGTTACCCAGG
>JASFEM010000104.1:0-11549 GCA_050124835.1 Syntrophobacterales bacterium | reverse complement strand
CGCGGCGTGGTGGAGGGCAAGATCAAAGACTATCAGATCAAAGACGAGCAGAAGCTTTTGGATGTGGCCGAAGGGCTCGGCATAGAGACTGAGGGTCGTGAGATCAAGGAGATTGCCACGGATCTTTACGAGGAGTTGGAGCGGACCTACACCCAGGTTGAGGGCGAGATTCCCTTTGTTAACCGGGTACCCCCCAAGACTCTGGAGACGTGGCGCCAGTTGGGCATCGTGCCCCGGGGAGCCATGCGCGAGATCATGGAGATCATGCACCGCACCCACATGGGCGTGGATCAGGACTACGAGAACATGGTCAAGCAGTGTTCCCGCACGGCCCTCTCAGACGGTTGGGGTGGATCGATGGTGGCCACCGAGATCTCAGACATTTTGTTTGGCACCCCCTCGCCGGTACTGGCCGGTGTTGACATGGGCTGTTTGGATGAGAAGCAGGTAAACATCATTGTCCACGGTCATGAGCCCAACATGTTCGAGTCCATGATTTCCTCGGTAAATGATCCCAAGCTGTTGAAGGAGGCTGAGGGAGCTGGAGCCGAGGGCATCAATCTTCTGGGTATGTGCTGTTCTGGTGCTGAGGTATTGAGCCGGCACGGCGTGCCCCATGCGGGCAATTTCATGAGCACCGAGACGGTTTTGATCACCGGTGCGGTGGATGCCATGGCAGTGGATGTGCAGTGCATCAAGCAAGGATTGGCGCCTTTGGCCGAGTGTTACGGCACCAAGTTTTTCACCACCAACCCGCGGGCGCACATTGAGGGTGTTGAGCACATCGAGTTTGATGATCACAAGCCCCGTCCGTGCACGGACAAGGTGGTGAAGGAGGCGATCAAGCGGTTTAAGAATCGCAAGGCCAAGATAGTGATTCCCCAGAATAAGTCTTTGGGGATTCACGGTTTCAGCCACGAGTACATCAACTACATGCTGGGTGGGACGTTCAGGGCATCTTATGTGCCTTTGAATGACAACATCATCAACGGCAGGATCAGGGGAGTTGCCGGTGTGGTTGGCTGCACCAACCCCAGGGTGCGCCAGGACTATGTGCATGTTGAGTTGGTGAAAGAGCTGATCAAAAATGATGTTCTGGTGGTACAGACGGGTTGTTCCCAGATATCGCTGGCCAAGGCTGGATTGATGAAGCCGGATGCGTCGGTGTTGGCAGGAGACGGGTTGCAGGAGGTTTGTGAGACCGTTGGTATGCCGCCGGTGCTGGGTCTGGGTAGCTGTGTGGACAACAGCCGGATCCTCATTGCCTGTGCTGAAATGGTGAAGACCGGTGGTTTGGGTGAAACCATTGCAGATCTGCCGGTTGCCGGGGCTGCGCCTGAGTGGATGAGCGAGAAGGCCATCAGCATCGGTCAATATGTGGTGGCCTCTGGGGTGTATACCGTCTTTGGGGTGACCTTTCCCACCATCGCTGAGACCAAGTTCCACAAGTTGCTCTTTGATGGTTTGGAGAAGCAGGGTCTGGGCAAGTGGGGATTTGCCAAAGATCCCATTGAGATGGCCCATTTGATGATCGACCATATCGACAAGAAGCGTGAGGCTCTGGGCATTATGGGTGAGCGTGAGCGCGTATTGATGGATATGGCGGATCGCATGGCCCTAGAGGTTGAAGCGGGTGAGATAGATTAGGACTCGCTGATTCGCATAGTGCTGATAAGGATTAAGCCAACAAGATAGTACAAAAATCGACAAAAAACCCGGTAAGACTCAGTCTTGCCGGGTTTTTTACGCTCTGTCTCAAAATGTCCTATGACTTTATCGCCGCGCCTCCCTATCCCCGCGCCTGCCCGCCATCGGCTTCGCCTTCAGGCGAGGCGGGCGGGTCACCGTGTCTTCCCAATAAAGATAACGGATAGAACTTGGCCCCGTTGCTTTCAGCCCGTTTGGCTCGATAAGAGTCTCTCCAGGGCTAATCGTTTGCCGGTTTTGGTCTGAACCTTACTCTCAACCAACCGCTCTATGGCTGCCTTTTCAAGGAGGGCCTTTTTCCCAAGAAGATCAGCAATGACCAGGGCATCCGAAACAATCTTATGGTTGACATCTTCGGAACTTGTTCCATTGATTCGATCTTCAATGATCTGGCAGACCTGATCAATCACCTCTTTTTCAGTCCTCAGATCAGCAAGAACCTTTCTGACAATCGCGCTGGGGCTGTCACCCCGGGTTGCAGAACCTGCTTGTCCTCCATGTGACTGAGGATTTAGCGCCAAGTCTCCCAGTATTGTCGCTGCAAATACCACTTTCGGTTGGCCACTTTCCCCATCCAGAATCTCTTCTGCCAGCTCCGCTATTTCCTGGCTGCGCTGCAGACGCGCATCCTCTGGCTTCAGTGCAATCTTGGCAACAACCAGAAGCCGGTCACGGTAGAGAGCCTTGAGGTTTTCCCCTTCGAACATCTCGGGCATGCACTGTTCGGCATATTTGCAATATTCTAGACAACCCAGGTCGCGCTTGGGATTCAGGAAGCGGTGCCCGCATTCACACGTACGTTTACTATCGTCTTTCCAGAATTCCACAGGCCGGTCACAATTAGGACATCTTACATCATAGATGTCGTCTGGCTTCCAAAACATGGTGTTCTGACCAGGACAGCGGATATCATCTTTCTGCATCGGTTTACCTCCGCCAAGTTTTGCCCCACTGTAACACGCCCTCAGAGTTTACTACTTTGACTTATGTCAATATCACGTGTTTTTTCCCGTTGGTGCCTAGTGCCTAGTCCTTAGTAAATATCTGCCTGCTGCTCTCTACTGCGCCCCGCTCATTAACTCTTCCGGAAGCTCGCATACCGCCTCACCCGCTTTCTTCAACTCCACATAATAGGCCGCAACCAAAGCGGCTGTACATCCATCCGCTGCCGCAACCACTATTTGCTTGGCATACTTTTCTCTTAAATCGCCAACCACGTATATTCCCGACATATTCGTTTCACACTTTTCGTTGGTGACCACGTATCCATCGGCATTCATCTTCATGCCGGCAGGAACCAATTGGTTGTTAGGAACGAAACCAATAAAGACAAAGACCCCGTCGGTGGCCAGGTCTCGCTGTTCACCCGTCTGTGTGTCTTCTAAGGTAACCGCATTGACGCCTTCATCATTTGCCTTGATTTCTGTGACAACCGTGTTCCAGAGGATTTCGATTTTGCACTCCTCCTTTACCCGCTGCTGGAGGATCATGCTCGCCCGCAGTTGATCCCGTCTGTGCACCAGATAAACATGTTTTGCCAGTTTTGACAGGTAAAGGGCCTCTTCGGCGGCGGTATCCCCGCCTCCCACAACTACGACAGTTTTGTCCCTGAAAAAGAAACCGTCGCACACACCGCAGTAAGAAACCCCCTTACCATAATATTCATCTTCACCAGGGACCTCTAGCTTGCGCGGACTGCCGCCGGTCGCCAAAATAACCGCGTGTGTCCTCAAAGCTTCACCATTTGCTAACCTGACTGTATGGAACTCCAGCCCCGGCTCAACTGTCACAACCTCTTCGTGCACAAATTCCATCCCGTACGATTGGGCGTGCTGGAGAAATTTTTGTGAGAGATCGTAACCGGATATTCTCTCGAAGCCTGGATAGTTCTCCACGCCGTCCGACAGCGCAACTTGACCGCCAGCAACTGCCTTCTCGACGAGAGTGGTCTTTAGACCAGCCCTCATTGCATATATTGCAGCCGTAAGCCCGCCGGGACCACCGCCGACGATAACAACATCATACAGATCACCCGCCGACATCAACTGCCTCCTTTCTGAAACTCAAAGTGGACTCTGTCACCTTGCTATTAGAAACATCAGACCTATGAAAAGGGATAATCAGCTGTCATTAACCACAAATTTTTATATTATCCCACTTTTTTTAAGAAGTCTAATGCGCAAACCCCTGCCGACCTTGTCTACACCATATTGATTCATCCAAAATAAGTTAGTATTATCCAGTCGAATTTCAAGGCTTGAGGAGTACTGAATTATGATAGATGTGGCTGATTACCGCGGTGATTGTTGAAAAGGTTATCTCGAAGTAAGTTTACTTCTGAGAATAATCCGCGCTGGGGACAGAATCAGATTTATCTGTGACCCGGAGCATGTGGAGAAGATGCTTCGAGTAATTGATCACAACGATGGAAGGGTGGAAGAAAGACTCGCAAAGGAAGAGGGAATTTACTTTACGGTCATCAAGAAGCAAGGAGAGGAATAACCACAATGTACTAGGCACAGCGGGACGAGGCGGGGACGGGTCGATTTGGGATTTCGGATTGCGCATTTCAGATTGCGAATTTCGAAATGTTTTGCCCTCTTTCCTCTGATCTCCGATTTCCGACCTCTGACTTCTCAACGCTTTGGTGCTTAGTGCCTAGTGCTTAGTGCCTAGTGCTCAGTCGGTGCGCAGCGCCTCGGCTGGCACAGCCATGAGCGTCACCAGTGCCTTGGCCGCCAGCTTTTCTGTTCCGTCGAGTTGATCATAGACTTCAGAGTCAGCTACCAGGATGTTCTTGCCCTCCTTGACCACCTGAGCGCGGCAGACGAGACGATCTCCTTTGGCGGGTCTTAGAAAATTGATCTTGAATTCCAAGGTAAGTATTCTAATATTCTCACTAACTACTGAAAAGGCCGCGTAGCCTGCCGTGTGATCGGCCATTGTGGCCATCACACCTGCATGGGCAAATCCGTCCTGCTGGCTGTGGGCTTCCGTCAACTCCAAACTGGATTCCGCCCGACCTCTCTCGAGCGAAACCAAATTGACCCCACAGCTCTTGACGAATCCCTTAAAAAACTCTTCCTTCAGACGTGTAGCCCGCTCCTCGCCCACGGTATTGTCCATAAGAATACCTTTCTTCCTTCAGAAATAGAGAAATAGGGGACGTCCATGAAATATTGACATTCTTTTATTAAATCTTGAAAAGTCTTGTGGTTAGCTAATAAGAGTTTCAAAATACGCTGATGCACCTAACTCCGCAAAAATCTCCGCTCCCCTTAGAAACTATGCACAATTCGAAGAAGCCGTCATTCCGGACGAGCTCCGCTTCGCGGGGCGAGATCCGGAATCCAGTGTAAGTTCAATATAATCAGACTCTTTCTGGATCCCGGCTCGCGTCCCGCTTTGCGGGACTTGGCCGGGATGACGAACTATGACAGGGCCCCTCAAGGGGTAAAGAGATTTCTTGCGGAGCTATATATAGACGAATTTCACAATTTCACGGACGTCCCCTATTTCCTATTGTCGCAATAACTCGCGCGCGATGATCAACCGCTGAATCTCACTGGTGCCCTCATAGATGGTGCAAACTCGCACGTCCCGAGCCATTCGCTCCAGAGGATACTCGCGCGAATACCCATAGCCTCCGAGAATTTGCATGGCGTCATAACACGCCCGATTGGCTGCCTCTGTGGCATAGAGCTTGGCCATTGACGCCGCTTTCATAAAAGATTTGCCTTGATCCTTTCGAAAGGCAGCCTGAAGCAATAGCAGTCGGGCCGCTTCCAGCTCTGTGTAACGATCGGCCAGCATCCACTGGATTGCCTGATAGCTGGCAATGGGCCTCCCGAACTGCACCCGCTCTTTGGCGTACTCTTTGGCATAATCCATCGCCGCCATGCCGATACCCAAGGCCATGGAACCGATTCCGATACGGCCTCCAGCCAACTCCGATACGGCAATGCGATAGCCGTTGGTAATATCGCCCAGCAAGTTCTCCCGAGGTACTCGACAGTCTTCCATAATCAGCTCGTTGGCGGCCGAGCCAATTTGCCCCATTTTTTCCTCATCCTTGCCCACACTAAAACCAGGAAACCCCGGTTCAACCAGGAAGGCAGCGATGCCCTCCCCTTTGGGGGCATCCTTATCAACGACTGCCCAGATAATGAAAACTCCGGCATAGGCACCGCTGGTAATAAACATTTTCCGTCCATTAAGGATCCAGTAATCCTTTTCCTGAACCGCAGTCGTGGAAATAGATGAGGGATCAGAACCGGCCGCAGGCTCGGTGAGTCCGAAGCCAGCGGCGGCATATTCACCACTGCACAACTTGGGCAGATACTTTTTTCTTTGTTCTTCGCTACCCATGGACTGGATGGCCTCGGCCACCATATTGGTCACCGAGGTAGTAACTGCGGTGGCGGCGCAGGCCCGGCCCAGTTCCGTCAGGACCAGACTCAGTGCCACCGAGGTGCTATCCGTACCGCCATACTCGGAAGGGATATTGATCCCCATGAAACCGAGTTCGGCCAGCTTTTTTAGATTTGCGAGAAGAATATCTCGATTCTTGGTGCGGTCCAGCTCCGCTGCTACAGGCTCGAGTTCTTCTTTAGCGAATCTCGCCGCCGCCGCTTCAATCAGTTTTTCTTCCTCAGTAAGCTCAAATAACATCATTCTCCTCACTATCTCTTGAGTCCTTCCGGGCCACCATCCTTGCTGCCGCTTTTAACTCAAAAGAATAGTTTTTGTGCGCCAGGCCGGTGCTGCACAAAAATACCGCACAGCTTAAATCACACCCTTCGACCGTAGCTGCTCTATTTGCTCCCTCGAGTAATTCAAACCCAGTAAAACGGCATCGGTGTGCTCTCCCAGCTCCGGCGCGTGACTGCGGATCTTGCCCGGGGTTTCCGAAAACTTTGGCGCGATACCCAGTTGGCGGTAGACCCCCCAGCTTTCATGTACCAACTCAATCACCATTTCCCGAGTGTGCAGATCGCGATCCTCCATTGCCTCACTGAGAGTTAAAACCGGCTCACAGCAGCAGTCGTAGTTCGCAAAGTGAGCCACCCACTCGGCCTGACTTTTCTCTCTAAACAACTCAGCGATTTCCTCTTGGAGGACCCTCTGGTGTGGCCCTGGTTCAAAGTAATTCTTTTTGCTCCAATCATATCGTCCCACAGAGTCGCAAAAAGCCTTCCAGAACTGAGGCTCCAAGGCGCCAAGGGCCATGTAGCGGCTGTCTCGGGTTTCATAGACGTTGTAGCAGGCGAAGCCATGATTCAGCATATCATCTCCTGGTTGGGGCACCAGGCTGTCGGCCAAATACTTCCCCCAGCGGAGACAGTTCCACATGACGGCCCCATCCAGCATGGAAATGTCGATGCATTGACCCTCACCCGAACGCTCCCTGGCCAGAAGACCCGTCACGATGCTGAATGCTGCCAAAAGGGCTCCACCGCCTAAATCAGCGATCTGTACACCTGGCAGCGTCGGATGGTCGTCACTGCCGCAGTAGGACAACACACCGCCCAACGCCAGGTAATTGATGTCATGGCCAGCTCTTTGAGACCGTGACCCGCTAGTCCCGTAGCCTGTGATGGCGCAATAGATTAGTCTGGGATTGATCTGCCTCAGTGTTTCATAACCCAGACCCAACCGCTCCAGCACCCCCGGACGGAAGCTCTCCAGCACCACATCTGAGCTGCGCACGAGCTGTTGAAAAAGCTCCTTACCCTCGGGAGCTTTCAGATTCAGTGTGAGAGAACGCTTGTTGCGGTTCAACACCACATGAAAGCCGCTATTTTCCCCGATCAGCGGTGGCCACCAGCGTATGTAGTCACCGACGTTGGGAGCCTCTACCTTGATCACATCAGCGCCGAAATCCGCCAGGAGCATGGAGCAGAAAGGCCCAGGCAGCAGACGCGAAAGGTCAAGAATTTGTATGCCTTCAAGTGCTCCATTCATGGACAGCCGCTCCTCTGTGTCGAGATTGCTCGCTTGGCCACGTTTAGGGTAAACCGTAAACATTAAACGGTAGGCATTCAGTTTAGGCACCAGAGTTGAAGCAACTCTTTTAATCTCCTGACTTCGGGCTCCTGACTCCTGACTCCTTCAACATAGCGCCAAGCGTTCTGATTTTACATATTGCGGCGGTATTTCCCCCCAACTTCGAAAAGTGCCTGGGTTATCTGTCCCAGACTGCAGAACCTAACCGTGTTCATCAGCTCGGCGAAGATGTTCTCCCCCGCCAAGGCCGATTGCTGCAACCTTTGCAAAGCCTTTGGCGCCTCTTCTTCATGCCGCTGCTGGAAATCTCTCAAACGTCTGAGTTGCGATTGTTTTTCATCCTCGGTGGCCCGGGCCAGGTCCACGACAGGAATGGTTTTTTCCAACTCACCGTCCGGATGACGAAAGGCGTTGACTCCGATAATGGGTAACTCCCCACTATGTTTCAGGGTTTCGTAGTAAATAGACTCCTCTTGAATCTTGCTGCGCTGATATCCGCTCTCCATGGCACCTAAAACGCCACCGCGCTCGGTGATTCGATCAAATTCCATCAGCACCGCTTCTTCCACGAGCCTAGTCAATTCTTCAACAATGAAGCTTCCCTGATTCACGTTTTCATTTTTGCTCAACCCCCACTCCCGGTTAATGATGAGCTGAATGGCCAGGGCCCTTCTTACCGATTCGGTGGTGGGAGTGGTTATTGCCTCATCGTAGGCGTTGGTATGGAGGCTATTGCAGTTGTCATAGATGGCAGTCAGCGCCTGCAAGGTGGTACGAATGTCATTGAGCTGGATTTCCTGGCTGTGAAGGGAGCGGCCTGAGGTCTGAATGTGGTATTTGAGCATCTGCGACCTGGGGGATCCCCCATACATGTCGCGCATGGCGATGGCCCAAATACGTCGGGCAACCCTTCCGATTACGGAATATTCGGGATCCAAGCCGTTAGAGAAAAAGAATGACAAATTGGGGGCAAAACTGTCCAAATTCATTCCGCGAGACAAATAATACTCAACATAGGTAAAACCGTTGGCCAGGGTGAATGCCAGCTGACTGATGGGATTTGCTCCGGCCTCAGCGATATGATAGCCGGAGATGGACACCGAGTAGAAATTGGACACATTGTTCTGGATAAAGAACTCCTGAATATCGCCCATCATTTTCAAGGCAAAATCGATGGAGAAAATGCAGGTATTTTGCCCCTGGTCTTCTTTGAGAATGTCTGCCTGTACAGTTCCCCGCACCGTACTGAGAACTTGAGCCCGAATCCGCTCATATTCTTCATTGTCAGGGTCACGCCCCTGCTCAGCTTTGAACTTGTCAACCTGTTGATCTATCGCACTGTTCAAAAACATGGCAAGAATTATCGGGGCGGGGCCGTTGATAGTCATGGACACGGAGGTATTGGGCCCGCAGAGATCGAAACCGTCGTAGAGTACCTTAATATCATCCAAGGTGCAGACACTGACGCCAGAGGTACCTACCTTGCCATAGATGTCCGGTCTTTCGTCAGGATCGAAGCCATAGAGGGTAACTGAATCAAAGGCTGTGGAAAGCCGCTTGGCTTCGTGGTGTCCGGAGAGCAGTTTAAAGCGCCGATTGGTCCTGGCCGGATCGCCCTCACCCGCAAACATCCGCGTCGGCTCCTCGTCGGTACGCTTGAAGGGAAACACCCCTGCGGTGTAAGGAAAACTGCCCGGCAAATTCTCCTCCCGCAGCCAGCGGTATATCTCACCCGGGTCCTCGAACTGGGGCAGGACAATCCTGGGAATCTTCTGGCGCGACAGAGACTCACTATAGAGGGGAACCTTGTACTCACGGTCGCGTACCTTGTACACAAATTCATCACCACTGTAGGCCTTTTTCACCTCCGGCCAATTCTTAAGCAGCTGAGTGGTTTCCTTGTCCAAGGCCTGCTTAGCCTTGGCTGTCTCCTCTTTTAACTTGGCGAGAATATCGGCTAAACCCTGGGACTCTGCGGACTCTTCCAGTCCTGCTACAGTCTGGCGAAAGTGCCAGTGACGTCGCACTGTTTCCGCCTGCTCAGCAGTGCATCGATGGTAACCGCGAATTGTCTCCGCAATCTCGGCCAAATACCTTGTCCGTTCAGGAGGAACAATTATGGCTTTAGAGGTGGAGGTGTGGACCTCCAACCGCGGAAGGCTAGATTCAAAACGTACACCCGTCTTTTCTGCAATTGCTTCCAACAAAGCTTGGTACAGTGCGGTTACCCCATCATCGTTGAACTTGGAGGCAATGGTCCCAAACACCGGCATATCCTCAGAGGGCTGGTCCCATTCCCCCCGGTTACGTTGAACCTGCTTTCTCACTTCCCGTACGGCATCGTCACCGCCTCGCTTCTCATATTTGTTCACCGCAATCAGGTCGGCAAAATCGAGCATGTCAATCTTTTCTAGCTGAGAAGGAGCGCCAAACTCAGGTGTCATCACATAAATAGACAGGTCCACCAGATCAACAATTTCAGCATCACCCTGACCGATTCCCGCAGTTTCCACGATTATCAGATCGAAGCCTGCTGCTTGGAGCACCTCGACTCCATCTCCCACTCCCTCAGACAACTCCGTGCGAGATTTGCGGGTTGCTAGGGATCTCATGTAGACACGGGTGTTATCAATGGAATTCATCCTAATCCGATCACCGAGGAGGGCGCCACCTGATTTGCGACGAGTCGGATCGGTACTTAAAATAGCGACGTTCATGTCCTTGAAATCATGTAAGAATCTGAGGATCAACTCATCGGTCAGAGATGATTTTCCCGACCCACCAGTGCCAGTGATTCCAACCACTGGTGCTTTACGCCCCTCGAGTCTTTGTCTGATGCGAGATCTGAGCCCGGCCAGATGACCGTCTCCTTTAGCTTTGGCCAGTTCCACGGCGCTCAGGAGATTTGCCACCAGAGGTTTATTGCTTGGGCTCAATTCATCAACTTCAAGGTCACTTGCATCTTCCGGAGCAGGAAAATCAATTCGCTCTACCAAGTCGTTGATAATCCCCTGCAACCCGAGACGAACACCATCTTCAGGAGAATATATTTTCTCCACGCCATAGTCCTCGAGCTCCCTCGCTTCATCTGGCAAGATTACCCCACCGCCGCCGCCAAAGACTTTAATGTGCGGGGCACCTCGCTCTTTGAGAAGATCCACCATGTATTTGAAAAACTCAATGTGCCCTCCTTGGTAGGAAGAGACCGCAATGCCCTGGGCATCCTCCTCAATGGCACAGTCCACGATCTCTTGTACCGAACGATTGTGGCCGAGATGGATCACTTCCACCCCGGTGGCCAGGAGGATGCGCCGCATCACATTGATCGCTGCATCGTGGCCATCGAAAAGGGATGTGGCCGTCACCACCCGAATGGCCCTCTTCGGCTTGTAAACCTCAATCTTGGCCGTCATGACACTCTCCAATCCTATCTTGACCCGAACAGTTCCCCACAAATCAGGGCTGTTTGGATGGTTATGTACTCATCGATGCTGTAGTGACGCCTGAGAAACCAGCGTCTAAAAGTCCACATATGCCCCAAAACCGTGATGTTATGGGCCACCAACTCCAGGGTGCGTTTATCAAGGGTAGGCAACTCACCCATCGCCACCAACCTCTCCAACATACCTCTGAAGATACCCGTAAATCGAACCTCGTTCTCTAACACTTTTCTACGCCAACGACTCGGCAGCGACTGGGTTTCCTGGTAAACCAGCAAAATGTGGTCACTCATTCGATCGCAAACCAGAAAGTATTCCCTAATTACCTCCGCCAGCGTCTCGCGACCACCACCAGTTCTGGCCAGGGCCTCGCTGATCTGTCGTTCCGCTTCAGCG
>JASFEM010000103.1:0-11792 GCA_050124835.1 Syntrophobacterales bacterium | reverse complement strand
GCCCCATTCCATAGCCTTTGCCATGGCTGCTTGCCAATCTGTGGGATCATATTCTTCTGACAAAGTATAACAGCGCTTCTTGTACCAGGCGAAGGTATTGACCTTGTTGAAAGAAACGCAGGGCTGCAATACATCGATTAGAGCAAACCCTTCATGGGCTATGGCCTTCTCAATAAGTGTCGTCAAATGATCACCCATTCCAGAAAAACCGCGAGCTACAAAGCTGGCCTGCATGGCTACCGCTACGGCAATGGGATTAAAGGGTGTTGAGGCCACCCCCTCTGGCTGAGCCTTGGTGACAAAACCTGTCTGGGTTGTGGGGCTGGCCTGCCCCTTGGTCAAACCATACACCTGGTTGTCGTGTACGATCATGGTTAGATCGATATTGCGTCGCATGGCAGCAAGAAAGTGGTTGCCACCTTCTCCATAATTGCATCCGTCTCCACTTTCGACGATTACCTTCAGATTAGGATTTGCAAGCTTTGCACCCGTTGCCACTGGAAGAGCCCTTCCGTGCAGGCCGTTAAAGACGTTGGCATTCAGATAGTGAGGTGTTTTGGCAGCCTGCCCGATTCCTGAAACAAAGAGAAGCTGATGCGGTTCAAGCCCGCTGGCAACCAAGCCTCGTTTAACCGACTCCAGAATAAAAAAGTTTCCGCATCCCGGACACCAGGCGGTTTCAAATTGTCCGTATTCTTCTATTGAGACCATTTGGTCCCCCTATGTTTAGCCAGTTCTGTAAAACGACGGCACTAAATTAAGGAATCAAGGGATTATGGCAATCTTTCCAAATTCCTTAATTCCTTAATCCCTTAATTGCTTAATTCCCCAATTCCCTGATTATATACTCCGGTGTGATAGGCAGGCCATCATAGCGGAGCACCTTTCGGTCAACGGCAAAACCGGTCTCCCTTTTTATCAGACGGGCCAGCTGGCCAAAAGCGTTACCCTCAACACAAACTACCTCACCACTATTCTGAAAATATGCCATGAATTGGTCTGGAACCAAGGGCCATACCTGAGGAAAGTGCAAAGTGCCCACTCGTCTAGATTGGTTTCGCAGTTGGGCGGCTGCCTCTAGGACAGATCCTACGCTCGAGCCCCATGTAATCATTAATGTGTCTGGACGATCATCACCCGAGTACACAGGAGAGATCGCCTCGCGAATTATACCCTGTTCTTTCCTCAGTCGCTTTTCGACCATCTGTTTGCGAATATTGAGATCCTCGGTAAGGTGGCCATCTACTGGATGCTCATCACTGCCGGCCACAACAAGATGTTCGGTCATACCGGGAACCAGTCGAGGCGAAATACCACTTTCGGTGATAGCGTAACGGCGGTATGGCAAATCTGGAGGATTTGTCTCAATGCCCGAATCTATCGGCTTCAAGTTCTTGAGATCGAAAGGAATTACAGCGCGGTACGAATCAGCCAAAAATTGATCCGTTAATATGAAAACCGGACTCTGAGTTTTCAGAGCCACTTCGAAGGCCTTTCGTGTGAGCCAGAAACACTCCTCTAAGGTTCCAGGGCTGAAGATCGCCCGTGGAAATTCACCATGCCCTGCATGCAAGACGAATTCCAGATCTGCCTGCTCGGTGCGAGTGGGCAATCCAGTGGCAGGCCCCGGTCTCTGAGCCACCACAATAACCAAAGGTGTTTCGCTCATACCCGCAAGGCTGACCCCCTCAGTCATGAGGGCGAAACCGCCACCAGAGGTGGGCACTATGCTTGGCGCCCCGGCAAAAGAGGCCCCAATAGCCATGTTAATAGCGGCAATCTCATCCTCTGCCTGCTCCACTACTAGCCCCATGCGACTGGCCTGAGCTGCAAGATTGAGGGCAATGGAAGTTGCTGGGGTCATGGGGTAGAAGGCACAGAATTTGACCCCTGCAGAAAGAGCACCCATTGCAATTGCCTCATTTCCGTTCATTACCAGACGCTGACCTGAATCGGTTACCGGAGGCAATTCTGGAAAATGCACCGCTTGCTGGCTGGACCAATTGAAAGCCTCATTTAACGCTAGCCGGTTTTTTTCGACCAACTGAGAATTTTTCTTTCCAAAGGCATCCGCCACTGTCTTGGCCACCAATTTCTCATCAAGACCTAGAAAATGGCTCACCACGCCAAACGCAACGATATTGGCGAATCTCTCCTCACTCAGTTCCTGATAAGGCACTTGGAGACATCCGTCGTTACCGATTCCGTAGGCTTCATCTGCTACAATTAGCCCTCCTTCAACAACCTCTGCCCTATGAAGGTTCACTGTTTCTTCATTAAAGGCGACCAGAAGATCCACTGATTCCCGGGGGGCCACAACTTGATCTGTGCTAACCCGAAGAGCGAAGGTGTTGTGACCACCTCGAATACGAGAATGGTAGCTCTGGGTTACCACAACAGAATAGCCGGCACGTACCAAACTCTTGGTGAGGAGATCTCCAATGGTTAGCAAGCCTTGTCCAGCCTCCCCACCAATGAGCAAATTCAAATCGCTTTTTTCCATGTCTTCGTCCCATCAGCTGAGCGAAACGCATTTTTTGCTCAGCCGTGAATCCCCTCATCTATAATAAGTCCAGTTCGCTGCTACTCATTAGGAATTATGGAAGGTTGGAATGGTGGAATGATGGAATGATGGAAACAACTTAGAGCCAGCAGTTCCATAATATCTTATATCATTTCGACCCAGTATTCCATCATCCCATTGTTCCATTGTTCCAGATAGGCGGCAACCGCAATGTCCTTTCAAATGGACTCACCACCTAAAGCCACGATCTCTTTATTCAAAAAGCCGATGTGCCTCATTTCCTCTCTGATGACTGCGTCGATCTTCTCTTTGCCCATGACCCCTGAAACCATATCTTTTATACCAAGATAAAAGATAATGGAGTCTTTTTCCTGGCCAATGGCCATTCGCAAAATCTCTTCAGCTGACTCTTCACCGGTCAGATTACTGGCAGGATCAACCCTAACATCAAAAACGTGTCCATCAGCCATGGCTTGCAAGTACATCGAGGTCTCGTGGTCAGGATCGAAGGTGGTTAGCTGACGCTCTTTATCTGTCAAATCCGCCCGCATGGCAGCGAAAGTTTTCTCATGTCCTTCTTCCCAGGTGGCAAGATCGGTCAGCAACTTGGCTACTCTTTCGTCCTTTACCACGGCAGCCGCTTTTCGATAAAATCGAGCGCCATTGCGTTCGATCTGCTCTGCCATCTGCATAATTTCATCAGCATTAAACTGAAAGCCCATAAAGACACATCCTCCGGGAAATCAATCCATTGGTAAAAGTAAACATAAGAATTGTTAAGGCTCGGTGCCAGAAAAAAATGTCCCCTCCCCCCTTTCGAGGAGGGAGAGGCACCTCGGCGTTAACTCAAGCCAAAAGCCAGTAAAGTTCCGGTACAAGGCTCAGGTACAAAAGTAAGGTTGATTGATCTACTCTAAATTTTAGGCCTTCCACAAGCCGTGTAGGTTACAATATTCACGGGCGGTTACCTGATCAGCGTCGATGCAGAAAGTGGCCTCGGGTGTTTCTCCCGGTTTCAGAAACTGACGGTAGGTTTTGCCACCAACAATTACCTCAATCCATTCTATGTAGTGCTTCTCTTCCATGGGGTGAGCCACACTTCCCACTTTGACCTTGAAACCGTCTGCGGTCTTCTCGATCTCGGGAACATGCTTTTCCTTCGCTGCATCAACGGTGTTCTCAATAAAAAGTTTCATTGCCTCTCCACAACAGACCAGCTCACCTGCGCCACCATGCAACACTTCTACGATGTTGCCACATGCATCACACTTATAAACCTCCAACTGCTCAGCCATCTTTACACCTCCTTATGATTTATTTGTTAGCTGAAATTGCATCCTTGGATGTTTCACCACTTCCAGATAGCAGCATCTTCAGCCAATCAGAGATTTCCTGAATGTTCTTAGCCATATACCACCGGCCGTTATCGAACACCCCATAGTCAGTTCCCATCATGGCCGAGGACATCCGGGTTGAATTCGCGAAAAACAGCCACTGTTCCATCCATTTCTTTTCGATACCCTCATTAAACATGCTGTCATTTTGGGCTAGACCTTTAGCCGCTCCCCCATCCCAAGCCTTCTGAATCAACTTAGTGGCGGTCTCGGTCATCTCATTGCTAACTTTAATGGTGTTTTCAAATCGAGCCCAATGCCCATCTACCCACTGTGGCGTATGGCAGGCGCGACAAACTTGCTGCAAGGTTTTACGTCGCTTTTGCTGTTCGGCATTATCGATCAAATACTCAGAGGCAGGCTCGCCGCTCAGATCAGTAGGCAGTGGTAGACCGGCTTTGTTCCTGATCACGGTGGTATCCGGGGATTTTGGGTGCGCATGTCCGTAAATCAAACCAAACATTCGCCAAGGAAGACGATTGTTCATCTGGTGAGTTCTTTCCGCTACAACGTCGCCCTCTTCAGTCACAATCAGACTGACATGACAGGCGGCACAGGTGGGTGCGGTAAAATCTTTGCCCACTGTCCAGGGAACTTCCTCAAAGTTCCATTGTTTCCCAATAGAGGAATAGATATTTCCGTGCTTGCTGACCTGATAGATCTTGTAAATTGGCACATCTGGACCTTTGTGGCACTGGGAACATGTATGAGGTTTTCTGGCCATCTCAATGGCAAATCTGTGCCAGGTGTGACAGGCTGCGCATGAGCCTCTGCTCCCATCAGGGTTTATCCGGCCGACCCCCATGTTGGGCCACCCGCTCAAGACCGGAAATTCCATTTCTCCCATCTCAGTTTCGCGGGCATCGAATCCTTTCACCTCGACCTTGGTGCCATGACAGGAGAGGCAAGAGTCTGCGCTGGTCTCCGGGCTGGGAGGCTTAATTCCTATTTGCCTGTCATCAAAAAACTGTACTCCGTTGATTGTCTTCGCCAGCTCCTGGTAAACAGGGTTGTTCTGGAGATTCCCATATGCATGAGACATGAGGTTTTGACCATATTGCTTTACTTCCAACGGGTGACAAGTGGCGCAGTCTTCCGGGGTAACCACAATATGGACTTGGTAGCCGTTGTGTTCAAAAGTGTCGCTGTGTTTTCCAGGGTTGAGCGTGTGGCACTCAGCGCAGCCGACAGTATTTTGTCTTAGCTCATCGGGGATGGTCTTTGCGGATACTCTCTTCTCCAGTTCCGTTTTTTCAAGGGCCTCCTCTGGACTTGTTCTGGCATGCCTGCTGTTTTGCCAGGCCGCAACCATTCCCGGCGCTATACTCACATGGCACTCTAAACATTCAGCTGTAGCATCGCTCATCTCCGCAGCCCACGAAAGCGCGGGGAAAAGCAGAACCAATACAGTCGCCAATACCACTCGCATGATTCGAATCTCCTTACTCGACCGAAAAAGACGTTACAGGAAATTGGGACGAACCTAGAAGCATCCCAACCAGTGTTACCCTGGATTTCTCAGGTAAGTGGAACAAAAAACATGAGGGACAAACGCAAAAATGCGAAAGAAGATCGTGGGTACTTCGCAACTTTTGAGTTTGCCGGAGTTCACTTCAGACCAGTTCTCGTACTGCATTCAGCACCGAGTCATAGTCCGGCTCTTCAGCGATTTCCTTGACCAGTTGCTGGTAACGTATGGTTCCTTGCTGGTCTAAAACAAACACCGCCCTTGCCAGCAGCCGCAGCTCTTTGATGAGCACACCATATGCCTTGCCAAAAGAAGCGTCTCGATGGTCGGAGAGCGTTTGAACCCTTTCCACACCGGCAGCGCCGCACCACCGCTTTTGAGCGAAGGGAAGATCCATACTGATAGTGAGGATCACTACGTCGTCGCCTAACGTGCCGGCCTCATTGTTGAACCTCCTTGTTTCCATATCGCAAACCGGGGTGTCCAGCGAAGGTACTGATGAAATGATGCAGACTTTACCCCCGAATGAGTCAAGGCTCACTGGGGAAAGGTCATTGTCGAGCGCGACAAATGCAGGGGCCTGATCACCGACTTTCAGTTCCGTGCCAACAAGGGTTAAAGGATTACCCTTCATGGTTACAATTCCTGGACGTTCTTGCATATCAGTCTCCTTTTCGGAAAAAACGGGGTATTGTGTTGCTCCGCACCCCTCTTAACGACTCAAATGGGAACAAAAAAGGTCAGGTAGACATCCTTAATAGGCTTGGATGTGCTTCATTCAGCATCTGGAAATAACTATGCACTAATATTAAGGTAGCATTAAGCCCTGGTCAAGGTTTGGGTAGGTCAGGAAATAACATCACTGAAAACCTTTTTGTGAAGAGCTTCCTGTCTGGAGCTGAAAAAACGTTTGTCACGTTTTTTCGACTGCCTGGCCTCTTCCAGAAAATAGCCGAGTATGGTTAAATCCTCTGACACATCTCTTCCCATTCTCTCAGCTGCTTCCACTCTGGCTACAACGCTGATAATTCCGTAGAGGTACAGACTCAGATTGGTTATCCTCCGCAGGAAAAACTGCTTGTCCTGGATCTTTCTGCCGTAAAACAAAAGACCTGCGTGGATCATCCAGCGGATTCTCCTCGCATTCGCTCGGGCGAGCCTTACTGCCCGGTTCATGACCCGATGTTTGAACCTAGGTTTCCAGTCAGCTCTACGAAACATCCCCTTAAGCAGAAAAGCAAGTTCGGAGATTTTGCCGCTACATACAGCTTGCATCTTCTTGCGCAGACTGCGCATAACAAATAGGGGCGGATAGATGGAATGGATCTCCGTGGTCCCCTCAAAGATTGTAAAAACCCGAAAATCCCTCATCCTTTTCTCATAAGGCTGTGTGGCAAGATAGCCTGAACCGCCAGCAACCTGGAGGGCATCATAGAGAGTATCCCATCCCCGAGTAGTGCCGTAAAGCTTGCAATGGGAGCTTTCAACGGCCACCGCTGCTAGGGGATTGTCCATGAGCATCCCCACAGCGAATTTGGCCATGGCCGATGTCACATAGCTGTGCACCTTGGCACGCACGATCTTCTCCTGAACCAATTCGAAGTTGCGGATGGGGACGCCAAATTGTGTCCTACTCGAAGCGCGTTTCACCATATCTTGCACGGATCTGTACATAATCCCCGCAGAGGCTGCCCCCAAACCCACTCTACCGTAGTTGAGAATGCTCATGGCGATCTTGAATCCATCGCCCGGTTGCCCCAGAAGATTTTCCTTAGGCACCCTGACGTCTTTGAATTGAATGGCTGCGGTTGAACTTGCTGTCAATCCCATCTTGGGCATATCTTTACCTATAGTGACACCCTCCCAGTCGGTCTCAACTATAAAGGCACCCATAAAGCCAGGATTTTCCGGATCCATCTGAGCAAAAACCGTAAGTCCACCGGCATAGTTTGCGTTGGTTATGTAAGTCTTTTGACCGTTGAGGATGTAGTGGCTGCCATCTTTGGATAGCACAGCCGCGGTTTTAATGTTCTTTGCGTCCGAGCCCGTCTTCGGCTCGGTGAGAGCGTAAGAGAAAATCATTTCGCCGGCCGCGGCTGGAATTAGGTATTTTTTCTTTTGTTCCTCGTTGCCAAAAAGTAGGATACCCTTGGCGCCAATGGAAAGATGGGCTAAGGCGATAAGGGATAAGGCCATGTCTTGGCTGGCCATCTCCTCCGCAACTCTTTGGTACTGCCACAGGTCCAGGCCAACTCCGCCGTATTTCTCCGGGATGTTGAGACCAAAGAAGCCAATTTTTTTCAACTCGGCCAAAAGCTCAGCCGGGACAGCGCCCTCGCGTTCCAGATAGGCAGGTGGATATTTCTTATTCAACTCTATGAATTTATTGATAATCTTTCTTGTTTTTTCATCTTCTTCCGGGTCCTTGAAAGAATACAATCGCTCCAGATCCAAGGAGCCGAAGTAAATGTTTGCTAGGAAGCTATCGAGATTCATTCTGGACCTCCAACGTACAAATCGAATTTGGCGCGGCCTGATGCTGTATGGTCGCGCTTTATAAAGTAATCATTACACCAGAGTAGTGCATTGATGCAGTAGTTAGCAGACAAAGGTAGGTCGGTTTGCGCCTTTCGTGTGCTAAGTTGGAGCTAGATATACTGTACTAGTATACACAGAACGGTAGTAGTGAGTATCCCCAGGGGATAAAGGCTAGCCTGGTTGAAGAGGTTGATAGCTTTGCTGGTGTCTTTCGCGGCCAGGAATCTTTTTAAAGGAAAAAGGAGAAAGAACACTCCGGATAGAGTTGCTCCCAGGAGGTATATTCCCTTTAGCTTTAGTGGGGTGAGAAAAACCACACCCAAGCCAAGCACAAAGCTGGCAATGAGAGCTACCAAAATTATGACAATAGAAACGCTTGACCCATAGACCACAGGAATGGTTTTTGCGCTCAGTCTTCTGTCTTCTTGCATATCCACCAGATCGTTGGGAATATTCTGACCACCCACCTCCCAGAGTGCAATCCAGATAAAAACTGCAATTACAAATTGCGGCGATGGCTCAGGGTTTACTGCAAAAATGGCAGCCAGTGCTCCGAGATTCTTCACCGTCGCAGCAATGAGTATTTTCCACTGACTGAACTGGTATAGTTTGCAATAAATGACTTCCAGAATCGCACCAACAACGAAGATAACCGCACACACCGGATGGAGAAGTGCAGCCCCTGTCAAGGCAATAATTCCCCAGAATCCGGTCCATGCCACCCCATTCGCATAGGATATGAGCCCCTGGGCAAGAGGATGTCGAACAAACATGCAGTCCAGGTCAAAGCAGACCGGCTCCCTAGGGAGTACGCCCATCCTCTTCCTATCAAGCTGGTAGTCGATGACATCATTTAAGGCATAGATGCAGGCGTATCCGGCAAAAACAGTAATCATTCCAATAAGGACGGTGGAAACCGGTGGAAATTGCCCTAGACACAACAGCGCCGCCGCCATGGGAGTTGCCAGGTCAATGAGAAGATGGGGTGTTCTGGACAAAGCCAAAAAGAGCCTCAATTGCTGTGACCTGGCTGATAATTGCACGCTCATACGGGTTTTGTCTTAATCCTTCTCTTCGATTTTCTCAGAAAGTAATGAATCCAGGCTCGGAGGACCCGCCTTCGCTCAGCTACGGCGGGGCAGGCCTGGCTTTGAGCTTCCCCCTGAGGGGGCTTTTTGGGTCCTTCCTCGATGTGGAAGTCTGCTGGAGTGATGGAGTGGCAGAGTCTATAAAATCCCAAACTCCAAGCACCAAATTTCAAACAAATCTCAAATTCCAATACCAAATGACCGAAATAGACTTGGAATTTTGAATTTTGGTCATTGTGATTTGTTTGGAATTTGTGATTTGTTATTTGGAATTTTTAGTCACTCCAATACTCCAAAACTCCAGTACTCCATTAAATTTCAGTGTGGAAATGTCATCTTTGCGCCGAACCACCCGAGAACTGTTACCACTATTGGGAGGATCAGGGTTAGCACTAGATAGACAATTCTTGCCTCAGAGGCCTGCAGCATGATCTCTGGAGTGGTGACTCTCCACCAAAAAATAACCAGAACTAAAGTGATAAGGATAAGGGAACCGAAAACTTTTACCGCGATAATCCTTGACCACTTACTGGCGTAATTGAGCCACCAATTGTAGGGCCCCGTGATCATGGCCACGGGTGTGGCCACAAAAACAGCCACCAGGACGTGAAAAGCGCTGGTCTCAAGGGATTCATTTCCAGTTACTAGGTAGAGGATGTTTAATGCAGTAAACAGCATTACGAAGGCAATGGGAAAATGGACCGTCATGGGATGGGGATGGCGACGTAACATGGGAATCTTGCGGAAAACTGCCAACAGGAAGTCGGGAACATGTTCGTCCATGGGATCTTTTTCCGGCTTCAAAATACCAACCTGAGGAAATCTTTCGAAGACCTCCGTATCGTGAGGCGCGGCCTCGATATCATCGGTCAGGTCCATCCCCGATTGGTGCCTACGCATATGGTTGCCTGTCTTCCACAGCTTACTTTCGGAGACATCGTAAACCTTACCCTCATGGGCGATGTACACGGGTTGTCCATCTTCACCATTAAATCTGGCCAGTGCTTCGCGAGTAAATTCTTTCAACGTGCCTGCCATTTCTTGACCTCAAATTCCAGAAATCATTTTCTGCGATTGTGAAGCTTATCTCAAATGCTTTAAGATATCCGATCTCCCCCCACGATGCAAGTAATGGAGTGAATAATTGGGGGATTTGGGAATTCAGGAATAGGCATATGTATTCAACTCCGCATGGCTCGGGCTTGAAGGCTGAGCTTTTCCCGAAGCGGCGTATGTTGTCAGCCTATGCAAACTTAAACGTTCAGGCCGTCCTGCATGTTATTGCAGAGGCTGGCAACATCCGCAGCTCGGGCTGCCACTGCCTCCGGTCCGAAGGACTTCCCCCCGCAAGGGTAGCAGACCGAGCGTAAGCGGAGGGAATGGCTCAGCTCTCAAGCGTGGGTTCGGAGCTAAGGCGATAGGCGTTTTCAGGGATTTAGGGATTAGGTAATTCATCTCCGCAATCAGAGTTTGGTGAATTTTGGTCTTTAGATCATCAATTCCACAATTCCATAATCCCTTAATCCCTCAATTTAGACCTCCTGTACCAACGTGCCAGCCGCTCGGGGTTACTTCCCAAAAAATATGCCACCAACACAGCTTGATTGATCAAGGTTGTTTTCAAAACACCGAGCTTCTCCCAACGTCGCGCTGAGGTAATGACAGCCGCGGGCGCGATGGCAATATGGCCCTTTTTCCTCAGCCTCTGAATCAGAACAAAGTCTTCCATGATGGGCATATCAGGAAAACCCCCTAGGGAGCGGAAAAGATCCGCCTTCAGGAAGATGGCCTGATCCCCATAGGGCATCTTTAAGAACCGGGCTCGAAAGTTGGCCAGCTTTTCGATTATCCGAAGACCCATACCTGCGCCCTCGATGGCCAGCTTGAAAGCACCAGCAACGGTGAACGGATTGGCCAAAACCCTCTGGATGTCCCGAGCAAATCCCTTGGGCAATCGAGTGTCTGCATGGAGGAAAAGGAGTATGCTGCCTTTTGCTACAAGTGCGCCAGCATTTGCCTGATTAGCGCGACCCGCTGCGGTAAAGAGCAGCCGAACTCCGAAGCTCTTTGCCAGTCCGTCGGTGCCATCGCTACTGCCCCCGTCCACCACCACTATCTCCACCCCCTTACCCTTCTGCGCGTTAGCCAGAGTCGTGCCGAGGTTCTCTGCCTCATTTAGCGTCGGAATAATGATTGAGATTAGGGGTTTCTCGGATGGCTTTTTAACATTCACGCCAACCCCTCATCAATGAACCACAACAAACTTCCAGACGGCCGAACTCTGGCAGCCGGGTAATGTTGGGCTGCACTCTCGGGACTACCCAGAATCTTCTGGAACACGTCCCTTTTATCAGACCCAGAAGCAAGGAATAGGACACATCTGGCCTGATTGATCACTGGAAAGGTCAAGGTGACCCGGGGCACAGCAGGGGATGCGCTGGTCCCAGCTACAGCTACTACCCAACGTATTTTCTCTTCCAGAACCGGTTCACCAGGAAAAAGAGATGCGGTGTGACCATCTTTTCCCAAGCCCAGCAATATCAGGTCAAAGGAAGGGAAAGCCAGGGGGACTCTAGCGTGGGCAGTATCTTGAAAAAACTCCCGGAGGGACTTTTCGTATTCTCTGGCGGCGGCCTTGGGGAGATCCCCTTCAGTGGTAACTCTGTGCACGTTTTCCGAAGGTAGTGGTGCCTTTGATATTAGAGTTTCAAAAGCCATTGCAAAATTGCTGTCAGGATGATCCGGCGAAACGCAACGTTCATCACCCCAGAAAATATGTG
>JASFEM010000102.1:0-12001 GCA_050124835.1 Syntrophobacterales bacterium | reverse complement strand
GCTCGAAGACGGAATTTCCCAATATTCCCCTATCATCAGCGGAGATGTTTTCCTTTTTGACTCCCACCTCTAGTAACCGATTCCAGATGGCAGCTTCCAGTGGCTCTGGTGTTGGGAGATGAAACCAGACATTGGTCTTAATACCCACAATATCAGTAGGTTTCACTAATTGTTTCCATGCCGAAGAGGCGTCTGGAGCGTCCATGAGGGCGGTCACAGCCTCATCCAGCATATTCTCCAAGACGGTTTCACTCAATTGCCCTCGGCTATCAAAAACCTCTTTCTCTCGTATCAGGATTACCCGGCTCTTTTCAGATTGTTTTGCGGAAACCCTCCCCATTATCGGTAGCCCCATGAGGCTTCCCACGGTCAAGCATGAACCAACCCTAATAAAATCACGCCGCGTGATCACCTTTTTGCCAAAGTCCATAAGACAAATCTCCCTCTGTTCTCTCTTATGTCAATTTTGCATTTTTTGATGAATCTGAGGAATGACTAATTTTATGAAAGATTCTGCAAGACTTCTCTTAGAAGATCCTCCGCCAGTGGTCGGCTGTCTGCTTCTAAAACCACCGTCAAAAACTTGCTCTTTAACCCGGTGGCGGACCATTTGCCGTCTTCCAGCAGCACGGCTCCCGTCGACTTTGCCTCAGGCAAGTAATGGAGAAGCAGGGTCTTGTGGGCTTCTGTCGCCTGCGCCACATTCGGGTAGGAGACAAGAAGCAGATGGGCTCGTTTTCCGGACCGCTGGTACACTGCGAGAACAGCATCCGTGTGTTGGTCGAGGTTCAGAATGTTTCCGTCCGCAAGATAAAAGTGATAGTTGAGCAGAGCATGATGGTGCAGGTATCGGATGCTTCGGGATTGAAGCCCCTCCTGGGGCAGATTTAGCAGGATCCCGGGTTTGGAACCCTGTTTTCTAATCAGCGAAGCCACGACCTTGGCAAGCTCACCCATAGCTTTTTTAGCGGGAGCTGTTTCTTCTTCCACATAGATGGAGACAAAGTATTTCCCTTTCCAGAAACTTAGCCAGCCCGGACGGTAAAGCCCGCCCTGCCCTACGTCTACATGACTTCCGTCCTGGTCGTGGGTGAAAACACCGAATGCATCTTCAGAAGTACCCATATCGAAGATGTCCAGCACGATTGCGGGGCTATTAGACGAACTGTAGCGACGGGAAAGGCAACTACGCATGTTATAAGCCCGGTAGACTTCACCTGCTCCGTCTATATAGCTAAAGATGGTGTCCGTGTCGTAAATGCGATCCTTAGGTTCAGCAGTCCAAACCCCTACTTGGCTTGGTAGGACGGCAGATAAACCCTCGAGCTCATCGGCGTGAGATTTCTGCATCATCATAAGCGAGGAGTAGCCTAATGTCTGGAAAATCAAAAGGATTAATAATACCTTTTTCATGGTTTCCGCTGTGAAAGAATCAGCATGGTTTATAAATTATGCACTAACTGTTTTGATCAGTCAAAAAAGATTAGCCGGTCGAGGCTAAGATGACCAATGTCTAGGCAGCCTGACGCGGGGATGGGGTGAGACGGAGACGCGGCGAAAGAGGACAGAAGACAGGTCATGGACTTGGAAAAGTTAAGTTAACAATATTACTCAAGTAAATTAATAATATTCTTCCACATTGAGATATTTATGGCATACCGCTTGCATGATTTACGGAACGAAATTTACTGAAGCAAAAAAGAGGAGAGTCCTTTGACCGAGGAATCCGTAGATAACGGAAGCAGGCGTCGCTACCCGCGGTTGGAGTTTGGCATCAGAGTCTTTGAACACAAGGATTGGATGATCAGAGACTTGAATCCGCTCGGCTGTTTCGTTGAAACCTCTAATCCTCTACCCATCGATACTGAGATAGACCTACAGTTCCAAATTCCGCTGGATTCACAATATCTGCCCATTGTGGCCAAAGGTATTGTCCGGCGCAACGAACCGGGAGGAATGGCCATCGAGTTCACCGAAATGCAGCCTATCTATTATGCCTACCTAGAAAAGTTCGTAGAAACATATTATTAGACGATTTTAGATTGCAGATTGCAGCTTGTGGATTTCTTGGAGATTACTAGGGCCTGTCTTTAAATCGGAAGGTAAGCTGACTAGTGGGAATTTCTTCCTGCACACCATCGACATCAGGTGAGGGTTTGAGACCGGCGTGCTTCAAAATACGGCTAACCATCTTGCGGTCCACCTGGATGGGCCTTCGTGCCGATACCCGGCGAGCTATTTCGCTGTCGGAGACACCGGGTTCATTGACAAACTCCTTGATTACCTCAAGGCGGGTAGCGTGATCAGCCTTCCACGGGCCCTTTGGACCGGGTTTTTCATCCATAACAGCGCGCAAACCGCTTTCCTGAGAACGAATGAGATAGCGCTCCAGTGTCTCGCGGTCTACCTGAAAGCCGGCGCAGAGCTCTCGAAAACTCGCAACACCAAGACGGGCCAGTTGTATCATGACCGCCTTGCGAAACTCCCTGTCGTTACCCGCAAAGACCGCATAGAGCTCACCGTCCTTAAATACCTCTATACGGCCGCGACGCTCCCGCAAATGAACCCGAGAGTTGATCTGCCTTTCGCCGTCACTTTGGGCAAATTCGAAGAACTCGTACATCCAGGCACCTCAATTTTACCGTAATATAGTACAAATTCGATAGAATTACAATAGCTTAGTTTGGCAAGTGAAGGAGAGTCTTTCGGATTGTAGATTGCAGATTTTAGATTGCAGATTGAAGTAAGTTATTTCCTATTGAAAAGGGATATTACTTTACCCTTTTCTCTGTCCACATCCGGCTGTTTCTCGATTTCCCTTTCGGGCACTCGCTCACGCTCTGGAGGAGGCTTTTTGGGCGGAGCCACCACTGCCTCTATCAAGACCTTTTTCCCCCCCATGCTAAAGGAGGCCCCGTCTACGTATTCCTGCCGCAGGATCCAAGTAACCTCAACGAGGGGGACCTGCAAAACGAGCAGGGTAACCTGGTACCACTCAGGTTTTACATCTGGACCAATGGACTCAATGCGAGCAAAAAAGGCTGGGGTATCCTCAACATGCACGAGTACCAAGTCACCTTCAGCGGCCATCCATTACTCCGCATTCAAGGTTTTCGTTGGAAAAGTGGACAAAAAGAAACTATCGCCCGCATCATCCGCGAGACGGCTACAAGGAGGCGAAAGAAGATATTGGACTACCGAGAGTTGCATGGTAAATTAAGAAACGTTGTGAAGTAAGCAAAAAAGCAAGGCACGGTGCATCTATGTCCAGGCCACAATAAGTTGCGACCATATCTGGAACGGTGTGCTTTGCTCGAGAGGGGAATGAGATTGTTTTAACTATAACACGCGGGAAAAGCCTGTTCAAGGCGGGTACGGGTTCGAATTTTTTAACCGGTTGCGATAAATCTAATCAAAAAAGACAGCCAGTGTAGGGATTGAAAATAGTAACTTTTCCTTGACAATGTGCCAAGAATTTATCTAAAAACAACAAATATTCCCACAGATAACTTTTGAGACCGATTAGCCCCGCCGAGGTACCCGCCATTAGGAGATATCCGTGTCAGCAGAAGTGTCGATTTTCGAAAAGAGGTTTACCATAGGAACCAATACAGAAGCTACTGTTAGCTTGCTAGAGTCCAAACATGGTCTTTTTCTCCAGTTGCAGACTCAAAAGGCGGCTGAAACAAATGCAATGGTTGAGTCTAAAACCGCCATCCCAGCTGCTCTGCTGCCGGAGATAAAGCGGGCAATCAGTGAGGTAGAAAAAATTCTTTCTGACCGTGGTGAGCTAGATGACTACGACAATGCCCAAGCGTATCAGCTAAGTCGCAAGATCGCTTTCGCCAATGAAAGTGAGCATGAATTTGCCCGCATCCTCGACTTCTATGAAATCCTCTGGGAATATGAACCTACAACCTTTCCCATCGCTTGGGATGATGAAGGTTACGTGCGCGAGTCTTTCACGCCAGACTTTTACCTTCCCGATTATGGCATCTTCATTGAACTGACTACCATGAAACAGTCGTTGGTTACCAAGAAGAACCGCAAGGTCCGCCTTTTTGAGGAACACTACCCCAATATCCCCATCAAACTCTTTTATGGCAAAGACTATAAAGCTTTGCTCGCCAAATTCGGTATTCCCGCCCCCGAGGCCAAACCGGGGCCGGAGGAAAACATGGCGCGCCAGGAATCCCCTGAAAAAGAATCGTGACCGCTTCCCTCCGAAAACCGTTGACAAGGAAAAATCATGAAAAAAGACCCATTGGGGGATGTTTATCTTAGTGCTGAAGAAATTCAAACCCGAGTGAAGGAATTGGGCAACAAGGTTTCTGCTGCCTATCGTGGCAAGGAACTGGTGCTCGTGGGTATCCTGCGGGGCTCGTTTGTATTCATGGCTGATTTGGTTCGAAACATCGAAATCCCAGTGTCCCTCGATTTTATGGCCATATCCAGCTATGAGGGAGCTGAAGGCTCACCAGGTGCTGTTAAAATTCTGAAAGATCTGGATGAGTCCATCACCGGAAAGAACGTGCTTATTGTTGAAGACATCATCGACACCGGTCTCACCCTCGGTTATCTCATCCGTCATCTGGAAGCGAGAAACCCTGAAAGTATAAACATTTGCACGTTGCTGGATCGATCCATCCGCCGTATCGTCCCTCTTCCTATCAGCTTCACCGGTTTCGACATTCCCGACGTTTTCGTGGTGGGCTATGGCATGGACTTCCGCCAGCTTTATCGCAACCTACCAGCCCTTCACCTGTGCGACATAAAGGCATGAGTTGGAGGTTTATGCCAACCCGTAGCGCTCTGTGTGCTCTGTGCTCAGCAGTAGGCATCAGATCGGGCCCGCTCAGAGCGGTTTGCGCCTCAGGTACGGAGCAGTAAGGCAAATGACGACACTATGTTGATGCACTAGCAACCTTAAACTTCAAGTTTCTTTGCAGCATCCAGTGTTTAGTTAAATCGTCGGGCATATTTCTTGTAAGGGAATAAGGTGCGTGATAAACTGATAGATTGGGTTAATTGAGACCTAGAGTACGCTTCAGTTTAGGAGTCTTCATGATCAAATACATGCTCGAACATCCGTTGCTGATTCTTGTTGCCTGCTGTGCTCTGCTAGGCAACCTTTTGGTATTGCAGATCGACTTCAGCCAGGCCCAGAAAGGTCCGCCGGCTACCCCGGTGAAAGTCGCCGAGATCATAACTATGGAGATAGCACCGCAGGTGCAGCTGATCGGCACGGCCCAGCCTAAGCTAACCAGTGTAGTGGCTGCAGCGATTGACGGTCTTGTACAGGAGTTCAACGCAACTGAGGGTGAATTCTTGGAAAAGGGTGCCCTTCTCGCGAGGTTGGATGATCGGACTCTCCAAATTGAACTTAAGGCGGCCCGGGCCAGTGAAGCTGAAGCCCAGGCTCAACTGCGCAGGGCCCGTGCAGATTTGAAGCGATCAACTGAGCTCTTGGCGAGCAAAACCATAGCAGACAAGAAATATACCGACGACCTCGCAGAGGTTCAGTCTGTTGAAGCACGGGTTCTCAGATTACAGGCAATGATAGAGTACAATGAGGATGCCATCGCCAAGAAAATTATCCGCGCCCCCTTCACCGGTTTTGTGGTGAAAGAGCATACTCAGCTTGGAGAGTGGGTGGATAAGGGCGGCGCCATTGTCACCATGGCAGATCTCAGCAGTATAGAGGTTGAGGTGGATGCGCCCGAGCGCTACGTCCCTCGGCTTGTCCTCGGAGGCGACAGCCGCATACGGGTGGATGCCCTGAATCCAGAGGAATTTCCAGGTAAAATTGCAGCTATCATCCCGGTCGGGGATCCTGCCAGTCGGAGTTTTCTGGTTAAGATCGCTGTAGACAATCCAGACAACCGCATCAGAGGGGGTATGCTCTGCCGCGTTAGTCTCGCCGTTGGGAAACCAGAGTCAGTCCTGGCAGTTCCTAAAGACGCGGTAGTCAACTTGGGCCAGCAGCACCTTCTCTACGTGGTTCGCGATGGGGTGGCCCAACCGTTGCGGGTTCAGCTGGGAAACGCCTCGGATGGCATGGTCGAGGTAAAAGGTGAGATAGAGGCTGGCATGCAGGTGGTCACCAGGGGTAACGAACGGCTGCGGCCAGGACAGCCCGTACAGATCATCGAATAAAAGGTAGCAGGACCCACCTTTTAGCTGTCCCCAAAAGAAAGGTGCAGGGTTCAAGGTACAAGGCATAGGGTAAAACGAATTTCTAATAACCTTTGTTTCCCTGCGCCTTGCACCTTGTGCCTTATACCTTAAAATTGAGCATAAAGTGAAACTTGTTGACGCTTCCATCAAGAATCCCATCACCGTGATCGTCGGTGTGATCCTTCTGGTCATGTTCGGCCTCATTGCCCTTTTCCGCATTCCGGTGCAACTCACTCCCAATGTGGACAAGGCCGAGATCACTGTGAATACCATCTGGCCGGGGGCCAGCCCTCAGGAGATAGAACGGGAGATCATTGATGAGCAGGAGGATGTCCTGAAGAGTGTCGAAAGTCTCATCGAGATGAAGAGTGAAAGCTTCTACGGCCGCGGCACTATTACCCTCAAATTCCAGGTTGGCACCGATCCCGACGCCGCCCTTCTCAAAGTATCCAACAACCTCAACCAGGTACCGGAGTACCCGGATGAGGCCGAAGAGCCCGTGCTGGTGTCCTCTGGCAGCGAACAAAACGCCATTGCCTGGATTGTCCTCGAAAGACTCAGCGGTGACAATACCGGCATCGAAACCGAATATCAGTTCATCAAGGATTTCATCAAGCCGAGGTTTGAAAGGATCCCCGGGGTGGCCGAATCGGAAATCTACGGTGGCATTGAACCGGAGATGCAGGTTATCTTTGACCCAAGCTCCCTTGCGGCTCACCGGATCACTATAGACGAGGTCTCAGCTGCACTAAACAGAGAAAACGAAAACATCAGTGCTGGGGACTTTGACGAGGGCAAACGCAAATTCATCGCCAGGACCGTTGGTGAGTATCAGTCTCCGGATGATGTGGCAGCTGTGGTGATCAAATACATCAATGGCACGCCCATCTATGTCCATGATGTTGCCCAGGTGCGACTCGGTTATGCCAAAGCCACCGCCATAGTAAATGACAAGAACCGCCCCACCATCGCGGTCAACTGCAAGCGCCAAACTGGCGCCAATGTCCTCCAGGTGATGAAAGGTGTCCGGGAGGCCATTGCCGAGATGAATGCGGGCCTGCTCCAACAGCGAGGTCTGCGTCTGCGCCAGGTATATGACGAGACAGAGTACATCCAGAGCGCCATTGATCTTGTCCGGCAGAATTTGTTTGTTGGAGGCACCCTGGCGGTCCTGGTTCTTCTCCTCTTCCTGCGTTCAATCAACAGCACCTTGATCATTGCCACCGCCATCCCCATAAGCGTGGTGGGAACATTTCTGTTGATGACCTTTTTTGGCCGCAACATCAATGTCATCAGCCTGGCCGGACTCGCCTTTGCGGTAGGTATGGTGGTCGATGCAGCCATCGTAGTTTTGGAAAACATAGACCGCCATCGAGGCCTAGGAAAGTCCCGGGTGGAAGCTGCCTACAAGGGTACCACAGAAGTCTGGGGCGCGGTGCTGGCCAGCACCCTGACGACCATGGCAGTCTTCATTCCCGTGGTGTATGTGAAGGAGGAAGCCGGCCAACTGTTCAAGGATATCGCCATAGCCATTAGCTGCGCGGTGGCTCTGAGTCTGATCGTCTCCATTACGGTTATTCCCACGTTTGCCGCCAAGATCCTCGGATTTTTTCGTGAGCGTCGTCAGGCCAAACTGGCAAGTAGAAATCAGCAGTTGAATGGTACACCAGCCAACCCAACCTCGACATCTGATGGCTCCGTTACCCATGAGTCCAGAACACCACTTGCACCGGTCACAAAATTCCTTCGGTTGTTAGATCGCTTTGCCCACAGTCTCACCGAAGGGATAGCCAATTTCAATTACCGGATAACAGGATCTGTGCCGGGGCGATTAGGGGTGGTGGCTCTCCTCACCGGGTTTTCGCTGGCCATGGCCATCTGGTTATCACCTCCTTCAGAGTATCTGCCGGAAGGCAATCGCAATTTTGTCTTCAGTATTCTTCTCCCACCCCCTGGTTATAACCTGGAAGAACTCAACGATATTGGCCGCCAAATTGTCAACGATCTCGCTCCTTATTGGAAAGAAGCAAACAGCGAAGGTGAGCCCTTTGAATATCGACAGCCGCGCATCCGTAATCTCTTCTATGTAGCACTTGGAAGGATAATGTTCGCCGGCGCCTCCACCCAAGACCCTCTCAGAGCCAGGGAACTGGTTCCGATTTTCCTCGGACAACTTCGCAAACTTCCCGGTTTTTACGCCACATCCTACCAAAGCAGTCTCTTCGGCCGTGGCATCAGTTCAGGACGCACAATCGATGTGGATATTACCGGCCCGGAGCTTGAGAGGCTCATCCAGTATGGCGGTACCATTTTCGGCCAGGCCATGCAGCTGTTGCCCGGCTCTCAGGTGCGCCCCATTCCAAGTCTTGACCTGGGCAATCCGGAAATTCAGATTGTTCCGGACCGTGTCCGGGCCGCCAGTTTGGGACTCGCGGCCCGAGATATCGGCGAAACTGTGGACACACTCCTGGATGGCCGCAAGGTGAGTGACTATCAACACGAGGGGAAGGAAATCGACCTCACCTTGATGGGGCGCGCATCCTTCACCCAACGCACCCAGGATTTCGATGATCTCCTTTTGAGAACCGCCGACGGTCAACTGGTTACACTTGGATCTGTGGCCAATGTGCGCTGGGTGGCTGGCCCTACCCAGATCAACCACATCGAACGGCAGCGTGCCATCACCATTCAGGTCCGGCCGCCGCGCGAGACCCCCCTGGAAACCGCTATGCTGACGCTACAAAATCAAGTGATCGCTCCTCTAAAACAGAGCGGTGAAATCGGCTCCGTTTACAATATCAACCTTGCCGGCACAGCAGACGACCTGGTGGTCACTCGCCGGGCCCTTCAGTGGAACTTCGTCCTGGCCCTGGCTATTACTTATCTCCTTATGTCAGCCCTTTTCGCCAGTTTTCTCTATCCATTCGTTATTATGTTCAGCGTGCCATTGGCTGCTGCTGGAGGTTTTGCCGGATTGTGGTTGGTGAGTCATTTAATCGAGTATCAATCCCTGGATGTGCTGACCATGCTTGGTTTCATCATACTTATCGGCACGGTGGTCAACAACGCCATTCTCATCGTCCACCAGAGTCTGAACCATATGCGGCACGAGGGCATGCAATCACGCGAAGCGATTAGGGAGGCAGTACGGAACCGGATTAGACCCATATTCATGAGCACCACAACCAGTGTCTTCGGCATGTTGCCCCTGGTGCTTTTCCGGGGCGCTGGTTCCGAACTCTATCGCGGCCTGGGAAGCGTGGTGGTGGGTGGTCTTGCCCTCTCCACGGTCTTTACCCTTTTTCTGATTCCTGCCCTTTTTAGCCTGGTCCTGGATGCACGTCTCAAATTAACAGGTGAGGTAACGTAGCGCGTGGTGCGCGCTGCGCTGTTCGAAGTTTCAAAACTGTCAATGGTTAAACGTTTTACGTTATTAGTTATTAGTTACTTCGCGCTTCGCATTCCGCAATCCGAAATCTTAAATCTGAAATCCGCAATGCTCTACCTGCTGCCCGCTGATCTATAGGAATCTTCTGAACCAGTCCAAACTGAGTCGGATGGCCTGTTCTCGTGCCTCTTCTTGACTGAAGCGGTGATCCGCATCCTCAAATATATGCAGTTTTTTCGGCTCCTGCACCGCGTCAAACAATCTGGAGGCATGGTCAACTAAGACTTGCTGATCCTGTTTACCATGCAGAATTAACACCCGCTGCACTTTATCCAGTCGGGATAGAAGGTCCACTCGGCGGAGATCTTCATAAAAAGCTTTCGACATGCTAACCGGCGCTGCTTCCAGGAGCCTCTCTGCCAACTCATGTAGATGCGAGGGTGTCGACCAGACCACCACGCAGCGGACTCGAGAGTTTCGACTGGTTTCCAAAAGCGCCAAATAGCCGCCCAAACTACTTCCCAGTAAACCTAAGCGTCCATCGAAACCATCTAGGCTCTCAGCCTCATCAATCACCTTCTGCAAATCACTCCAGCGTCCTGACACCGTGCTTTCGCGCAAAAGACCTTCGCTTTTGCCACAACCCCTGAAGTCAAAGCGGATGGAACCGACACCCTCTTCGCTGAGAAATTTTGCGAGCTGTCTATATTTGGATCCGTCTTTGTGACTCAAGAACCCATGGCACAATACCACCAACGGCCACGGATCAGCCGTAGGAGTAGTGAGTACAGCCTGCAAGGTCAGACCATTGGAAAGTATTTTCATAGGTTGCTCATTCATGTTTCAAGTGCCTAGGGTCGATTCTGTCAACGGTTATACGTTATTAGTTATACGTTATAGGTGATTGGTTGCAGGGTATTAACACAATTCGCAATCCTCAATCTCCGCGTCTCCGTGTCACCCCGGCTCCGCGCCTGCCCGCCGTAGCCTCGGCGAAGGCTGGGTCTTCCCGCAGTGTTCGCTGCCAGCTGCTCTCCGACCGCTGACGATGAGCTTCGCGCGCTATATCTCCACCCGGAGTCCGTCGTGGGCGACCTGTACGGGTATGTGGATGCCGTTGTCCCTAAAGGCGCGCTCGGCAGTCTCCTGCCATTCCATCTGGCAGGTTGGAATGGCATAGGGAATAGCAGTTTGCGGATCTTTTAGTGGATCTGCGGGAGCCACTTTTTTGAGGGCCTCATTGGCCGAGTCGCCGGTGACTGGATCTGCATCAGATATATGAACCAAATAAACCATCTTTTTGGGCTTCCAGGCACGGATCATAGGTAGTGCTCTTTGCAGGCTCAACAGTGACGGTCGGTTAACTTGAGGCTCATTGAGCCAGTGCGACTGGATAACAAGCACATCGGGGTGGCGCAAGATGTCTTCTTGGGCCTCGACGCGCACAAGGTCTGAAGTGTAGGCTAGCCGCTTCCCCTCCTCTTCAATCACATATCCCACCGAGCCCCTGGCCATCGGGCCGTGATAAGTCTTAAAGGGAATCACTTTGGTACGCATTCCGGCCAGCGTTTTGCCGGGAATCGCCAGCTTCTTCTTCAGTGTCTTTTCGAACAGATAGGCAAAACGGAGTTCAATGGTCTCCCAAGCTTCGGCTGTCGCATAGGCTGAAATAGGACGCCATTTCTTTGGGGCAGTTGACCGTCGTAAAGCAACCAACTCATCCAGGCCCAAGTAGTGATCTCCATGTTCGTGGGTAATCAGGACAGCATCAACGGTCCTCACTCCATTGGCCCACCATTGCTGGACGATGTCCGGTCCGCAATCAATCAACAGGTTCTCTCGACTCTCCAGATAGAGGGCAGTGCGCAGCCGCACCTCCTTCTTTTTGCGCATATGATTACATATCAGGCAGGTACAACCGATCTCCGGAAGGGACCAGGCGGAGCCGGTTCCCAGGAATGTAAGTCTCATCATTCCTCCAATCACACCTCTTCTTTTCTCTTAATGGCGTAGAGACTGATGGCGAATTCTTTGTCTTCGCTACGCATTACTTTATCGAGTTTCTTAAACTTGAAATGCTGGGTGAGTCTGGAGAAAAAGCCCGAAGCCGGCAAGCTTGTGCTCTTCGTCAAAAAGATAGTACCGTTGGGTTTCAAGGCCTGTTGGAGAAACTGCACCAGGTGGTCATATGTCGGACGGTGATACACCACTTCTGCGCCAACAATCCAGTCGTAACGGTGCTGCCCCGCCGGCTTACTCCAATCAACGTCTATAATGGACACATTGTCCAAGTTATTTAACAGGGCATTGGCACGTATGAACCGGAGAATGTTTTCCTCATGATCAGATAAGATTACCTCATGCCCACAGGCAGCTGCAAAAAGACCACTGACGCCCATGCCGCTGCCAATCTCCAAAATCTGTCGTCCGGGAACC